>DASRDW010000049.1:0-4594 GCA_035652415.1 Candidatus Angelobacter sp. | reverse complement strand
AGATACAATACCAATCCAGTATTATTTTATCGAACGGCAGGATGGAATACAAGACCGGAAAGGTCTTGATTCTGAACCATGAAAGGGCTTGGCTATTTTATGGCGAATCGATTCACCTCAAAAGTAGCTCTCATCACCGGCGGCACCGGCGGGCTGGGCCGCGCTGTAACGCTCAGCTTTCTACATGAAGGAGCGTCAGTCATTGCCAGCTACTTCATCAAGGACGAAGCTGACGCCATGCGCGATGCCGTCGGCCCCAGCGCGCATCTGGAACTCCTGCCCCTGGATGCTACGGATGAAGCAGCTTGCCGCGCACTGGTGGATGGGATTGTCGCGCGTCATGGCCGCCTGGATATTCTGGTGAACACCATTGGCGGATATATAGGCGGAAAAGCGCTCTGGGAAACCAGTCCCAAGGCATTTCAGTTGATGCTGGCGCTGAATCTGCACGCGGGTTATAACCTGGCGCGCGCTGCGGTTCCGGCGATGTTGCGGCAAAAGAGCGGAGCAATTGTGAACGTCGCCGCCAAAGCAGCTTTTGAACATGCTGCCGGCGCTGCTGCATACGCGGCCTCAAAATCCGCGGCTCTGGCGCTCTTTGATTGCCTGGCCCAGGACGTAAAAGGGCAGGGTGTGCGCGTGAACTCGGTCCTGCCCAGCATTATTGATACTGAGCCCAATCGCAAGGCCATGCCTGATGCGGATTTTTCCAAATGGCCCAAGCCTGAAGAGATCGCGCAGGTCATCCTGTTCTTATGCAGCAATGAAGCCAGGCTCGTGCATGGTACGGCAATTCCCGTTTACGGGGAGAGCTAAAAGTAGCTGGTTCTGCCGCCGAATTCTGCCGCCAGCGTAAAGAACTTAACACATCTTCGCGAAACTTCAGAGAGCAAGTTTCGCTCTAATAATATAATCAACATGAATCTCCGCATTGTTGTTTGACGTCCATACACCTATGCACGTGATTCTGCCGCTCTGACCGGGGTGGCCACAGTGGCTCGATTCTTCTCCATAAAGGACTAGCAGATGTGGATAGTTCGCCTGGCCTTGCAAAGGCCGTACACCTTTATCGTGATGGCGCTGCTAATCCTCATTCTCACTCCTGTAGTAATTCTCCGCACCGCCGTAGACATTCTCCCGGACATTAATATCCCCGTTATAAGCATCATCTGGCAATTCACAGGCATGTCCGCGCAGGAAATGACGGACCGGATTGTCAGCAACACAGAGCGAGGACTTACCACCACAGTCAATGATATTGAGCATGTTGAAACACAGGCCATGGATGGACGCGCCATCACCAAGGTTTTTTTTCATCCTGGGGCAAATCTGGAGATTGCGCTTTCCCAAGTAACAGCCATCTCGCAGACAGCCACTAGAAGCCTGCCGCCGGGAACCCAGCCACCGCTGATCATCGTTTACTCCGCTTCCAGCGTTCCCATCGTGCAGATCGGCATAAGCAGCAATACTCTGCCGGAGCAGGCGTTGAATGATTTATCAGTAAACTTCATTCGCCCGCAGATGACCACGGTGCCTGGCGCCGCGATTCCCTATCCTTACGGCGGCAAGCAGCGCGTGGTTGCCGTTGATCTTGATACGGCTGCGATGCAAGCCAAGGGCTTGACGCCGGTGGATGTGGTAAACGCTATTAGCGCGCAGAACCTGATTCTGCCATCAGGGACGGCAAAGATCGGCACATTGCAGTACGCCATCTCAATGAATGGCAGCCCAGATACCATAGCCGAAATCAATGCGCTGCCGGTAAAAACGCAGAACGGCACAACCACATACATTCGCGATGTTGCGCACGTGCGTGACGGCTTCTCTCCGCAAACCAATATCGTCCGTAAAGACGGTCTGCGCGGCACGCTGATTACGGTAATGCGCAATGGCGGCGCTTCAACGCTGGATATTGTCAACGACATGAAAGAGACGCTCAAGCGCGTGGAGACCACGCTGCCAAAGGGCGTTGACATCAAGCTTTTGTTTGATCAGTCGCTGTTCGTGCGCGCTTCCATCAGTGGCGTCTTGCGCGAAGCGTTGACCGCCGCTTGCCTTACAGCGGCAATGATTCTGATTTTTCTGGGGAACTGGCGCAGCACGCTGATCATTGCCATCTCCATTCCTCTCTCCATTCTTTCTTCCGTCATCATGCTTGGCGCTCTGGGCGAGACATTCAACATCATGACCCTGGGAGGGCTGGCGCTGGCCGTTGGCATCCTTGTGGATGACGCAACTGTTGAAATAGAGAACATTGATCGAAACCTTGCTCAAGGCAAGGAACTGAAGCAGGCCATTCTGGATGGCGCATCGCAAATTGCCGTACCGGCGTTCGTCTCCACGCTGTGCATCTGCATTGTGTTTGTACCTATGTTCTTCCTGACTGGCGTGGCCAAGTTCCTCTTTGTGCCGCTGGCGGAAGCCGTAGTTTTTGCCATGCTGGCTTCTTATCTGCTCTCGCGAACGCTGGTTCCCACGCTGGTAATGTACCTGCTTCGCGGCCATGAGCATGAAGACAAATTCAAGGTCGGGCGCGGCATCACTGCACCATTCAAGCGCTTCCAGATCGGCTTTGAACATCGCTTTGAACGCCTGCGCGAGTCTTACCACGGAACTCTCAAGTCCGCCATGAAGCATCGGAGGATCTTCGTTTCCGCCTTCCTGATCTTCTGCGTGCTTTCTATGGGGCTGGTATTTTTCCTGGGTCAGGATTTCTTCCCTGAAGTGGATGCCGGTATCTTCCGCATGCACGTGCGCGGCCGTGCTGGTTTGAGGATTGAAGAAACAGCGCGCCTTTGCGACGAGATTGAAAATTATGTCCGCGGCCGCATTCCCAAAAATGAATTGGTAACGGTGCTTGATAACATTGGGCTGCCCTATAGCTCCATTAACAACTCTTACAGCACCGCCGGCAGCATTGGCACCTCTGATGCCGAAATCCTGTTCTCTTTGAATCAGGAACATCACCGCCCGACTGCCGAATATGTAAAGGAGTTACGCGATGAGCTTCCGCGACAGTTCCCCGGCGTGGAATTTTTCTTTCAGCCTGCCGACATCGTCAGCCAAATCCTGAACTTTGGCTTGCCATCCCCTATCGATATTCAAATTGTAGGCAAGACTCAGGCGCAGAATTATCAGATTGCCCAGGACCTGGCAAACCAGCTTCGTCACGTGCCCGGTGCTGCCGATGTTCATGTGCAGCAGCTCATGAATGCGCCGGCGCTGAACTTGCATGTTGATCGGACTCTGGCCCAGCAAGTCGGCTTGCAGCAGCGCGACGTCGCGCAAAATTTGCTGGTTTCTTTGAGCGGCAGCTTCCAGACCCAGCCCACGTTTTGGCTCAATCCTGAAAACGGCGTTTCTTATAGCGTAACGGTCCAGTCGCCGGAATATCGCGTGAACTCCCTGCAGGCTTTAATGAATACGCCTATAGCCGCGCCCGGAGCGACGCCGCAAATATTGGGGAACTTGGCGACAGTTACGCCGGGAGTAACTCCGGCTGTTGTATCGCACTACAACATTCAACCTGTAATTGATGTCTATGCCAGCGTTCAAGGACGCGATTTAGGCGGCGTAGCGCGAGACACCCGCAAGATTGTTGCTGAGTATGAAAAGAAGCTGCCCAGAGGATCGCACATTGTGATGCGGGGACAAGTAGAAACCATGACCAGCTCGTTTGCCGGCCTCGGCATAGGCTTGGTGATGTCAATTGTTCTTATCTATCTGTTGATTGTGGTGAATTTTCAATCCTGGCTTGATCCGTTCATTATTATCACGGCGTTGCCGGGAGCACTGGCAGGTATCGTTTGGATTCTGTTGCTCACCCATACTACGCTGAACGTGCCGTCGCTTACTGGTTCAGTTATGTGCATGGGCGTCGCCACTGCCAACAGCATTCTGGTGATTTCATTTGCCCGCGAACGTATGCGTGACGGGCTCACAGCAATGGACGCGGCTTTGGAAGCGGGATATACACGTATGCGCCCTGTGATCATGACCGCTTTGGCTATGATTATCGGCATGGTGCCCATGGCGCTGGGATTAGGCGAAGGCGGCGAACAGAACGCTCCCCTGGGACGCGCTGTAATCGGCGGCCTAATTTTTGCCACGGTAGCAACGCTGCTGTTTGTGCCGGTGGTTTTCAGCATCATTCACGGACGCCGTGAGACCAAGGCAGCTAGGCTCGCAGAAACGCAACATGAAGTTTATTCCGGGACTTAAAGACGATTTATGACAGAGCTTACGGAACAACGTAGTCCGGCACCGGCCAAAAGCAGCCCGCCGAATTCGAACCAGCAGCAGCCCCCCAAAAGCGGGCGGCTCGCTCTTATTGTGCTGGCTATCCTCCTTGTGGCTGGGGGCTTCGCAATCGCACGGCGGCTGACTGAACGCGGCGCGCTTGCCAAAGAGACGGAAAGGCTTGCTGTGCCGACGGTTGGCGTAACCAAGCCCAGCGCTGAGCCAGCCGCAGACCAATTGGTGCTTCCGGCACAGCTCCAGCCTTATGTCGAATCGGCGATCTTTGCCCGCACCAATGGGTATCTGCTGCACTGGAATAAGGATATTGGCAGCCACGTAAAAAAAAGCGAGTTGC
>DASRDW010000048.1:0-12377 GCA_035652415.1 Candidatus Angelobacter sp. | reverse complement strand
CGACCCGGAAAATTGGGCGATGAAGCACCACGTTGAAACCGCGATGAAGGCCCACGCCATGTACCGCCGCGATGTTGAATACGTGGTGAAAGACGGCGAAGTCATTATTGTGGATGAGTTCACTGGCCGCCTGATGCCGGGACGACGCTGGTCAGATGGTTTGCACCAGGCCGTGGAAGCCAAGGAAGGCGTCAAGATTGAACGCGAATCGCAGACGCTGGCCACGGTTACATTCCAGAACTATTTTCGCATGTACAGAAAACTGGCCGGCATGACTGGAACGGCGGAAACCGAAAAAGAGGAGTTTGAAAAGATATACGCCCTGCAAGTGGCGATTATCCCTACCAACCGCAAGCTGCTGCGAGTGGAAAACCCTGATATCGTCTATCGCACGGAGAAGGAAAAATACTACGCAGTAGCCGATGAGATTCAGAAAATCAGCGCTGAAGGACGGCCCATCCTGGTGGGCACCACGTCCATTGAGAAATCTGAGCGGCTCTCAGAGCTGCTGAAGAAAAAAGCAGTGAAGCACGTGGTGCTGAATGCCAAATACCATGAGCGCGAAGCGGAAATTGTGGCACAAGCAGGCCGGCTCAACCAGGTAACAATTGCCACCAACATGGCCGGCCGCGGAACTGACATTCTGCTGGGAGGCAATCCTGAGTTCACAGCGCGCCAGGAAACGGTGAAGAAAGGTGTTGCGCAACAATTGCGTACGGCCGGCGGCGAGGTAGTGCTGCAGCAGGATACCTCAGAGCACATTGTCTTCTATTACAACGGGGTTGAGTATCAGTGCCCGGTGGATAAGTGGAACGAGATTTACGGCAAACACAAAAAAGACACTGACGCCGAGCACGATGAGGTTGTGGCTGTGGGCGGACTGCATATTATGGGCACGGAACGCCACGAGGCCCGCCGCATTGATAACCAATTGCGTGGACGCGCCGGCCGCCAGGGCGATCCGGGATCATCGCGCTTTTTCCTCTCACTGGAAGATGATCTGATGCGCATCTTCGTGGCCAAGCAGTGGATCTCAAACCTGCTGCAAAAGCTGGGTATGGAAGAAGGCGTGCCAATCGAGTCGCGCATGATCTCGCGCCGCATTGAAGCCTCGCAGAAGGCGGTGGAAGCGCAGAACTTTGAGTCGCGCAAGCACGTGCTGGAATATGACGACGTAATGAACAAGCAGCGCGTGGCAGTTTATGGGCTGCGCAAGGAATTGCTTTCTGGGATCGACCAGAAAGAGCTGATCCTGGATGATTACGTTGCCTCCATGGTGGCGGATGCGCTGGACCGCTTTGCGCCGCGCAACATCCACGCAGACCAATGGGACACGGACGGCCTGAACAAATTCTTGATTGAGCAGTTTGGGCTGGACATGACCAAGCAAGGTATTGCGGCCGATCAGTTGAATCGCCAGGAGCTGGGCGACGCGATCTTTGAAAAGCTGAGGAATATTTACGACGCCAAGGAAAAGCAGATTGGCAGCGACGCCATGCGCTATCACGAGCGCATGATCATGCTGAGCGTATTGGATACGCAGTGGAAAGACCACCTGTTGGCCATGGACCACTTGAAAGAAGGCATCGGGCTGCGTGGTTACGGCCAGCACGACCCGCTGGTGGAGTACAAGCGCGAATCGTTCGATATGTTTGAGAACATGATGCGCCGCTCCCAGGAAGATACGATCCGCTATCTGTTCCACATGCAGATTGTGGAAGCGCAGCCCCAACAGGCTGCTGCGGCTGCGCTGCCGCAAAACGATGGCGACGAGCTACCGCCTCCGCCGCCACGCAAACGCGCTTCAACCTCAATGGATGATCTGGAAGCACAGTTCCAACGCCGTAAAAAGAGAGAGTTGGAGCAGGCACGTATGGCCGGATCGAACGGCAACAGCGCCGCGCCTCAGCAAGTGGTGCGCGGTCAAGCCAAGGTCGGCAGAAACGATCCTTGCCCCTGCGGATCAGGCAAAAAATATAAAAAGTGCCATGGCGCGGGGACAGCAGCGTAAGAATGCTGATCTAAGCTGGGGATTGCTAACCCAGGTTTAATGAAAACAGAAAACTTCATTCTGGCCAGTACAGATGGCGTAGAGCTATTTGTTTATCGCTGGCTGCCAGCAGCTCCATCTATAGCTGCTGTGCAGATTGCGCATGGCCTGGCAGAACATGCTGGACGTTATGCGCGACTGGCGGAATCGCTTACCGCTGCGCGCTACGTAGTCTATGCCAATGACCATCGAGGTCACGGACGCACCGCAAAATCACCGGACGATCTTGGCTTTTTCGCCGAACAAGATGGATGGCAAAAGTGCATGGATGATCTTTGGCGGTTGAACCAGTACATTGCCACTGCGCATCCGGACCTTCCGCTTATCTTCATTGGCCACTCCATGGGATCGATCCTGGCAGAACAGTTTATTGGCGAGCATGGAGACTCACTCGCGGGGATTGTGCTCTCCGGCGCAAATGGCAAGCCTACTTCGCTGGCGGCCATTGGGCGAGGCATTACTCGCGCCGAACGCCTGCGGTTGGGAGCGCGCGGAAGAAGCAAATTGATCCAGTCGCTTACCTTTGACGCTTTCAATAAAAAGTTTGCTCCTGCGCGGACTGCGTTCGATTGGCTCTCCCGCGATCCCGCCGAGGTGGATAAATACACTGCCGATCCGCTCTGCGGATTTCCAGCTACGGTGCAGCTCTGGATTGATTTGCTGGATGGCTGGGACGCTGTTTCTACTCCGGAGCACCGCGAGCGTGTCCCCAAGACGCTGCCTATCTACGTGATTGCCGGTGGTCGCGATCCGGTGAGCGGCAATACCCGCCAGCTTAAGCTGTGGCTGGAAGATTATCGTGCAGCAGAGTTCTCCAGGCTGGAGCACCGCTTTTATCCTGAAGCACGCCATGAGCTGTTCAATGAAACCAATCGCGATGAGGTTACAGCCGACCTTCTTGGGTGGCTAAAGCAGCTATAAGATCCTCGCAAGACACCTTACCTCGGTAATCAGATAACCTTTGCAGATCCTTTGCCTGCCAGTAAGCCCATGCGAAAATCAGCGCAATATTGGGCCCAGATCAATTTCTGCAACAAGGAGACAAATATGATTCGGAAGCTGGTTTTACCCGCCTTGGCGATTTATCTGCTGGCCCTTCCGCTGGCTGCGCAAACAGATGTCTGGAAGAAATACGACAACAAGGAAGGCAATTTTACGGTCCTGTTTCCGGGCACCCCGGACGACACCGTCAACAGCAGCGATGAGAATGTGAAATCGCATACCCTCATGGCGCGTTATGAATCCGCCATTTATACCGTTATCTATACGGTCCACTCCAGCCCGCAAACCGTGGACAATGCTACCTATGAGGTCTTTAAAAACGCTGTATTCAAAGAATTGCCCAAGTGCTCCGTGGATTCTGAGCAGGCGCCGACGCCTTCGCTTGATGGCTATATTGGCCACTGGTACCACCTGACTTGTGACATGCAAACCACCAAAGTGTTGATTGATGGCAATCTCTATTGGGGCAAAAACTATGCCTATGCAGTAATGATTATGTATCCGGTGAGCGTTGCTCAGCCGCAAACTGAGAAGCAATTCTGGGATTCATTTTCTGGTCTGACGGCAAACTAAGCCTGTAGGATGTGGCAATAGATCAGGTTGGTTATTTCTGCAAGTAGCGGCGTTCCACCCAGGTAAATGCACCAATGAGCGCAAGAGAAATCGCGATATAGACCAGAGCGGAGAGAAACTCGTGGTCGTGCATCCAGGCTCTGGAAATCATGCGAGAAAAGCGTAGCCTTAAGAGCTAACGAGCCGCCAGTAACAAGGGTAATTAGATTTTCTAAAGAATTGGGACCAAATGTTTCGTCCCTGGTTCCCTGCCAGCAAAACCTTCACTTACTTCAAGTTCTGTGGCGTCCACAACGGTGACTGACCTTTCGGACGTCTATTCCTGAAATCCGAAAATGGAACAATCCTGGGTTCAGATGTTGAGGCGGACAGGTATGATGCCGCCAATATCACTTTCAATCACGGATTACAGAGGGGAACGACTTTATGCACGGGTTGATATTCTCAGAACTCAAGCGGTACGTCGAAACTAAGTTTGACGCAAAAACATGGAATGCATTGCTGGAAAATGCCGGTCTCAAGGGCAATATGTATATAGCGGCCGCAGTGTATCCGGATGGAGACATACTTGCCCTGGTGAACACAGCCTGCAACATGACTGGGATTACAGCCAATGCGGTTCTGGAGGATTTTGGCGAATTCATTGCGCCGCAGTTGATTGCGCAATACAGTTTTCTGGTGAAACCGGAATGGGGCTTCCTGGATTTTCTGTGCAATACAGAGGAGACCATCCACAAAGTAGTGCGCTTTCATCAGGGCGTAACGCCGCCGCGATTGGCCGTTACCCGTCTTGCCGATGACAAAGTGATGATCTCTTACGACTCAGCGCGCAGAATGTGCGCCCTGCTCAAGGGCATTGTGAAAGGCGCAGCCAAACACTATAAGGAAGATGTGAGCGTTCTGGAGTCGCGCTGCATGTTGCAGGGCGATCCGGCATGCGTGGTGATGGTGCAGGTAGAGACAGCCAAACATCGCCCAACCCTTACGCCGCTGCAAAAAGCCGGCGCGTTGCAATAGTTCATCGCGTATTGATATCCGGCTCTGAATTCGGTAGTCACTTGAAAATCTTAACCATTTGAATACAAATGGCTGGCCTGTTACGGCCAGCCATTCTTCTGTCCTGATTTCCCTCTTTGCTAAGCAGGCTTGCTACTTCGCCGGAAACGGGTTCAGCTGATCAGGAGTGAGCAGTTGTTTAAAGGCTGCGGGCAGGTTCTGCACCCAGCCGTTGTAAACCACAGGAATCGGCAGGACGCCCTGTCCGCCCATGCCATCAAGGCCGACATTCTGGTCGTCAACCGCGGTGCCGGGCTGCGTCTTCAACAGGATTCTTCCCACAACCTGGGCGTGCGTCAGATCACCGCTGCCGTCTGGGTTCGGATCAACCACTTCCAGCGTGTTGGAAAACTGGCTGCTGACGTAGGCGTAATATCCGCCGCCTTTTTTAGCGCCCCACTGCACGCCGTGGCAACCGGCATCGCAAAGCAGCATGGCTACCAGCGTGTCGGTTTTTGTATCCACGAGTGTGATGGTATCGGTAAGGATATTGGCGGTGACCATGACTTTGCCATCAGGACTTACTGGAGTTTGAATCGGCAAAGCGCCTACCGGGCCAGCAATGGCGCCGGAGATGGGGTCGTAATTCGCCAGCAGATTGATGGTTTTTGTGATCGCGCCGGTCTGTGTGTTGACCACGTCGATCGTGCTATCAAGGAAATTATCGACGTAATACTTGCTGTCATCAGGCATCATGCCGGTTGCGATGGGCAGAGCGCCGGTGGTGTGCACCAGTGCGCGAACCGAGTCAGTATTGAAATCAAAAATCGTTGAAGTATCGCTGAACGTGTTGGGCGTGACCATGGTCTTGCCGTCATGGCCCATCCAGTGCGCGTGTGGATGGCCTTCATCGATATTGATAAGCCGTTCGATATTGCGGCAACCGGGCGTCAACTGCACCACGGCAAAGGGGCTGTCTTCGCCATCCAGGGCCACGTGCAGATGGTCAGTGTCAGTGCGAGTCATTACGTGGGAAGGATCGGGGCCGACCTCAACGTCACGAACCAGTTTTCCCGTAGTGCGATTGAATACGCTCATGCGGAAATCAAACCACTGGGTCTGGTAGATCATGGTTTGGTTTTTGTCTGTCCACATGTTATGCGGATTATTCATATCAACCTGCGGCAATGCCACTTTGCGAATTGGCACCCATGAGGTTGCATTCACGCTGGTAGAGGTTCCCGGCTTATCTTTGTGCTTGGTCAATTCGAACTGCGTATCTACCCAGACTTCGCCCACGCCAGGAGTTGCCGGGTTAAAAGGCGTAGCCATTGGCGTGTCATTTCCGTAGCGTGCATTCAGCACGGCAGGCAGATTCACCACGGCGCCCCCGGTGATTCTTACGTTCACATCAGGATAGGTGATGTGCCATGTAGCCAGCGTGTGGTCCTGCCAGTTGGCGGGATTGGTAGCGATAAAGAACGTGCGCAGCAGGCGCGTTGCGAGATCGCTGCTGGTAGGCACCGTGATGCCGTTCACCAGCGTGATGCTTTCGCCCAGGTCCAGTCCGGGGGTAGCCGGGTCATCCACAATGACGGCGGCAAACATGTAAGGATGAATCTTGCAGGTGAAGACGTAGAGTCCGGGCGTTGTCAGCGTAAACCGCACCTGGGCGTCATTGGGCAGAGTGCCGGAATCAAACGGCATGCCCTGAGCGCCCGTCGGAAATATCAGGCTGGTAACGGTGTGGACACCGGCAGAATCGCCTTTAAACCTGACCTGAACTCCGGGATTTGCCACCGCCAGGGATTGCGTGCCGGCAATAGGGCCGGCCACGTTTCTAAACCAGCTTCCAGGATTATCCGTGCGCAGGAAGGTGACGGTATTATCGTCAGCTCTCGCGGTGAGGGGGAGGAGGGTGACCATAACCGCCAGCGCCAATACAGCGCGGGTCAGCAACGGGAGACTGTGGTGGAGCTTTTTGATTTGCATTGCTTTGCCTCCAAACAAATTTAAGGAAATGGGTTGCGTTTTTGGCGGGGATGTAAATCAGGGGCCAATATAAATTCTGCGGTGTTAAAGCCCAGCGAATCCTCTTTCTCTGTTCTGTTTTCGGAAATGAACCCCGTAAGGACATGCACTTCAGCGTTGAAACCTTTAGGAGCGCGCGGAAACCGGCGGCTACGTTTCATCCCAGCAATTCAGCGGATTGGGTGACAACCACTCTCTCAATCCGTCACAATAAAGCTATGCGGAAATCCCTTCTGCTGATGATGGTTTGTGCCCTGGCTTTGGCGGCCCACGCGCAAACGCCTACGCCAGGCGTTGTCCATGCTTCAGTGGCGGTAACAGCCGATCCCACAAACAGCTATGCGCTCTACCTGCCATCTGCTTATACGCCTGCCAAACAATGGCCTCTGCTACTGGCTTTTGATCCCGCTGGCCGCGGCGAAGTTCCGGTAAAGCTCTTTCATGATGCGGCGGAGAAATACGGTTTCATCGTCGTTGGTAGCAATAACTCACGCAACTTTGAAAATCCTGCAAACGCCGTCCGGCTGCTTGGGCAGGATGTAGAAGATCGCTACTCCATTGACCGGCAACGTGTCTATGTTGCGGGGCTCTCAGGCGGCGCGCGTGTAGCGACATCGATTGCGGTGAACTGCAAAACCTGCATTGCAGGGGTTATCGCCAATGGCGCAGGCTTGCCGTCAAGTGCTCCCCTGCCCGGCCCTGAAGTTTCAGACTTGTTCCTGGTGGCCGGAACCACAGATTTCAATTATTCCGAACTGCTGCACCTGAAAGAAGCCTTGGATGCACGCAACGCGGTGAACCGGTTTGTGGTTTATGACGGCCCGCACACCTGGATGCCTCCAGAGTTCGCCGACCAAGCGCTGGCCTGGCTGCAACTGCGCGCGATGGTAAAAGGCCTGACCGGCGTGGACAAGAATTTTGTAAACCAGCAATTTGAGCAGCGGTTGGCAGCGGCGCAAGCGGAGCAGAAGAACGGCGATATTCTGGCGGCTGTGCGGGATTATCGTGCAATCACCACTGATTTCAAAACGTTCCGCGACGTAAAAGACCAGGAAGCGATGGCCAAAACGCTGGCCGAATCAGATGCATTCCGCAAAGCCAAAAAGAATGAAGCTGCCATACTGGAGTTACAGGACACCGTGGCAAAAAAGGTGGGCGATCTGGTGGCAGGCATTAGCGAGCGGCCAGATGAGCGCTCAGATTTTTTTGAGCAACTCGAATCGGCGGCGAGCGATGCCTATCGCCAGCAGAAAGGAACTTCCAATCTCGCGCAAAAGCAGGCGATCACGCGCGGACTGGCTTCAGCTTTTGCCTTTGCGGTTGAAAACGGACAAAAGGCCATGCTCAAGAAAGATTATGCTTCCGCCAAAGAGATGTTCCGGGCTTGCGAGATCATCCAGCCGGATAGCCCATGGGCCAGTTACCTGCTGGCCTCCGCTGACGCAGAACTCGGAGAGAAAAAACCGGCGGTCGAGGCGCTGAAGAAAGCGCTGAAAAAAGGCCTGACCAGCACAAAGGCGCTGGATGACAACGCCTTTGACCGGATACGCGACGATAAGGATTTCCAGCAGATTGTGGCCAGCTTGGCGAACGTCAAGAAAGACAAAACGACCAAATAGCTCGTTTGCGTCTTATTGCCAATGCTCAGGCGCAAGAACCGCGCGCACCTTTTTATTGGGCCAGCTTCATAGTCGGGTGAGTGGGCCAGCCTCGACGGCAAGAGATAGCCCCTGCAAAATATTGAGGTGTGAACAGCAAGTGTCTGGGAATTACCTATACCAGGCATTCTAAGAATTTCTAATTTTCGTAGTCCCACTTCGATTAAGCCAGTTTATTAATCTTTGCTAATGGCTTTCCGTTCCATTTTGGAACCAAATAAAAGGTAACCATCGTAACATGGCTATAGCTTTGGCGTAGTGTGACAATAAGCAAGAATTATGGATGTCTCCGACGAGAGAGTAAACGGAACGATTCTTGTTGCCGATGACCATTGGCCGAATCGAGTGCTATTTGAAGAGATGCTGACGGCTGCTGGATATACGGTAGTCACGGCCGCAGACGGCGCTGCAGCCCTGCAATTATTCAAGTCTTTACGACCTGATCTCGTTTTGCTTGATGTAATGATGCCTCACCTCGACGGGTTTGAGGTATGCGAAAAAATTAAGAGCAATAAAGAAACCTGCCTCACCCCGGTCATTATGGTTACTGCCCTCTCTGACACGCAAGACCGTATGGCAGGAATTAAAGCCGGAGCAGATGATTTTCTTACCCGGCCTGTGGATCAGAGCCAGTTGCTTGCTCGCGTTCGGTCTTTGCTTAAATTGAAGGCGCATACGGACGAACTGGAACAAGCAGAGTCCGTGCTCTTTGCGCTGGCGCGCAGCATTGAAGAGAAGGATCCTTATACACAAGGCCATTGCTCTCGCTTATCAGACTGCGCATCTCGCCTGGGCCAACGGATGGGGCTTGCTGCTGATCAAATCACTGCGCTCTCCCGCGCCGGCATTGTTCATGACATAGGAAAAGTGGCAGTACCGGATGCCATTCTGCTTAAACCGGCGCGCTTGACGGAAGAGGAATGGAAGGTCATGCGTGAGCACCCTGTTGTAGGTGAGCGCATCTGTGCTCCTCTTAAATCATTCCGTTTGGTTCTGCCGATCATCCGGCACCACCATGAGAAGCTGAATGGAACAGGATATCCAGATGGTCTGAAAGGCGAGCAAATACCAATAACGGCGCGAATACTGCAAATTGTGGATGTATACGACGCGCTAACCACCGCCAGACCTTACAAAGCCGCACTATCAGTGACAGAAGCCCTGGAAACGATGGAGCAGGAAATTGCCCGGGGTTGGTGGGATGCCAACGTCTTTTCTGAATTCAAGAAATTATTGAAAGGCTCTGAGCCATTACGCTCGCAATCGGTTTTGACAGGTGTGTTCTGAACTCAGCCGTGTTCTCTTCCCCAGTGAAAAAACGAATTCATTTTATGAACGCCTCCATTGAGCGCAAAACCGCAATCGGCCTGTCCCTGGTTGGCCTTCTTCTGGTACTGGTTGCAGCCATAACGTACAGGAATGCGCAGCAATCCCTGGAAAACACTCGCTGGATAGGACACGCGCATGAGGTAATTGCAGAATTAAACGCAACCCAGGTTGCGCTTGATGACTGGAACTCAGCAGTACGCGAATATCTGCTCACGGGAGAAAACAACGATTTAAAACCATACCGTGACTCATTTACAGATGTTCTGGATCACGTTGACCGTCTGAAACAACTGACAACCAATAATCAGACTCAGCAAACGCGTGTTGATGCCTTGCGTACGCAGATCATGGCGCTCTTCACCGCGCTCGATAAGACCATCAACTCCCGGCACGAAAGCGGATTTGAGGCAGCGCGGCAGCAAATTCTTATTGGTCACGGAAAAGCGGAGACTGCCACCGTTCGGGCAACAATCGCAGGCATGAAGACGGAAGAGGAGCAACTGGAAAGCATTCGCGAGAAAAAGGCACAGGGAAACAGCTCTCGGGCAGCGATTGCATTTTGTTTTATCGTCTTCTTTCAAATTGCCATGCTCGATCTAATCTATTTTGCGGTCCGCAAAGACGTTAATGAACGCAGGCGGGCAGAAAGCCGGTTACAGGAAAGTGAAGACCGGCATCGCAGGCTGTTCAGCAATAATCCATTTCCAACCTGGGTTTATGACCGGGAGACATTGCGGTTCCTTGCCGTGAATAGCGCTGCCGTTCGTAACTATGGCTATTCTGCGGACGAATTTCTGGCCATGACAGTGAAAGACATTCGCCCGGCTGAGGATGTTCCCGCTTTACTGGAAAGCGTGAAGAGCACTGAAGGAGAACATGGCAGCGACTGGAAACATCTGCGAAAAGATGGTTCCCTGATTGATGTTGAAATCACCTCTTACCCGCTCAACTTTGCTGACTTCTCGGCTGAAGTAGTTGTCGCAGTCGATGTCAGCCAGAAAAAACGAGATGAAGAACAAAAACGCAAATTCATTGCAAGCCTGGCCTCGGCAAACCAGCAATTGGAAATTCGTAACCGTGAAGTAGAGCTGGCTACAAAGCTCAAGAGCAAATTCCTGGCCAGTATGAGCCACGAATTGCGCACCCCGTTAAACGCAATTGTTGGCTTTTCCGGGCTTCTGGATGATGGGACCGCAGGACAATTAAACGAGAAACAAAAACGTTTTATCACGCACATTAAAAACGGTGCGCATCACCTCCTACAGTTAATTAATGACATTCTTGATCTCTCTAAAGTGGAAGCCGGCCAGCTTGAAATACGCTGCGAAGAATTTCAGGTAAAAGACACTTTACCTGAGGTTCTTTCCACCATCCGTCCATTGGCGATCCCAAAAAACATTCAAGTAACACATGAAATCCCTGTGGCTCGCCCCATATATGCGGACCGAGTTCGGTTTAAGCAAATCCTCTATAACCTTTTAAGCAATGCGGTGAAATTCACCCCAAAAGGCGGCGAGGTCAGCATCCAGTGTGCTGAAGAAGACGGCTACATTTGTGTTTCTGTTACCGATACTGGAATTGGTATTCGCTCTGAAGACCAGCAGGTTATTTTTGAAGAGTTCCGGCAAGTTGATGGTGAAGGCGCACATGAGGGAACGGGTTTGGGTCTGGCCATCACCAAGCGCCTGGTGGAGAAGCAGGGCGGCCAAATTTGGGTAGAAAGTGAATTTGGCAAAGGCGCTCGGTTCAGTTTCACACTCCCTGCAGGAAAGGTGGTTTCCGCAGCCCCTGTTTCCAAGCCCCGGCCTCAACTCCCTGCCGGAAAACGATCTGACAAAGAACCGCTGATATTGATTGTGGACGATGAAGTTCCCGCACGAGAGATCCTGGCAAGCTACCTTGAACCTGAAGGATATAGGGTTGAAACCGCCACTTCAGCGGCTGAAACTCTTGAAAAAGCAAGAAAGCTGCGGCCGGATGCGATTACACTCGATATCCTGATGCCCAATTCAAACGGATTTGAAGCTCTCTTGAGTCTCAAAAGCGCACCCGACACCGCGAATATTCCTATCATCGTGGTATCCATACTTGATCAGCAAAAAATGGGATTTGCCTTGGGCGCAGCAGATTATCTTGTTAAGCCGGTTGACAAGTCACTGCTGGTGCAAACAATCCGTAAGCATGTGCAGCCGCAGGAAAAAGAACCCTGTCGCGTCTTGATAGTGGATGATGATCCTTTGGCCCGTGATTTGTTAGCAACCGTACTCCGCTCGGTGGGGTATGAGATTCACACCGCAAGCAGCGGAAGTGAGGCTCTTGAATTACTGTCGCAGATTTCCGTCAATGGAATACTGTTGGACTTGCTTATGCCGGAGATGGATGGATTTGAGCTGATCGAGCACTTAAAAGAAAGCGATCAGCTCAAGGACATACCAGTTATCATTCTTACCGCAAAAAATCTTACAGAAGGTGACGTTGCGCTTTTGGAACGGGAAGCGAAAGCGCTCTTCCAAAAGGGCAGTTTCTGGCGGGATGAGTTGCTGGTTACGCTCAGCAAAATGCTTGGGAACACGAAACTGGAAAGTTTTGCAGGGAGAGTATGACCACCATTCTTATAGCTGAAGATAACGCCGTAAATCGTGAGCTTCTGCGGGAAATGCTGGAAGTTAACGATTATCGTGTTGCGGAGGCCAAAAATGGGCAAGAGGCGCTAACCAGGATCGAGGAAGCTGAACCTG
>DASRDW010000047.1:0-16656 GCA_035652415.1 Candidatus Angelobacter sp. | reverse complement strand
CGAGTTGGGCCACAACTTTTATCAGCGCGCATATAAAGACCAGCCGCCGCTGTTCCAGGACAGCGCGAATGACGGCTTCCATGAGGCGGTGGGCGACACCATTGCGCTCTCTGTGACGCCTGAGTACTTGAAAGAAGTTGGGCTGCTGGACACGGTTCCGCCAGAGAGCGCCGATATCGGCTACCTGCTCAAGCAGGCCATGGACAAGATCGCTTTCCTGCCTTTTGGATTGATGATCGATAAATGGCGCTGGGAAGTCTTTTCCGGCGAAGTGACGCCTGCACAGTACAACAAAGCATGGTGGGACCTAAAGGCCAAATATCAGGGTGTGGCGCCGCCGGTGGAGCGCAGCGAAGCGGATTTTGATCCTGGGGCGAAGTACCACATTGCTTCCAACACGCCGTATGCCCGTTATTTCCTTGCGCGCATTCTGCAGTTCCAGTTTCATCGCGCGCTCTGCCAGGCCGCAGGACAGAAAGGGCCGCTGCACCGCTGCTCAATCTATAAGAACAAAGCCGCGGGCGAACGGCTGAACAAGATGCTGAGCATGGGCAAGAGCAAGCCCTGGCCGGACGAACTGGAAGCTATCAGCGGCCAGCGGCAGATGGATGCAACGGCGATCCTGGATTACTTTGCGCCTCTTAAGAAATGGCTGGACGAGCAGAACCAGGGCGAGAAGTCAGGCTGGGAGGGCATGGATACTGGAGAAACGCCGCCACGGCATACTAGCCGGTAAAATTCAGATAAACCTAAGATCGACGAACCGGGTGGGCGATTAGCTCACCCGTTTTCTTAGCTGATACGTCCTAATCTGCTTGCCAGTAGAAATTGCTGCCGGATATGAGAAACTAAGCGGAATGGCCAAGTGGAAACAATACGAGCTCTGGGTACAGACGAGCGGCAGCAAGTGGGAGATCATTGGAATCTTCCCCACCACTGAACTGGCTACGGCCATGGCCAACGCACGCTCCTCCCGCGCTCGCCTGATTGAGGTGTTCTACGACGGAAGCAAGATGCTGGGCCAGGAGATCATCGCTGAACTGGGCAATACGCGCAAAGAATAGTGAGCGGGTCCTTTTAATATCTCCATTTTATTCTTATCAATTCATATCCCGGTCCAGGGCCAGACACAAACCAAAGTGTTTGCATGGATTTATGCCGCCTTCTTTGTAACTCGTGAGCACCATCTCCCATTAGCGCATCTATCAATACCAGACTGGAACAATTAAGGTCCCGGATTTTATGAATTTTTAGACCAGAAATTCGCCAAAAGGCGTACCATTTCTATAAGCTCGGTGCGTCCGTTCCACACTGCCGTAAAAATCCTAAGTTGGAGGGTGCAATGACTTTAAGCTCCTCTCGTTTCACGGCCTTGATATTGGTAAGTATTATGGCGCTTGCGTCAGCAGCCCTAGCGCAACGCAGTATATCCGGAGGAAGCAGCTCTCCATCTCTGACCAACATACCTAACCGGAATGCTACGGTCACCGATCTCCCAGTCCAGCCGGTGTTTATTTCCGGCAAAGTCATGCTTGAAGGGGGAGGTGGGATACCGGAGCCGGTGGCCATTGAAGAGGTCTGCGATAACGTGACCCGGCGCGAAGGTTATACGGATTCAAAAGGGCACTTTGAATTCCAGCTAGGCACAAACACCACGTTCCAGGATGCCAGCGAAAGCGAACCGCGTATTTCGGCCAATCCCCAGTCGCATTCGGCAGCCAGCCAAGCGCAGCATCTTATGCGCCTGAGCGCGTGTGAGTTCAAGGCAGTTCTGGCCGGCTACCAATCCACCACTGCTCTGATTCGAATTGGCGATGATACATGGCAATACAATATTGGCACAATTTTTCTCGCGCGGATGGGAAATACGCAGGGCACCACGATCAGCGTAACCAGCATGTCCGCACCCAAAAACGCAATGCGCGCTTATGAAAAGGCAGAGAAAGCGCTGCAAGAAAAACCAGCTGAGGCGGAAAAAGAACTCCACAAGGCTGTACAGATTTATCCGCAGTTCGCTGCAGCCTGGAATTTGCTGGGAGACATTCATCGCGACAATAAACAGCTTGACCTGGCTCGCACGGAATATGGACGCGCCATTTCTGCCGATCCTCAGTTCGTCAATCCCACGTATAGCCTGGCCCTTATCGCCATGCGGGAAAAGAAATGGGATGAAGCCAGCCGGTTTAGCGACCAGGTATTGAAATTAAATGCAATAGCATTTCCGTTGGCTTACTTTTTCAGTGCTGCCGCCAATTACAACCTGCAGAAATTTGCCGCCGCCGAGGAGAGCGCGAAGAAATTCAAAAGCCTGGACACGCAGCACAGCCATCCTGATGTGTGCCTCTTGCTGAGTGATATTTTTTCCCGCAAGCAGGATTACGCCGGAGCAGCGCGAGAGTTGCGCGACTATCTTGCGGCCGCGCCCAATGCAGCCAATGCCGCAGAGGTTCAAGCTGAAGCCAAGCGATTTGAAGATATGAGCGGTTCCGCCAAGAGCCAGTAGGACAACTTATTTTTTGTTAGGGGCTTGCGCGGGGAAGCGCAACAACACCGGCGGCGTGAACGCTGAGCCGTCTTTCAGTTTGCCGGTATCATCATCCACCTTGTCCCAGCCCACGTTGGCTGATACGTAAAACCAGCCATCCACAAGCATGGCATGGGTAGGATCGCCCATGCGGTCGCTGGCCTGCTCAATGATCTCTGCTCCGGTGATCTCTGTTTGCGCGTGGTTCAATTGCAAACGGATGATCCGCTCCGGATCTGTGCCGTTCTGAATGCCGATGAGAGAATCGTCATCGAGATAGAGACCATCCAGAGCAACCACGGCAATGTTTTCCGGATGCGGCAGATAACTTACCTTGGCCATTGCGCCCGCCGCAGGCAAAGTGATGACAGCGACGCCCATGGTGTAATCGGCGATAAAGAGCCGCTTGCCATCGCGCGCCAGCACCGGCGTTTGCGGGGAGAAAAGACCGTCGGCAATTTTCTCCAACTTGGCGGTTTCAAGGTCGCCGTGCAGACGATAAACTCCACCACCAATGCTATCTGTTACGTAAACCGTACCATCGGCGGTGACGGACATATCGCCAAGCACAGCAGGGCCATTTGTTGCGAGGGCAAAGCGGCGAAGGACTTTGCTGCTGGCTGGGTCCACTTCCAGTAATTCTGTCTTGCCGGAGTCTTCTTTGGGGAAGCCGCTGAAACTGGGCATGGCGGAAGCGGTAACCCAAAGCGCCTTGCGCGTGGGATCAAAGGAGACTGCCAGGGTAGGCCAGTGTTTGGCATCAGCAGGCAGAGGGAGCTCTTGCATAACGCATTCTTTGCTGCCGGATTTGGGCAGCGTAACGCGATACAAGCTGTGGTGCTGGATGCTGGAGACGATAAAGCTGCCTTGAGATTTCAGACTCGATCCTTTGATATATGCAATGTCTTCGGGCATTATGTCCGGCTGCGGCAGGGAGCAGACGAACTCTGTCTTGGCAATTGGCTTGCTGTTCTCTTTCATCTGAACGATAAGTTTCTTGCCCGCTTCTTCGTCTGATAGCGGCTTCATGTTGCCCTCTTGAGTGAGGTCGAAGAAGAGGCCGGTGGCCGCGTACTTTTCCAGCCACTTGATTGCTTCTGTTTTGTGTCCAAGGTGCATTTCCACAGTTGCATTGAGCAGCAAGTAGCGCGGCGTAGGACCAGGAAGTTCGCGGCCGATTTCGGTAAGGACATCGCGCGCACCAGACCAGTCTTTTGCCTTGGCGCGCTCGTTGAATTGTTTCACGAGATCGCGGTAGTGGCTGGAGTCAATGGTCTGCGCCGAACAGACAAGCGAGAGAGCCAGCGTAAGGGAAAACAGGACTCTATAAAAGTTGGTCATCTCAGTCATTGGACGAAGGCCGGCGATTTTTAGCACTGTGCTCTGGCCAGGCCCAAATTGAAAAAGTGGGCTGTAACAAAAGTGCAATAAAAGCTTTTTTGCGCCGAAATCGGCACGGGCCGTGATAAGACTTCGCCGAGATAGTAATTAGCGAGGTGTGCGTTTATGACATTTCTATCTGGAAGATTACGGTACGCGAGCGCATTTTTCTGCGCGATGTTTGCTTTTCATGTTGCAGCCCAGCAGGTTGATAATCCCGGGCAAACGCCGATGAAAGATACGGCAGCCGTGGTACAGTCCGGCCCGACGGCGCAGGACCATGTTGAAAATCCATCAAACACGCCGCTTAAAGATACACCGCTCATTCCAGCCTCACCGGCCAGCAGCAGGCTGACAATCCAGCTGCCGCGCCCATTGGAGAAGCGGTAGTCACCGGCAACGGCATTAATTTCCACGGAGGCCCGGTCATGAAGGGCAATCCCGTGCCTTTCTACCTTATCTGGTACGGCAACTGGAACGGAACCGGTTCAAACACGGCGGCGACCCAACAATTGGTGGAGCATTTTGTCTCCACGCTGGGCGGCACGCCTTACGAGCAGGTATTAACGACTTACGGCGACAGCACCGGCAACGCGAGCGGCAATGTAAGCCTGGGCGGCTCTATCAACGTGTTCAGCAGCACCAACCTGTCGGACAGCAGCCTGCAAACTACTGTTTCGAACGTGCTGAACAGCGGCACGCTGCCGCGAAATTCCAACGGCATCTATTTCGTCATCAGCTCGTCCAACATCAATGAGACATCGGGCTTCTGCACCCAGTACTGCGGTTTCCATACCCATGCCACGCTTGGCGGCGTCGACATTAAATATGCTTTCATCGGCAATCCGGACCGCTGTCCTTCCGGCTGTGAAGTGCAGGGTCCAGGACCAAACGGCACTTTGGGATCTGACGGCGCAGATGGAATCGTTTTCCTGCTTGCGGGCCGGGAGTTCGATACTATCGCTGACCCGGATCTGAACACCTGGTTTGACGGGAGCGGACAAGAGCCTGCAGAGAAATGCAAAGGCATGCTAGGTATGGTATTGAACTGCGGCCCAGGGACCTCCTGCACCTCCGGCAAATATAACGTGTGCTTCGGAGGCAACTGCTGGCTGCTTCCGGAAGTCTGGGAAAACGCGAACGGCGGGAAGTGCGTATTGCACCTTTAACCGGATATTTATCGCGGAGGAGGCGGAAGAGCGCTTTTTCTGAAATCCCGAGCGCAGCGAGGGATCACTACTCACTCGAGAGATTGATGCGCGGAGAGCTTTTTTAAAAAAAATTTGCTTCGGTCCTCAGCTTACGAATTAAAAAAGCCTCCCTCCAGAATGAATCTGGGGTTGGAGTTAATCCAAAGTTGCCAATTCAGAGGGCATACGAAAGTAAGCATATCCATAGGGTAGTGATCCCTCACTGCGTTCGGGATTTCAGAAAAAGCGTCCCCACGCGGTGAACGATCTCACTTCCATTTTTCTCAAGTTCGCTCTAGTATCGCCATAGTGTCTGCAGCCGAAAAACCGATCGATAAGGACCGCCTTGTTTCCGCCGTTCAGGCGGAGGACGACGCTTCTTATGAACTCAAGCTGCGCCCGCGCTACCTGCGCGAGTTCATTGGGCAGAAGAAAGTCAAAGAAAATCTTTCGGTTGCGGTGGAAGCGGCCAAATCGCGCGGCGAACCGCTGGATCATGTGCTGCTCTATGGGCCACCAGGTCTGGGCAAGACCACGCTGGCCACGATTATCGCCAATGAAATGGGCGTGGCGTACCAGCAGAGCGCCGGGCCGGCCATACAGATCAAAGGCGATCTCACGGCCATCCTGACCAACCTGCGCGACCGGCAGGTCTTTTTTCTGGATGAAGTGCACCGCTTGCAGCCGGCGCTGGAAGAGATTCTTTATTCGGCGCTGGAAGATTACAAGCTCGACATCATTATTGGGCAGGGGCCTTCTGCACGCACACATACCATTGATGTGAAGCCGTTTACCTTTGTGGCCGCCACAACGCGGGCCGGGCTGCTTTCTGCGCCGTTGCGGTCGCGCTTTGGCATCCTGCTGCGGCTGGAGTTTTACACCACGGAAGAGCTCAAGTTCATTATTGAGCGCTCAGCGGAAATACTGGGAGTGGCCATTGATGATGAGGGCGCTGCCGAGCTGGCAGGGCGAGCGCGTGGTACGCCAAGAATCGCCAACCGGCTGCTGCGCCGGGTGCGTGATTTTGCCCAGGTGCGCAGCGAAGGGCGAATCGACAAAGCCACCGCGCAAGCCGCGCTGGAGATGCTGGAAGTGGACAAGCATGGGTTTGACGAGATTGACCGGCGACTGCTGCTGACCATTATCCAGAAATACAACGGAGGGCCAGTGGGCTTGAGTACCCTGGCAGCGGCGCTGGCAGAGGAGCAGGATGCTCTGGAAGAAATTTATGAGCCGTTCCTCATCCAGATTGGCTTTCTTGACCGCACTCCGCGGGGACGAGTTGCAACGCGGCTGGCTTACGAACACTTTGGCATTAAATATGGACGGCAGCCGGGACTGTTCTAAGGGAAAGACACGCAAAGCCTACGTTAAAATTACTGCGAATCGCTCCACACACGCCGATCATATTCAATAACAGCTATCCTTGTATTGAGAGAGAAGTTAACTTTTCTTTGCAATTCACGTCTAAAAGTCGGAACCCTCAGGGCTGATCCAAGTAATTAATTTCGTGACAAGACGGCGATACTTACGGGATCTGGGCAGGCTCGTTGCGATGATGATGGGGCTGTCAGCGTTTCTGTTGGCCAAGGGCCCAAAGCTGGCCGCACCGAACCTTACCGCCGAAGCCAGCACTTTGCGCATTCCTCGCCTGCAAGCAGCGCCCAAGCTGGCAGACTTTGAAGGCATGGAGCCTGCCAGCGATCTGGCGCGGCACATGTTGAAAGTCGGCAATTTCACGCAAAAAGAGCCGCGTGATGGCGAGCCGGTAAGCGAGCCGACTGAAGCCTACCTGGGCTATACGGACAAAAATTTCTATGCGGTCTTTCTGGCGTTTGATAAGGAGCCCAAGAAGCTCCGCGCGCGCATGTTGCGCCGCGAGTTGATTGACGATGACGACCAAGTAGGCCTCTGGCTAGATACATTCCACGATCGCCGTCACGCTTACATGTTTTACAGCAATCCTTACGGGATTCAGCAGGATGGTCTGTACGCCGAGAACCAGGGCTTTGATGACACCTTTGATACGGTCTGGCACACCTACACCAAGGTCAACCGCAACGGCTACATGGTGATCATTGAGATCCCGTTCAAGTCACTGCGCTTCAGACCGGAGGCGGGCAACGATTGGGGATTCATTTTGATCCGGGTGATCCCGCGCCATTCTGAGCATTCGTTTTTTCCGGTGAATACGAACCGCATACAGGGAATGCTGTCACAGGAAGGAACGATGGGCGGATTTGAAAACATCTCACCCAGCCGGAACATGCAGTTCATTCCTTATACGTCAGTAGGCGCGTTCCGCTCGCTGGATGAGCGCGATCCATCGGGTGATCGGTTTACAGGAAAGCATGTTGACCCAAAAGCCGGACTGGATTCGAAGATCGTGATCAAAGACAGCCTAGTGCTGGACGCTACGATCAATCCAGATTTCGGGCAGATTGAATCGGATGATCCGCAGGTGACGGTGAACCAGCGCTTTGCGGTTTTCTTTCCGGAAAAACGGCCGTTCTTTCAGGAGAACTCAAATTTTTTCCAGACGCCGCTGGCCCTTGTGTTTACGCGGAACATTGGCGACCCGCTCTATGGGGCGCGGCTTACGGGCAAGACGGGGCCATGGGCGATTGGCACGATGCTGGCTAATGATCGCCTGCCGGGTGACAGCGTGATTGATACCGATCCGCTCTCCGGCCAGAACGCATACTTCGGCGTGGTACGCATTAATCGCGAGTTGGGCAAGAATGACAGCATCGGCATGATCTATACCGATCGCGAACTGCATACCAATCCAAACTCATTCTGCACGGCAACGGCTTGTGAAACCGGATTCAATCGTGTTGGAGGAATTGATACGCAGTTAAAGTTTGGCCAGAACTGGCAGATGAATGCCCAGGCAGTAACCAGCGAAACCAAATTCGATGACGGGACGCATGAATCCGGGCCGGCATATCAGGTATATGCGGAGCGCAGCTCACGCCGGCTGGAATTTAACACCATGTACCAGGACATTGCGCCGGGCTTTACGACCGAGACGGGATTCATCAATCGGACGGACTACCGGCGATTCAGCAACTTTGCGGGCTGGACTTTTCATCCTGAAGGCAAATTCCTGGTCGCCCATGGCCCGCGGCTTTTTGAGTTGACCATGTGGGACCACAGCGGCACACGGCTGGATTACACGCTCAATCCCAACTATGAATGGGATTTTCCGCGCAACAGCGCTTTCATTGTGGCCTCAACCTGGGAACACGAGCGGCTGCGCCCTGTTGATTTCTCAACGCTGACGGCAAATCGCGACTATACCCATGTGATTGGGGCCGCGGAATTCAAGACGCAATATTTCAAGTGGCTCAACCTGGATGCGGAGATGGATTGGGGCACAGCCACCAACTTTGTTCCACGCAGTGGACCGCCAGTGCTGGGCTACCAGAATACGGCCTCAGTGCGCGGCACCGTGCGCCCGACAAAAGGCTTAACGATTGACAATACCTACCTGATGACGCGGCTGCTGGACCAGAACACCGGCCTCAACATTTTTAACAACCACATCATGCGCTCAAAGTGGAATTACCAATTCACCAAAGAGTTTTCACTGCGCCTGATTGGCCAGTACACCACGACGATTGCGAATCCGGGTTTTACTACGCTGCAAAATACCAAGCAGTTCAATGGTGACGTCCTGTTCACTTACCTGCTAAACCCAGGAACGGCGATTTACGTGGGCTACAACAGCGACCTGCAAAATATTGATCCCTCATTGCTGCGAACCTGCGGCGGATTGGCCTGCGCGCCGGGCGAGACATTTGACGGCGTGCTGCGCACACGAAACAGCTTTTTGAATGATGGGCGGCAGGTGTTTATCAAGCTGTCATATTTGTTCAGATATTAGCTGTCAGCTATCGGCGATCAGCCATCAGTGAAAGCAATTGGCAAATAGCAGTTGGCAATTGGGCGTTGCTGGAATCCTGAGTGTAGCGGAGTCTTCCTCTAACAAAACGAGCATCAAAAGCTATGTTGCTGGCCGACCAAGATAGCAGACAAAGTTCTTTTTAAAACATGGCTTTCGTTCCCGATAGGGGTCTCTCGCTTTGCTCGAGACTGTCTCAGGTAAAGAAACGTTAATATCCGGCAAAGAATTGTCTGAAAGCTGCTCATAACACACAACTTTAGAGAGAGCAGCGGGTTTGTTTAATTAGGTAAGCGGTGTTAAGGCTGCGTTGATCGGGGAATTTAGAATCACAAGGACGCCCCGGCAAACGCAATGCCTTCCGAGGAGGTTCCACAGTGCGGTATCTAAAATATCTGCTTTTGCTGGCTGCTCTGGCGTTGCCTGCAGTGCAGTCCCAGGCCCAGGTTGCAATTGGGGTACAGATAGGTCCGTCTTACGGGATTTACAATGCACCGCCGGTATGCGAGTGGGGCTTTTATCCCACATATCCGTTTGCGTGCGCACCGTACGGCTATTACGGCCCGAACTGGTTTGTGGATGGAGTATTTATCGGCGCAGGGCCTTGGTACAACTTTTATTACCTTCGCCCCACATACTATCGTCCGTTTTATTTCAACCGTGGATTTGGCTTCAGGGGGTTTGAGCGGTTCCACACCGTAGATAGATTCGGACCTCCGGTGGAAAGGTTCCGCGGCGACAGGTTTGGCCGCGGTTTCCATAGTTTTAACGAACCGCGGTTTGAGAGTAATCGAGGATTTGATCGCGACCGGGGGTTCCGCAGCTTTAGTGGCCAGCGCGGCTTTAACGAGCGCGGGTTTGATCGTGGACGAAGCTTTGCGCAAGCGCGTGGTTTCCATGAGAATGGCGGCCGCGAATTCAGAAGCACGGGTGGCCGCAGTTTTAATAACGGCAGCGGATTCCGTGGCAATAGTGGACGCAGTTTCCAGAGCAGAGGAGGCAGCTCTCATTCTGGCGGTAATCACGGTGGATGGCGGTAGGAAGAAGCAATTGGCCATTGGCACTTAGCCAAACCAAAAGCGTGATCAGGTGAAAAGGGCTGGCAGTGAAAAGCTGCGAGCCTTTTTTGTTTCGTGCATTAAGTTGCGGCGATTCTTCACCGCGCTCGCACACGGTAGTGATGCCGTCTTAAAATTGCTCGCCTTCTGCAGAGAAAGCACCCGCCTTCGCACGAACAAAAGCATGTGGCACCTCGCACGATTAAGTGTTTCTCAGTAACACATCGGAACATGTTCGGACACAAACGCTCTTAACAGGCAGGGATCCCTCGCTAGCGCTCGGGATTTCAGAGAAAAACAGTTATTATTGCCTTCAAGATCATGTCCACTTCTGTCCGTTCCTTTGCCAAGATCAATATCGGATTGAAAATTGGGCCGCTGCGTGAAGATGGCTTTCACGAGCTGCGGACGATTTATCAGACCATCGCGCTTGCTGACGTGGTGCGGGTGGATGTGGGCAAGGGCCTGGGGATTGATATCGCCTGCAAAGACAAGCGCGTGCCCGCCGATGAGAGCAATACCTGCTGGCGCGTGGCGGAGCGGGTGCTGAAGCAACTGAAGATGCGCGGCAAGGTGAGGATTACGATTGAGAAGAACCTGCCGGTACAGGGTGGGCTGGGAGCGGCTTCTTCCAACGCGGTGGCCACGATGCTGGCGCTGGAGAAGGAGCTGAAACAGCAGTTGCCGCCGGAAGAGCGGCTCAGGATTGCCTCTGAAGTAGGGTCTGATTTGCCGCTGTTTCTGGTGGGCGGAACAGTGCTGGGGACAGGACGGGGCGAGCAGGTTTTTCCACTGGATGATCTGCCGAGCTGGCATTGTGTGGTGGCCACGCCGGAAGTTGGGGTTTCGACGCCTGCGGCATTTGCCGACTGGGACGAGAAAAATGGCACAGCCGAAAGCGGGGGCGTGCCACGATCTTTAAAGCCAGCAGAAAGCGGCAAATTGACTGAGCGGGAAAGCTCAGATAGAATAAGTACGTTCAGCAGAAGTGTTTACGAATGGCTGAACGGCAGTTTTTCCCTAACCGGTGTCCCAGATAAAGGCTGGGACCGGGCCGAGGCACTGCTTCTCGACCTTGTCCGTACCGGGATTGAAAACGATTTCGAAAGTGTCGTTTTCCCTAAATATCCCGCAATACGTGAGGTCAAACGTGCGCTTGAGCGATCCGGGGCAAAATATGTCTCGTTGTCAGGGTCTGGTTCAGCGGTTTACGGGTTATTCTCCGACCAGGAAACAGCAACACTAGCGGCAGAAAAATTGAACGATCAGGGTGTGCCGGCCCAGGCAACCGTAACGCTGACTCGGGAAAGATATTGGAAAGAGATGATGGGAGCAGGAGCGGGGCAGCGGAAGACCGGGTGAGCTGTTGGGAATCACCCGGGGAGCGCTGACATCGCACGACATCGCCCGGGACTGAAAAAAGCAAAAACTGCGTTAAACAATGACAGGTTTTTGGGCCGTCGACTAATGGTAGGTCAAGTGCCTTTGGAGCACTTTGTCTAGGTTCGAATCCTAGCGGCCCAGCCAGAGTTACAGGTTGGAAGTTTAGGGTGTGGCTGAGTCGTGAGAGAGGTCCTTCGACTTCGCTCAGGATTTCGCCTGGCAGCTCAGACGCCGCCAGAACGGCTCAAGTTCGAATCCTAGCGGCCCAGCCAAGTTTGATCGGGAGATCGCCGTGATCCGATAATCGGAAATCAACGGTTAGCAGCACTTTTAAAAGCTCAAAAGCCAGAGGTAAGGGCCTAGAGCTAAAAGCCAAGAGCAAATGGTAATCCGGTGTAGCAAACCAGCTCATACGGAGAGGTCAGCATGGCGACGATAGCACCAGCAACGGCAGAAAAATCGGAGAAGAAACAACAACAGCAGATGCAGCCAAAGAGCGAGCCTAAACCTCAGCGGTCGCGCGCAGATGAAAAGTTCAAGATCTTCTGCGGCACGGCGAATGAGGCTTTGACCGACGAGATCTGCGCGTTTTTGAACATGGAACGCGGCAAGGCGACGGTGACACGCTTCTCTGATGGCGAGGTCTATATCCAGGTCATGGAAAACGTGCGCGGAGCTGATGTTTTTGTAGTACAGCCCACGTGCTTTCCGGTGGATGAACATTTAATGGAGTTGCTCTTGCTGGTGGATGCGCTCAAGCGCGCCTCGGCGCGGCGCATCACCACGGTAATTCCTTACTACGGCTATGCGCGCCAGGACCGCAAAGACAAGCCGCGTGTTCCCGTATCGTCAAAGCTGATTGCCGATCTTCTGACCACGGCGGGCGCGCATCGCGCGCTGGTGGTGGATTTACACGCTCCGCAGATTCAGGGTTTCTTCAATATCCCGGTGGACCACCTGTTTGCTTCGCCGGTGCTGGTGGACTATTTCAGAAAGATGCAGTTGCCGAACCTGACCGTGATCTCGCCCGATGCCGGCGGCGTGGAGCGCGCGCGCTTCTTTGCCAAAAAGATTGATGCAGCTCTGGCCATTGTTGATAAGCGCCGCACGGACATGAACGTTGCGGAAGTCATGCACGTGATCGGCGACGTGAAGGGCCGCACCTGCTTGATTATTGATGACATCATTGACACGGCAGGCACGCTGGTAAAGACCGCCGACGCGTTGCTGAACGCGGGTGCAGAAAAGGTTTTTGCATGCGCTTCGCATCCGGTGCTGAGCGGGCCGGCGATTGAACGAATTGCCAAGTCCCGGCTGGAGGAAGTGGTAGTAACCAACACCATTCCGCTCACTGAAGCAGGGAAGGCTGAACCAAAAATAAAAGTTTTGTCGGTTGCGGGGCTTTTGGGCCGCGCGATCCAATCCATACACGAGGAGACTTCCGTCAGCTCACTGTTTGCCTAAAACAAAAGCCAACAGCAGCGCGGAGGCAAAGAAGGAAACCGAAAATGAGTGCACAGGTAGAACTAGTTGAAGCGCAACCCAGGCCGGATAGCTCTCGCGGCAAAAATGAGGCGCGGCGTTTGCGCGTGAGCGGCCGCGTGCCTGCTGTGATTTATGGGGCAAAAAAGAACACGTTGGCAATAAGCGTTGACCCCAAGCAGATTATGCGGATTTTGAATTCTGAATCCGGACACAACACCATTTTTGATGTCAAGGTAAACGGCGAGCAGAGCAAAGCCATGATCGTAGACTGGCAGTTTGAGCCGATCAAAGGCAAGCTGCTGCACCTTGACCTGAAGAGGATTGCCATGGACGAGAAGATCCGCGTCATGGTGCCAATCCATCTCAAGGGCGAAGCTGCCGGCGTGAAGCAGCAGGGCGGAATCCTTGACCAGGTGCTGCGTGAAGTGGAAGTGGAGTGCCTGCCCGCTGACATCCCGACCCACATTGATGTGGATGTTTCTGAGCTGGTCTTTGGCGCCGTTACGCGCGTAAAAGACCTGCCCAACACCGGCGGCAAGCTGAAGTTCATTACCGATGAAGACCAGGCTGTCGCACACATTACATCAGTGAAAGAAGAAGTTGCGCCGACTCCGGAAGCGGCTGCGGAAGCTGCAGCGGCGGCCCCGGCTGAGCCAGAGGTCATCAAGAAGGGCAAGCAGGAAGCTGAGGAAGAGGGCGCTGAGCCTGCTGCGAAAGAGAAAGAGAAGAAGTAACCGCGGTGAAGCTGATTGTTGGGTTAGGAAATCCTGGTATCGAATACCAGTTCACGCCCCACAACATCGGCTTTCTTGCGGTGGACCGCATCGCCGAGCAGTGCGGAGTAATGATTGACAACCGGCACTGCAAGGCGCTCACGGCGCGGACCAGAATCGGGAATGAAGAGATTCTGCTGGCCAAGCCGGAAACGTACATGAACCTGAGCGGCATGTCGGTTCTGGAACTGGTCAGGAAGTATGAAGTGGCTCCGCAGCAGGACGTGCTGGTGATTTATGACGAGCTTGACCTGCCGCTGGGAATGATTCGCGTGAGGGCGCGGGGTTCGTCAGCCGGGCACAACGGAATGCAGTCGATCATTAATGCGCTGCAGTCTGAGGAAATAGCGCGCATCAGGATCGGAGTTGCGCCGGACGATCCGCGCAAGGGTGGAGCAAAGTACATTCTGGCGCCGTTCAGGAAATCGATGCTTGAGCCTTTGGATGAAGCGCTTGAGCTGACGGCGCAGGCGGTGAATGTGATTGTGAATGAAAGCATCACCGTGGCGATGAATAAATTTAACAAGAAGAACAAGCCGGAAGATTCGGAAGAGAAAGTTTGAGGTCGCGAGCAGTTTGTCGCGATTCGGAAATTTTAATATTACGCCGCGAAGCCGACCACGCGCTGAGCGGCGGCGCATCAAGCGCGGAAAGAGCTTAAGGTCCATCAGGCTCTAAAGCGGGTTGGAGCGCAGCGACAATGGAGAAGACATGCAACGAAGCTATGAAGTGATGTTTATAGTACGGCCAGACCTGCTGGAAGAAGATGTGGACAAGCTGATTGCCACTTTGCAAAACCATGCCACCACTGCGGGCGCAACGGTGGAGAAAACAGAAAAGATGGGCAAGCGGCGGCTGGCGTATGACGTAAAGAAGTTTTCAGACGGCCAATACGTGCTGTTCGTGATGAAAGCGGATGGCAAGGCGATCCACGAGTTGGAGCGCCGTATGCGCGTCTCTGAGCCGGTGATCAAGTTCATTACCGTGCGCACAGATGAAGAGCATCAGCGGCTGGATAAAGTGCGCAAGATCCGCGAGTCGCGGGTGAAGCGTCCACCGGCAGGCAGCGCGCCGGCCGAAGCGGAGAGCCCGGCGGTTAACGCCTAAGGAAAGCATTCAGCCATCAGCGCTCAGCATTCAGCCAGGATAACTGGCTAAGAGAGCTGAAGCAGGAGGTTGGCAATGTGCGAAATGTTTGAGGATTCGCTGCTGAAAGGTGTGGGACGCGAGTTTTTCGAAGCGTTAACCCAGCAGCTGCAAATTTCTGAAGCAAAGATTTCGTTTCTTACCGTCCGCACTATCGAGGAACAGAGAAAACGGGATCAGGATCCGTGCCGTTGAAAACGGTGACGGCTAAAGATATATGGGCGAGTAGCCCATCAAGTTTTTGAATATCGAGGAGATTTATGCCAGACGAAACAACCCAGGAAAGTTCAACACCAGCGCCACGGCCGCAAGGCGGTAGAGAAGGCGGAAGGCCCGATGGTCCGCGCGGAGAGCGCGGCCGCGAGGGCGGCGGGCGCAAATTCTTCCGTCGCAAGAAGGTCTGCAAATTCTGCGTCGAGAAGATTGACGATATCAATTACAAAGACGTGCGTCTGCTCGGGCAGTTTGTGGCTGAGCGCGGCAAGATTGTTCCGCGCCGGTTGACCGGTGTGTGCACGCCGCATCAGCGCCGCCTCACAACGGCCATCAAGCGGGCACGCAACATCGCCCTGCTGCCGTTCGCCGCGCGATAGACGAGACAAGTGTCAGGGCACGGCTTTGGTCGTGCCGTTCAGGCGCCAAAAATATTCGGGGCTTTGGCCCCTGCAAATTCGGAGATTCTGAAATGGAAGTCATCCTAAAAGAAGATGTTCCCAAGCTGGGCCACCGCGGTGAAGTGGTAAAGGTCGCGGAGGGCTACGGCCGCAATTATCTGCTGCCCAAGAAGCTGGCCATTGAAGCCACGGCCGCCAATCGCGCCGTCATCGAGCAGATGAAGCAGTCTGCGATACGCAAGTCTGCGGTCGAAAAAGCCGATGCCGAAGGCCTGGCCAAGCAATTGGACGGCACCGCGCTCAGCTTTCACCGCAAGGCCGGCGAGAAAGACCACCTGTTTGGCTCGGTCACCTCGGCTGATATTGCTGAGGCGCTGGAGCGCAAGGGCTTCAATATCGACCGGCGCAAGATTCAGCTTAATGAAGCCATCAAGAGCCTGGGCGAAACGGAAGTGCCAATCCGCCTGCATCGCGACGTGATAAGCAAGGTGAAGGTCACGGTGGAAAAAGAAGGCGGAGAAGAAGCCACCGCTTAAGATAGCTGCTTCTTTGCGTTGAAAATCAGATCGCGGATCAACGCGATTTACGCTAAGAAGAGCGTGAATCGGCGATTGGTCCGCGATTTTATTTGTCATGCAGCGATGCGATCATAGTCGCAGCAATCAGATTTACTTGGTTGAGCACTCTTTCCGTCCTGTGTCCGCGATGCTGGCGATGAGCCATTTTCCATCCGTGCGAACAAGGTTGAACAGGTCCGTTCCGCAGTGGACTACCTTGCCGTCTTCAAGAAAGTCGAAAGGGGCCCAGACCACGGCTAGGTCGTTATCAATTCGCACCAGCGGATCGTGGATTCGCTCCTCAATGTGCGTCTTTCCGGGCTTGGCTACGGCGTCAGCAAAAGCGTCAAAGGTCATCTGCACCGGCTTGCCATTGCGCATCAGCACCATGGAGCCGCCGGTCAGCAGCGGTTGTTTGATCGCCGCCGCGTCGCGCTTCGTCATGCCGTCAAACATCGCGTTGATGGGAGCCAGTACCGCCTGCTCTTCCGGAGTTGTGGCATGCAAAGTGGAAACGACGAACCCTGCGGCTGTTGCGCCGGCAAGAAACAAGACCAAACGTAAGCGAGTGAAGGTATGCATGGCAATCGATTGTAGCTGAACCGTAATGATGGGTGGAAATAGTCCAGTATCTAAAAA
>DASRDW010000046.1:0-12355 GCA_035652415.1 Candidatus Angelobacter sp. | reverse complement strand
GCAGGATCAAAGATCGTAACATCCGCACGCGCGCCCACGGCCAGTGTGCCGCGGCCTTGCAGGTTCATCACGCGGGTGGGGTTTACGGAAAGAAGCTCAACGATGCGGCGCAGCGGAATAGTATGACGATAATGCAGCACTGACACACACAAGCCCAATGCTGTTTCCAGCCCGGTGATGCCAAAAGGCGCACGATCGAATTCCTGGTTCTTCTCATGCGCGGCGTGAGGTGCGTGGTCAGTGGCTACGCAGTCGATCGCGCCGTCAGCCAGCCCAGCGAGAAGCGCCTCCCGGTCTGCGCGGGAGCGCAGCGGCGGATTCATTTTGTAATTGGTGTTGTAATCGCCTATGTCTTCATCGAGCAGCGTGAAGTGGTGCGGGGTAATCTCGCAGGTCACGCGCAGATGGTCGCGCTTGGCTTTGCGCACAGCACGCAACGATGCGGCAGTGGAAAGATGAGCGACGTGGTAGCGGGCCTTGGCTTCAGCGGCCAATCGAATATCGCGCTCCACCATTGAACTCTCTGCTTCTCCGGGCCAGCCGCGCAAACCAAGGCGGAATGCAGTGGGGCCGGAGTTCATCACTGAGCCCTGGGTCATTCGAGTATCCTCAGCGTGCTGCACCACGGGCATATTCAGCGCGGCTGCAGCAATCAGGGCCTGACGCATCATGCTGGCATCCAGGATTGGTTTGCCATCATCGGTGAGGGCAACAGCCCCGGCGCGCTTCAGAGCAGCAAAATCGGTGAGTTGCTCGCCGCTGCTGCCAATGGTTGCCGCCGCCACCGGGAAAACATTTACGTGTGCATTCCGGGCCGGATCGATCATCCAGCGCGTGATCTCCGCCGAATCATTCACCGGGCTGGTATTTGGCATGGCGCAAACAGAGGTAAAGCCGCCGGCAGCAGCAGCCCTGGTGCCACTCTCAATCGTCTCTTTGTGCGATTGTCCGGGCTCGCGCAGATGAACATGGATATCAATAAAGCCGGGAGCAACAATCAATCCGCGTGCATTGAAGTTTTCATCCGCTTTACCGCGCAGCTTTCCCGCAGGTGCGACCTCTGTCACACGCCCGTCTTTGAGCAAAAGATCGTATTTGCCCTCAAGTTGCTGGGAAGGATCGATGAGTTGACCGTTGCGGATTGCGAGAGAACTATTTAGCCGCGAATGCACGCGAATGAACACGAATTCCTTTCCTGTTATTTTCAAAGACGAATCGCTTGAAGTGTGGTTTTGGACCAAAATTGAGCAGCAAACCGACTTCGATGTTTGTAGCCCGCAAATAATTTAAGATTTGGGCTTCGTGCGAGGCGTCGAGGGCTTTAGCTGCTTTTAACTCCAGCAGCACCAGATTGTTAACAACAATATCAGCTTTGTATTCACCAATTGTTCGGCCATGAAACCAAATTGGTGTTGAAACCTGCTGGCGCGCACTTAGCCCAGCTTCAGCTAATCCGATTGACAGAGCTTCTTCATACACGGCTTCAAGAAATCCATAGCCAAGCTCGTTGTACACGGAATAGAAAATACCAACGATTTGATGGCACAAATCCCAGTGTTTTCTTTCGTGTTCATTCGCGTTGATTCGCGGCTGATCCGAACTCATCATGCTACCCCCAGGCAAATCGCCAGGACCGCCATGCGCACATAAACGCCGTTTTGTACTTGCTCTTCAATCACTGCTTGCGCGCCATCGGCGACTTCGCTCTGAATTTCCATTCCTCGAATCATCGGGCCGGGATGCATAACCAGAGCGTCACTCTTGGCCAGCTTTAAACGCTCCGGCGTGAGCTGATAGTGAGCAATGTAGCTGTCGGCATCAAGCTTAAGTCCGGCCAGACGTTCTTTTTGCACACGCAACATCATAAGCACGTCGGCTTTTCTCGCTGCTTCTTCAATGTGGCGGCTGATCTTTACTCCCGGAGCCAGAGAGGATGCGTATTCCGGCAGAAGCTCAGGAGGACCGCAGAGCACAACCTGCGCGCCAAACTTTGAGAGCAGATGAACGTTGGAGCGCACCACGCGGCTGTGGCGGATATCGCCAATCATAGTGATGCGCAGCCCCTTCAAAGATTTTTTATGGCGCAAGATCGTGTAGGCATCCAGCAGCCCTTGTGAGGGATGCTCATGCATGCCATCACCAGCATTGATGATGGGAACGCGCAAGCTGCGGGCCAGCACGTGCGGAGCCCCGGAGGATGGATGCCGGACGACGATGCAGTCTGCACCAAGCGCCTGGAGCGTCTTTCCGGTATCCACCAGCGACTCGCCTTTTTCAATGCTCGATGCGGTTGCACTGATGACAGAGGTATGCGTACCCAGCAACTTGGCGGCAAATTCAAAAGACACGCGGGTACGCGTGGAGGCTTCATAGAAAAGAAGCGCAATGCGCTTGCCGCTCAAGATAGGTTTGGGCCGGCCGGATTGCATTCGCCGCGCCAGTTTAAGAAAAGAGGTAATTTCGTCTGTTGAGAGGTGCTCGAGTTCGAGTAACGAACGTGGGCGAGGCATTGTTTAAGAAGTGCGCTCCACCAGCAGGACCTGTTCTTCCTGGTCAATCTCAGAGAGTTTTACCTCAATAATTTCAGTATCTGATGTCTGCACCGTACGGCCGATAAAGGCGGCTTCAATCGGCAACTCACGATGGCCTCGGTCAATAAGGACGCAGAGCTGTACCCGGCGCGGACGGCCATGGTCAAACAAGGCATCCAGCGCAGCGCGAACGGTACGGCCGGTGTAAAGCACGTCATCCAGCAGGATCACGTTCTTATCCACAATGTCAGTTCCCAGAGGCGTGGCCTTTTTGATTACCGGAGACGCGCCCACAGTCGAGAGGTCGTCGCGGTAAAGAGTAATATCAAGCGTTCCTACCGCTACCGGCTTCTTTTCAATCTGCTCGATCAAGGCGGCCAGGCGCTCAGCCAAAGGCACGCCACGGCGCTTGATGCCAACCAGCACCAGATTTTCCACGCCGTTGTTCTTTTCCACGATCTGATGGGCCAGGCGCACGAGGGTACGCTCAATTTCAGAGCCAGACATGAGCCGCCCTTTTACCACAAGGTTGGGCAGACGAGAGGGCACACTGTTCATAGTCACCGCATGATATCCGATGGAACGGGATTGCGCCAATCAGCCATGCGAACCAGCTTTTCTGGTGCGTGTGATCCAGGCCCCACTGAGAGCGCCGGCGATCAGGAAAATGGCAAGGATAAAGGTAAGGGCGCCCACCGTGATAAAAGCGAATCCATGACTGGTCGCAAACCATTGCGCTATCTGGCGGCTTTGCGCATCCGGGGCCTTGGTGGCAAGTTCGTGGAATTCATGATTATTTACTTGACGAAGGTGCCCTATGAGGGGTAGCCTACTCGTCAAGCCGTTTCCCGTCCCTAATGTTAAACCGAAACGGCTTCCAATGAGGAAGCCAATGACGATAGCCGCAGGTTTTGTATGTTCGGATGGACTGGTACTTTTTGCGGATACAGAGGAGCAGGAAGGATACATAAAAACAAATGTTGAGAAAATCCAAAAATATCCTCACAGCAATTGCAGCCTACTGATTGCGAATGCTGGCAATGGCTTCTTGGCCGACTCTCTTATTGACAGGATTTTCGATGCGCTGCCACGCAAAAAGTCCGAGGCGGAAATTGTCAAAACCATTCGTAAAACAATAATTGATTTTCATGCCAGCGAGGTTGCGCTATATCCCGATACGCAGCATCGGCAGGTTGGCTTGATATTGGGGATACAATTGAATGGCAAGTCTCTCCTATTACACGCCGACTCGACGGCATTGCGAAGGGTAAAAGAATTCGCCGTGATTGGATATGGCGTCGAAATCAAATTCCTGGCGCAGCAGTTGTACATTCAGGGAATGCCGATAAAGCATGGCGTCCTTATAGCTAATTATCTCGTAGATATGGCCAAGAAGCACGTGCAGGGGTGCGGAGGGGAAAGCCGCATTGCCACCCTAAACGATAAGGGGGCGGAGATTATGCACAATTTTGATGTGTGGGGCCATCAATTCCTTTTTTCGCATCTGGCGACCATCTATAGAGCTGTACTGCTCTCGATCCCCGATGAAGAAATCACCGATGACCAATTTAAGAACTGCCTAGATTGGTTTGTGGAGATGGCATGGCGGGAAAGAACCGACATGCTGCAAACGCGCGAATACAACCGTGAAGCTCTTGAGCACATGAATGCTAGGGGGCCAATCGTACGAGGAGCCTTAGACCGTTGGTATCGACAAGCGGAAATGGATACCAATCCCCTAGATCGGAGAAGGAAGATGATTAAACCAACTCCACGAGTTAACAGCCTATCAATTCTAGCTGATCTTATGCGGCGGTCAGTTCCTGAAAAGTCAGAGGATCAGCAGTAATCATATGGCGCAGCGTATCAACAAAGAGATCAGGATTTTTGCGGCGATTAAAACGGAAGGTCATTTCCTCCAAATATGCCGCGAGATGCTTTGCGCTGATTTTGTGCCACGTTCCCATGATGCCGCGCTTGAGCAGCGAGAATGCAGATTCAACGGTATTGGTATAGATGTCCCCTTGCACGTAAACCTTTTTGGAATGATTAATGGTCTTGTGCTTCGCCGCATCATGTCCAGCGCGTTTCATCGCGTTAGGATATGCGCCGAAGTCATCAGTCATCAGCACTTCAACATCGGTAGAAACGTGCTCTTTAATGAATTTCGCCAGTGTGCCGGACTTCACATCTTCCGCATGAAAGAAACGGAGATCGCCGCCACGCTGCCGGACTCCAAGCACGATTTCTTTGTTGTTTTTTGCGCGTCCACTGTAGCCACCGCGAAACTTTCCGCCAACATAGGTTTCGTCAATTTCTACCGTTCCGTCCAGCATCGGTTTATCGCTGGATGCCATAGCCTTGCGGATGCGATGGCAGAGATACCATGCGGTCTTGTAACTGATTCCAAGAGTGCGCTTAATCTGATTCGCGCTCATGCCCTTGCGCGCTTCTACGAGCAGCAGAACGGCCATGAACCATGTTTCCAGCGGAAGGTGAGTGTCGTTAAAGATCGTCTGAGTCAGAACGGAAAACTGATAACCACATTCGCCGCATTCAAATTTCTTTTGAGTCGGAAGGTCGTAAACTTTTTTGCTCTTGCAGCGCAAGCATTCAACACCCATAGGCCAACGGAGTTTTGCCAGCAACTCGCGGCATCGTTCGTCTGTCGAATAGAGAGAATTAACCTCAGGGAGTGTCATGGCTAAAACGCCTCCAAAGAAAGCAAAGAGTCCATTGCAGAGAACGCCGATGCGGAAACTAGCGCAAGGGCTGAGAAATGAGCTTTTGCAGAAGTTGCGGGAGAGAAACGCACCGCTGGAACCACGTAAACCGAAGAAACCGTGATGTTTATCTCTACCATGAGCAAAGGATACCAAACTGGCTTACCTTCGTCAAGTAAATAATCATGGTGGAATTTATCCAGCATTTCGGCCCGGTACAAAGAGAGAGTAGCGAGAAAAAAGACAAGGAAGCCGATAAAGCTGAGCAGGGCCATGAATGCGCCGATGGCAGCGCCTCTTCCTGGTAGCAATGCTCCAGTATGCAATGGCCGGTAGCGAGCAATGATTCTTTTTAAGCTGAACGGAAGTACCAGCAAAAGCCCGACGGGGAAAACCAGATAACTTACAACACCCGTAATCACGGCCAGCGGCGAAGCCAGCCTGAAAAGCAAGTTCCATTGAATCGGCCCCGGAGGGCCAATGAGCGGTGGCGGCGGAGTTCCGTAAGAAGACGGAACCTGTTCTTCGGGGGTTTCCTGCTCGCCGGGGTTCACTCCGTGGTTGGCTCCATGGGACGCATGATCCTGGCAACAATGCTAGACAAAAAGAAAACTGAGAGATGTCCAGACATCTACAAAGGCCGCCAGGCAAATTTCAAAGTTATAAGAACCCGGCTGTTTTGTGCAACCACGTCGCACAGAAAGCGATTCGGTGAGATGAGCGATATCTGAGCTAGCAAAGGCCTTGCAGCGACGATTAAAGTTGCAAAACTTTTATCTTTTTGTGCGATCGCGACTGCAAATTCATTCGAGAGCGCGTCAAAAAAATCAGCACGATATATCAAATTGGCGCGATAAACACTCTACTAAATCAGAAACCAAAAACAACTTCCAGGTCTTCCGGAGAAGGAAGAATTACAATGAAACGGACCATCCTCCGGGTCTTGTTTATCTTGACCCTTTTGACAACTTGCGCCTCAACGCCAGTTTTGGCTGATGGCGGCGTCCCAGTACCGACTTGCACTCCTGACATGCAGTGCCCGAAGTAAATCTCTCGTTACTTCCCATTCTGCGTCGGGCTTTGTAAACAACGGGCCAGCTAGAGTAAGCTGTGGCTTCCCTTATGTGGTTGCGAACCTTACTCTGGCTGGCTCCGCCTGTGCTGCAGAGCTGCATTGCCATGCTTATGGCGCGCCGGGCTGTTTTTAAGCAGTACCCCTTTTTTTTCGCCTATACAATTTTTGCCGTCGCAGCGGAGATAACAAAAGTCTCCTTTTACAATCCTCGCAGCTGGACCTATTTCTGGTTTGCGTGGGGCATTGAGGCGCTCTACGCGGTACTTGGATTTCTGGCGATCTTTGAAGTGTTTCGCCACGTTTTTGAAGCGTTTACCCACCTTGCCTGGTTCAAGTTTCTACTGCCGTTAACCGGGTTCATCATGCTAGGCATAGCGGTGCTCATTCCTCTTGTTCACCCGACTGTGCAGACTAATCCACTTCTGCAAGGGCTTCTCTTTCTGGAGACTGCGGTACGCTGCCTGCAACTGGGAGTCTTCTTTCTTATCTTTTTTTTGGCGCGGCTCTTTGATCTTGATTACCGGCAATACTCTTTTGGCATTGCCGCCGGTTTTGGGATTGCCGCGGCCGGCATTCTGCTGGGTACTTTGGTAAGGACGGGCGGTGGATTAAAATTCTTAATGTTCTCCCAATATGCGCCCACTGTGTCATACTGCTTGGCGGTAGTGGTTTGGCTGGCTTCGTTTATTCGGCCTGAGCCAGGTGACCCCTTCCGTGAGTTCCGGCACCTGTTTACTCCGGAATCGTTTTCGGTGCAGTTGCAGCGGTATAAACAAGACGTAAAGGGCATCTTTAGGCTATGAGTGCATACGCAATACTACTCGTTGCTCTTTCATTGCTCTGCGCAAGCGCGCTGTACTTCTTTTTAGGGCGCTTGTCACGATTTCCCTGCCGTACCATTCGCGATGTCCCAGCGTTCTTGCAACCGGTTGATTCCGCGAATATTCTCCAGCTTTTGAATCCGCAAACAGAAGGTTATCTTCACTCAGCTATGACCGGCGTGGCCTTGCGCCTGGAGCAGCGGCGAAGCCTGCATTTTTTGCGCGAGCATCTGCTGCGTATGTCGCACAACGCGCACATACTTCTGGAATGGTCGAATGCGGAACTAAAGCGGGAGATTGTTGGACAGACCGACGAATACAGCGAGTGCTACCGTGATTGCGCTCAGAAATTGCACGTTGCCGCAGTCGAGTTCCGCCTTTATGCGCTGCTGTCTCTGGCAAAAATCAGGTTCTGGATGGTCTTCCGCACGCAATCATGGATGCCTTTTGCTGCGCCCAGCCTGGATAAGCTCTCTGAGGTTTGCGGCCTGCGTTTCTTTACCCTTTATTCCAACTTAACACGCGCTGTTACCGATCTTGGCCGCCACTACGGCAGCGAGTTTCGCGATGAGCTATTGCACGCATGGGCGCCTCCGCCTGATCTTCAAGCTATCGCGAACTAAAAGCCTTTTAGTAAGTTCTTCAATGAGACCAGTAAAGTTTGGGGATCGCTTTCCGGCACCACTGCGTCAACCCCAGCCGGCAACTTGTCGCCGACGATTTTGCCTCGTACCACCAGGACCACGCCAATAGTGCGCCGGATCATTTTGAGCGATTGCGCCACAGACCAGCCTTCCGTCTGAATGAAATGTTCCTGGTCCAGGATGACCGCATCCACAGTATTGTTTACGCAGATGGCAACGGCATGGTCCGGCGTAAAGGTCAGCATCAGCCGGTAGCCGGATCCTTTTAGAGCTTTTGCTGTCTGACTTGTTCGGCGGTCAGCCAGGAGCAATAAGGTATGGGTTTTTGCGGGCACGCGATTATCGCCAGCCCCCTGCCGGACGCAGATCGAGGCCAACCAAAACACGTTCGGTGTTGGAGAGATCGCCAATAATCTTTTTCACCGGAGTCGGCAGGCGACGAACCAGGGTAGGTACAGCAATGATTTGGTGTCCCCGAGCAAGCATCGGCTTTTCCAGTAGGTCTACCACTTGGATGCGATAAGCGCCATGCAGATGCTTTTCACACAGTTTTTTCAGGTTTTCAAAGGCGCGGATAGAAGTCGGTGTCATGCCCGCAACGTAAAGCCGCAGCTCCCATATCGGTTTAAGAGGGCGGATCTGCCGGCCGTTGTTCTGCTCCGGGCGCTGGCTGGCACGTTTGCGTTCTGTTGTCCGTTTACTGATTGCCATGGATCTTGATTCCTTTATCACTCAAAGTAAATGTGCGCCTGCGCGTATCATGTGCCATGCCGCGCGATTTCAGCAGGTTCAGCGTGCGTACTCTCTCTGACTCGCCGGTGGCAACATCGCGCAGGACCAGCCAGGTATCCATAAGCGATGAAATGCCTATCACGGTTTCTTCAATGTTCAGGCCAAACACAAGATTGGTGAACATGGCTGTAATGTGCTCCAATTTTAGAAAATCGATCAGGCGCGTAAGCATGGCTTTGACGGCAATAAGATCGCCCGCAGTGATCAAGTTGGTGACCGGATCAACAACGACAACGCTCGGCTTGAAATCCTGAATGTCCTGATACATGCTCGCCAAGTGCGATTCCAGGCCAACGGAGGTAGGCCGCGTGGCATGGATCTTGAGCAGGCCGCGCTTGATCCACTTTTCCAGGCTGATTCCCACGGAACGCATGTTGCGCAGAATCTGGCTGGGCGATTCTTCATAGGCAAAGTACAGGACGCGTTCACCGCGGGCGCAGGCAGCATTAGCAAAGGTTGAGGCAAAAATCGACTTTCCGGTGCCCGCAGTGCCGGTGGTCAAAATACTGCTGCCGCGGAAAAAGCCTTGCCGGCCCAACATCGCATCAAGGCCGGGCACGCCGGAAGAAATGCGTTCTGTGGAAGCTGTGTGTGTGAGCCCGACGGAGGTAATGGGTATAACGGAGATGCCCTGATCGTCAATGAGGAATGGGTACTCGTTGGTTCCGTGCGAAGAGCCGCGATATTTAATCACGCGCAGGCGCCGCGTAGAGATCTGTTCATTGACGCGATGGTCGAGCACGATCACACAGTCAGCAACGTATTCTTCCAGGCCATAACGCGTCAGTGAGCCTTCGCCGATTTCAGCCGTTACCACGGCGGTAACGCCCGCATCTTTCAGCCAGTGAAACAGCCGCCGCAGCTCCGCGCGGACAATCCCTTCATCTTTCAGGCCGAGAAAGAGAACCTCAATTGTATCCAGCAGCACGCGCTTGGCTTTGACCTGCTCAATGGCGGCGCGCAGACGGATGAAAAGACCTTCTAGATCGTACTCGCCGGTTTCTTCAATTTGACTGCGCTCAATGTGGACGTAGTCAATGACCAGGCGTTTGGAACGCACCAGCGCAGGCAAGTCACACCCAATAGAGGCCATGTTGGTGACAAGCTCTTCACTGGCCTCCTCCAGAGCGATGCAAGCCCCCGGCTCGTTATACAGAAGCGCTCCACGCACCAGAAATTCCAGACCGAGCAATGTTTTTCCAGCCCCAGGGCCGCCACAGACCAAGGCAGTGCGTCCCTTGGGGAAACCGCCGTGTGTCACCTGGTCAAGGCCGCGAATACCAGTGGGCACTTTTTCCAGGACCAGCGACGAAGAGTCGCGCCGGGAAGCGGTTTTCTTTTTTGTTGTTGGGGAAGCCATAGATTCAGGTTTTACTCACAATTAAAAATATTCAGCAAGATCAAAAAATCGTGCCGGTTAAGACTGTGGCCTATGACCATTATGCGGTCCATGGCCATCACTAGGGAGAATGCGCAACAACGCCTCCAGCAGCAAGCGCGGATCGCCCAGCGATTCCAGTTGTTCGTCCACCAATCCTGCGGGAACCTGTGTGCCAGAAGTGTTGCTCAATACCACGATCGGCACCGCCGGGGCCAGTTGCTTGAACGCTTGAGCCAGTTCCAGCCTCTGCTCTGCGTGCAGAGAATCTCCAATTACAACGGCATGCACTACTGAAGGATTGAAAAGTTCGGTCGCCTCCGCCGGATCGCGGGCCGGAACCACAACGTAACCCGCGCGCTCCAGGATCAGGTTGCGGGTGACCTGGGCATACGAGGGTCTGCTTACACATAGAAGTGTCCATCTCATTCGAGAGTGATTTAACTTTCCTAAAAAATATGTATGTTTGTTCGAGGTGGCGCTTAGATTTTTCGGCCCAGCAACTTCCTTGATAGCCTTCACCAGCTCGAAACATGCACGGTAACAGGCCTGAACAAATGCGGCGAGAGCTACAGTGGCCTGTTACTGGCGCGAACACAGTTCGCTTGAACGCAACTTAGGATGCGAATGCGGGCGATTTTGGATGCTTTTTAGGGAATACTGCGAAGCTGATATGCAAAGTTTTTACAGCCGGGTCTGCTGCTGCTCAATTTTGAGTCGGAAATCTGCTCAGGCTTACATGGTATCTTTTTTGTCCCATGCGCGGACATAAACCAGAGCAAACACTGATCCCTTGCCTGAAGGCCCGACAGCGATAACGCGCTGGTTGTTTTCCGTCCCCACTTTGAGTACTTCCTTGTATTTATCGTCAGTGTCGTGGCCATCGCATGTGACTTCCGCGTCCTGGTCATGGTGATGAAAGCTCATGTTGAAGCCGCCGCTGCAATCCACAACCTTGCCGTACTTGCCCATGTCTTTGCGATAGAAGGACAGCACCTTGTCAGGAGCGTCGTCGCTTTTAAATTTCATCGCAACAACCTTCAATCCAAAGAGAGAGCTGGAGATATTGACGTTGGCGCTGTCGTGATCATCATCGTTAGAATCTTTCCTGAGTTGCGCGCCTGGATAGGGCGTTAGCCCGGTGTCTTTCACGTTTGTCTGGTCCTGGCGAACGCTCAACGAGCCGAACGGAGTGTGAATATCAACATCGTCCTTTTTTCCATTGTCTTTCTCGTGGGTAGTCACGGTGCACCCAACCAGAGCGCCCAGACAAACCAAAATTGCTAAGACAAGAGCAAGGTGTTGTTTACGCATGTTGATCCTCCCGGGCATTTGCAGGCCCTCCAACTCATTCCGTCGCACCTGTTTAGTAATACGCTACAGCCTGGGACGAAGTTCCCTTTATTTGCGGATCAGAACCGATAATCCTGAAAGCCATGCACTGAGCAGCTTTGCCACGGCGACCTGGGAATTGTTTTTACAGTTACACGATCGGCTCATAATAACGTTCCCCGGCACAGCCCCGGCACAGGATTTTAGCGCCCCGCCTGACCTCGCGCTTGAAATTGATACCCTCACCACATTGCGCGCACACAATGCGCTCACCTTTGTATCCAGGAAATTCCTCCGGCGGAAGCTCTACATGGACCCACTGCGACTGAAAAAGCTGTTCGTCAGAAATCTCACGATAAGCCAGCATCTGCTGCTGGTTCTTGTTCTCAATCTCAGGGTGCATGGTTTTTGCCAGCGCCTTTGACGATTCACGAGCAGCGATGCGAACGGCCTTGCCAGTTTTTACATCAACAAAAGTTGCTGCCATCTTTCCCCAGTCGCGAAATTTGAGGGCTCTCTTCCCAAGCCGGCAGCCGGTAACCACCATCACGGCATCGGTGGCGCAGCGATCAATCTCCACGAAAGTTACAATGCGCTTGCGGTCCTTGCCTTGTGGGTCTTCCAAGCCAAGCTTCTTCAGGCCAAACATGGCCATGCGTACACCCAACACCTGACCGGCACAGAGATGTCCGTGAGCTATGGCCGCATCGTCAAGGTATTCCTGCAGCGTCTTCATTGTGGGCCCTCTTCTTCCGCGGTTTCTGGTTGCAGGTCGGCGCCATGTCCACGGATTGCGAAGGTGGTTTTCTCACCGGCAACAACAAAGGTTACGCGGCTGGGAGTGCGCTCCCACTGCGGTGCGGTACAAGCAGAAGCCTGCGTCTCTTTTTTGAGGACCGGTTTGCGCTTGCCCAGTTGCACCACCATCATGAATGTTTTAACGCCATCGTCAGACGCGCCACAGTAAGCAGCGTAGTCACGGTACCAGCTTGCTTCTGAGGCATCGCTATCGAATGCGGGCAGGTTCAGTTGAGCGATGTGCCCGGTCTGGCGATCTAC
>DASRDW010000045.1:0-5541 GCA_035652415.1 Candidatus Angelobacter sp. | reverse complement strand
CAAGTGCAGCCGGCAGCAAATCCGATTGCTAAAATCGCCGAAATTGCCAAAATTGAAAATTGAAAAGCTCTACCCAACTCAATTACGGCGATCTTTGGCAATTTCCCTGCACCAGTTTCGGTGCACCCATAGAAGCTGCGTCGGTCTTTTTCTCTCAAGAAAAATTTTCGCGGAAATTCTCTCCGCGCAACTCTCCGCGTATGTTATTTTTTTCATTCACCCAAAACGCGGCTATCTTGGAGGCAAACTAAATTGGGATTAAACATGGTGCCCAAGCGCATCTTCTTGACCAATGGGGTGGGTAAGCACAAAGAGCGCCTTACCTCTTTTGAGCTGGCCTTGAGGGATGCCGGCATCGCGGCACAGAACCTGGTGCGCGTCTCGTCTATTTTTCCGCCTCACTGCAAGCTGATTTCCCGCAAGGAAGGCGTGAAGTATCTCCATCCGGGCGAAGTGACCTTTGCCGTGGTTGCGGAGAACTCCACCCGTGAGCCTCACCGGCTTACTGCCGCCAGCATTGGACTGGCTATGCCTGCCGACCGCAGCACCTATGGCTACTTGAGCGAGCACCACTCTTTTGGCGAAGCGGATGACGTTGCCGGCGAATACGCCGAAGAGCTGGCCGCAGAGATGCTCGCGACGACGCTTAACGTGGAGTTCAATCCTGATACTTCCTGGGACGAGAAAAAAGAGATTTACCGCATCTCCAACAAGATTGTTCGCACAACGAACATTACGCAGAGCGGCGTAGGAGACAAACGCGGGTTATGGACGACTGTAATTGCGTCGGCGATTTTGATCTTTGAATGATTTCTGAAATCCTGAACCCGCTGGCTGGTGAGGGACCCTATATCGTCATAAAAATTTGCAGGACGGGAAAATTGATTTTGAATGACTCGGGCGATCTACTTCTAAATCGCCAGAATTGTTTTTGGGCTGTAGTGATCCCCTCGCTTCGCTTCGGGATTTATACCTTGCCAGCCTTGAATCCCGCCTTCTTAAACCCCTTGCCTAGCCTCTCAAACAGCGCTGCGCACATGATTGGCAAGCCGACCGTAGCGTCCACAAAGACCTCGCCAAAGCGGCCGCCTTCCTCTGGTGGAACAAACTTACCCCAGGAAACGGCCTCAGAATACGGAGAGCCGGAAAGCCCGCCCCAATAAACCGGCTCCGGGCAGACGCGCACGCCATAGTGATAGCGCTTGAGCGGCACATCTTCTCCAGCGCGGCGCACGCGCAGCTCGCAGTAAGGGCCAAATTGCTGCGCCCAGTTTCGCGGCACGCCGCCGCCGATCGTCCAAATGCCTAACTTCTTCTGCTGCAACAACGTTTCGGCAAAATGGTTCAGATCGAGGAAAGGATCGTAGCGGAGTTGCGTCTTGCCTTCGCGCGCGCGCACGCGATTGTTGAGCGCAACGTCCAAGCCCAGCTCAGAATCGGTAAATGCAGGCACAAAGACCGGAACATTCTTCACAACCGCCGACTTCAAAATGCCCCGTCCTTTGGCGTGGTTCTTCAGGTGTTCTCCAATAGCGCGGTTCAGCTTCCATGAGCACATCGTCTGCTGCGGGTCCCATTTCCCTAGCACCTCTTCCATCACCAGTTCAACGTGATCAAGGTTCTGCTCCGGCTCCAGCGTGTCATACACGCGGTTGTAGCCGGCCTCGTAGAGCTGCACGTCGTTCATTTTGGGATCGTAGCGGTAGTGATTGCAGCCGGTAGCCTCCACCAGCCCATGCGCCATGAGCGCTCCGGTAGAAATAATGGCGTTGATCAGCCCCTTCTCGATCAGATCGCAGATGATCAATCCCTGTTTGGCAACTGTCATGGCGCCGGCCAGGGTCATTACCACAAAGCAGTCTCTGTCGCGAGCCATGGCTTCCAGCACATCCACTGATTCGCCAAGCTGCCGGCCGGTAAAGGCCGTATCAGCCATGCCGCGCACCAGATCGCTAATGCCTTTTACCTTCCCAAGGTCGAGCGGAAAAACCGGCGAGAGCTTATCTGAAACCGGATCATGGAGCTTGCGATCAATGCCTGAACCTTCCTGGTGTTTCTTGGCCAATCGAGTCACCTCGCGTTAGAGTTGGGCAAACTTAGAAAAGTAAACGCTCAAGAGCGCAGAGTCAAACTGGCACGTTTGATATCCTTGATAGGATCGCAATTGCCAAGATTGCCAAAATCGCCGGAATTGAATTGCTGTCCATCCTTGGCGATTTTCAATTGTCACTTTTGGCAATTATGGCAATTATGGCAATTTCTTCTGATTCATTCACAGTCGGCTTGATCCAGATGCACTGCTCGCCTGACCCTGACGACAATCTTCGCCGGGCGGTGGAAAAAGTGCGCTCAGCCGCCAGGCAGGGCGCGCAGATGATCTGCCTGCCTGAGCTTTTCCGCACCCAATATTTCTGCCAGCGGGAAGATGCAGCGCTGTTCGATCTGGCCGAGCCAATTCCGGGTCCCACCACAGAAGCGCTGGCTGAAGTCGCTCGTGAAACCAAGACCACAATCGTTGTCTCATTGTTTGAACGCCGCGCGCGCGGGCTCTATCACAATACGGCGGTCATCCTTGGCTCTGACGGAAACTCCAAGGGCCTTTACCGCAAGATGCACATTCCGGACGATCCTCTTTATTACGAGAAGTTTTATTTCACTCCGGGCGATCTCGGCTTCAAGGCCTTTGACACAGAGCACGGACGCATGGGAACGCTCGTCTGTTGGGACCAGTGGTATCCAGAAGGCGCTCGTCTGACTGCGCTGCAAGGCGCCAATATTCTTTTTTATCCCACAGCCATCGGCTGGCATCCTGATGAAAAAGCTGAGTCCGGCACAGCGCAGCATGATGCCTGGCGTACGATTCAACGCGCACACGCCATCGCGAACGGCGTTTTTGTCGGTGTCGTGAATCGCGTGGGACATGAATTCGGCGACATTCGCGGCAATCGCGCTCAGGGCAAAGGTTTGGAATTCTGGGGCGGCTCATTCCTGGCCGATCCTTTCGGCCGGATCATCGCTGAAGCTTCGCACGACAAGGAAGAAATCCTTATCGGCCAGTGCGATCTGAAGCAGCTTGAAGATGTCCGCCGCAACTGGCCGTTCCTACGCGATCGCCGCATTGATAGCTATGGTGGCATCACCCACAGGTTTTTGGACTGATGGCTCGCGCCAAAGCGCTTCTGCCCAGCGCAACACCTCGCTCTCTCGGCTACCGTATGCCTGCCGAATGGGAGCCTCACGCAGCTACCTGGCTCGCATGGCCGCACAATCGCTCAGATTGGCCAGGTAAATTCGAAGCGATCCCCTGGGTCTTTGCCGATATCGTACGGCATCTGGCGCGTGTAGAAGATGTAAATTTAATAGTAGCTTCAGCACGTGACAAGCAGACGGCACAGAAAGTCCTGCGCCTTTGCCATGTTGATGTAAAACGAGTGAAGTTCCACATTTGGCCAACCAATCGCATCTGGACGCGCGACTCCGGCCCCATCTTTGTCAAAAACAAAACTGACGTAGCGCTTACCAATTGGCGCTTTAATGCCTGGGCCAAGTATTCCGATTGGAAGTACGACAATCAGCTTCCAGAGCGAATCACGAAAAAGCTCAAACTAAAAAAATTCACGCCAACTGTTGAACGCAAAGGCAAGCGCTACCACATTGTCCTTGAAGGCGGCAGCATTGATGTGAACGGCCAGGGACTCATGCTCACAACGGAAGAGTGCCTGCTGAGCAAGGTCCAGCAGAGAAATCCCGGACTGGCGCAGCGCGATCTGGAACAGATATTCGCAGATTATCTGGGAGTGGAAAAAGTAATCTGGCTTGGCAGCGGCATTCAGGGTGATGACACTCACGGCCACGTGGATGATATCTCTCGTTTTGTCGCCGCCGATACAGTGCTCACGGTTGTGGAACCCAGCCGCGCCGATGCTAATTATGAGTCGGTACAAGAAAATCTTCGCCGCCTACGCCAGGCCACTGATCTGCAGGGACGCAAGCTGCAGATCGTCGAGTTGCCGATTCCCCGCCCTGTAATCTTTCGCGGACAGCGGCTGCCCGCCAGCTATGCTAACTTCTATATCGCTAACAATCTAGTTTTAGTTCCCACCTTCAACGATCCCAACGATCGGGTCGCCCTCAATATCATGGCCGGTCTCTTCCCTGGCCGAGAGATTATTGGAATTCATTGCGGTGATTTCATCTGGGGCCTGGGAGCTATTCACTGCATGACGCAGCAGCAGCCCGCTTGATCCAAAGCACTTCTCATTCCACGAGCCCTGCAGATTGACTTTCCCAAGAATCGCAGCACGGGACATGCCGCTTATCTGTACACCACGCAAATAAAAACTGCCCGAAAGCTCGCACCTTCGGGCAGTTCTGGTTGTGGTCGGATCCAGGTTTACTTTTTCCGGCGGCTGATCAAGCCGGTGAACAGGGAGCCCATACCCAGCAATCCGAGCAACGGCAACGGAGAAGCGGTTTGGGGAAGTTTCTGTCCTGCATTCGAATTTTGGTCAGAGCTGCTTGCACTTGCATTGGCATTTTGGTCAGAGGTGTTTGCATTGCTCTGGTTACTCTGGGCAGCATTCTGGTCAGCACTGGTGCTGCTGGAGGAAGCTGCGTTCTGGTCAGTGGATCCCGGCGTGGTGCTAGCCGGAGGATTTTGCGCCGTAGTGCTGGATGATGCCGCATTCTGATCAGTGCTGCTGGGAGACGTGCTGCTGGAAGCAGCAGAGCTCTGGTCAGGGCTAGTGCTCGGAGTCGTGCTAGTTGAGGCCGTGGAACTCGGAGACGTTGACGCCGCGGAGTTCTGGTCAGGGCTGGTGCTCGGAGTCGTGCTTGAAGCCGCTGAACTCGGAGTCGTTGAAGTCGTGGAGCTTTGGTCAGCGCTGGTGCTCGGAGTCGTGCTGCTTGAAGCAGTGCTGCTCGGCATCGTGCTGCTGCTGGAAGCAGAGCTTTGGTCAGTCGAGCTCGGAGTTTGCGCCGGCGGATTTACTGGAGAGCTGGCGCTTTCCGGAGCCGATCCGGCCGGATTCGATGTTGTTGCAGCAGGAGCATTGGCATTGTTCGTATCCGTAGTCGGAGTCTGGCTGCTGCCGGCTGTTACAGGCGTATTGCTGCTGCTGGCCGCCGTGCTGCTCTGGTCAGGCGATGTGCTTGATGCAGCCGCGCCGGTGGTGGCGGAAGTAGCCGCACCGGTTGCAGCGCCACCCATGCTGGCCTGATTGCTGGTACAGGAATCAGAGATCATATTCACTGAGCTCACCTGCACTGATCCGTCACTTGCGCGCGTTCCCTGGATCTGTACCTGATGCCCATCGTGCGGCTTCAGCATGGAGCTATCGCCCTGCAGGTTTACGGTTTGCCCGTTGTCTGCAGAAAGGACCCAGTTTCCACCAGACTGCTTCAAGCAGCCCTTCATAGAGGCCTGCTGATCAGCGCTGGTGCTGGTTGCGCTCTGATTGCTTTGGTCAGTAGACGGTTGCGTGCTTTGAGACGGCTGTGTGCTCTGGTCAGTCGATGGAGTAGATGGAGTAGTAGACGGTT
>DASRDW010000044.1:0-11021 GCA_035652415.1 Candidatus Angelobacter sp. | reverse complement strand
AAGCCAACGTTGCCGGCCATGAGCGCAGGCGCAGCGAAGCGAAAGACCTGCCAAAATGGAAAATTCCACGGCATGACGGCCAGTACCGGTCCGATGGGCTGGTAACGGACAAAGCTGTGCATGGCAGAAGTCTTAGCTTCTTCATTGGCCAGGAAGCGCTCGGCATTTTCAGCGTAATAGCGGCAGCCAAAGGCGCTCTTCTCGGCTTCCTGCACGGCTGAACGCAGGGTCTTTCCCATTTCACGGGTCATCAGCACGCCGAACGTGTTCTTCTCACTCTCCAAAATCTCGGCAGCGCTGGTCATCATCCTGGCGCGCTCGGCAAAAGGAACATCGCGATAAACGCGGAAACGCTCGGCGGCAAGCTGCAACTTTTGTTCCAGAACTTCGTCGGAATGCTGTTCGAATTCGCGCAGAAGCTCTCCCGTGAACGGGCTGATGCTGGCCATGGTGCGCTTGGGAAGCTTAACTACCTTTTGCATGCTCATTACTCGTCTCCAAATTTTTCGCTGCTTATTGTAATTTGATGCCATTAATGTGTGGATCGCTTGCAGGGAATGCGCGGCGCGTGGTGATTACAAACCGAGATAGGCGGCACGAACACTTTCATTGCTGAGCAGTGCTTTGGCTGCGCCTGCCAGCAATACCGCGCCGTTCTGTATTACGTAGCCACGATCAGCAATGCTCAGTCCGCTCACCACATTCTGTTCCACGATAAGCATGGTGATGCCAGTGCGCCGGACTTCCTGTATTTTCTCAAAAACCTCTTCCACGATCTTTGGAGCGAGACCGAGGGAAGGCTCGTCGAGCAACAACAATTTGGGTTGGGCCATCAGGCCGCGAGCGATAGCGACCATCTGTTGCTCGCCGCCGGAGAGCGTCCCTGCAAGCTGGTCCATGCGCTCCGACAGGCGAGGAAAGAGCGCGAGCTGCTCTTCCATGAGCCGCTTCATGTTTGCACGAGCGCGCGGCGTATACGCTCCAAGAGAGAGATTCTCTTTCACCGTCATGAATGGGAAGACCTGGCGACCTTCAGGAACATGACTCACACCGCGAGCGACCATTTCATGCGCGGGAACGCGTGAGACATCGTGCCCGGCAAAGCGCACCGAGCCTGCAGCCGCCCGCTTCATGCCGGAGATCACGCGCAGCAGCGTCGTTTTCCCTGCTCCGTTTGCACCGATAAGCGTTACGATCTCGCCCGCGTTGACCGCGAGCGAGATGCCGAAAAGAGCCTGCAGATCGCGATAAAAGGCGGTGACGTTACTGAGTTCAAGCAGCGGCCCGCCAGCAGGTTGAGCTGCAGAGCCGAGCGTGTCCGGCGAGGTCATTGCGTCAGCTCCCTGAACTTGGGACCAAGATAGGCTTCGATCACTTCCGGCATCTTCACCACGTCAGCAGGAACGCCTTCAGCGATTTTGGCCCCGTAATCGAGCACAATGACGCGGTCGGCAATCTTCATGACAACTTGCATCACATGCTCCACGCCGCCAACCACGCTTACACCCCACTCCGGCAGTCGCTTGATCAAGGCCGCAAGCGCCAGCGCTTCACTGGTGGTCAGGCCGGAGACCACCTCATCAAGAAGGACCAGCTTGGGCTTGGTGGCGAGTGCGCGGGCAATCTCAAGCCGCTTGAGCGCAGCCAGCGGCAGGCCGGAAGCGAGAAATTTGCTCAGGTGCGACATCTGGAGAAAATCCAGAATCTTCTTTGACTCTTCCACTGCTTTTTGCAGATTACGGGTGTGCATGAACGCACCGAGCATCACGTTCTGTAAAACCGTAAGACCACGCAAGGGCTTTACGATTTGAAAGGTGCGCCCGATTCCAAGACGAGCCGATCGATGCGGAGGCATGCGAGAGATATCCTGGTTCTGGAAGAGAATGATACCTTCATTGGGATGGAGAAATCCGCTGATGAGATTGAAGACCGTAGTCTTACCTGCGCCGTTCGGCCCGATGATGAAGAGGATCTCGCCCTCGTTCATCGTGAGCGAAACATTCTTTACAGCGCGGAGACCGCCAAAGCGCCTGGTAACATCGCGGAGCTCAAGAATGGGAGCCGCGGTCACTGCGCTGCTCCGCTGGTTGCAGGTTGTGCGCTGGCGGATGGCGACTTTGCTCGCTTACGGAACAACTGCTGCAAGCCGCCGACGATTCCTTCAGGCATGAAGAGCACGACAATTACGATCAGGACACCATATATAAGAAGGTGGCTTTCCTGAAACTGATTTTTGAAAACCTCTTGCGAACCCAACAGTAACGCCGATCCAATGATGGGCCCAAGCAAAGTTCCTGCCCCACCCAACATAGCAATGATAGAAACCTGAATGGAGATATCGAGCGTAAGAACGCTGTCAGGAACAATGAATTGAAAGGCGCTGGCGTAGAGTGCGCCTCCCAGCGCAGTAATAAACGCGCTCAGCAAAAGGCTTTGCAGCTTGCATCGTGGGGTATTGATGCCGACAGCACTCGCGGTATCTTCATCTTCACGAATGGCCATGAGATAGTAGCCGAACCGTGAGCGTGAGACCAAAAAGTTGATCAGGAAGGCAAGCACAACCAGAGCGACCGAAGCGAGATAGAACTGCCGCCAGAATGTCCTGCCGGTGAATAGCGAAGGCATGGTAAGCCCGATTGCGCCGCCGGTGACGTTAAGATTGGTAGCGACGAGGCGCAGAACTTCGCCAAAGGCAATGGTCGCCAGAGCAAAGTACGGTCCGCGAAGCCGGAAAGAAATGATTCCGATGACGGCAGCAACAAGCGTTGCGACCACAGCGGCTAGAAATAATGAGATCCAAACAGGAATGGAGAGCTGCGTGAAGAGCGCAAGCCCGTAAGCGCCTACACCAAAAAATGCAGCGTGGCCCAGCGAGAGCTGTCCGGCATAGCCGCCCACGAGGTCCCAGGCAAGTCCAAGCGCGGCAAACAGCGTGATGCGGAAGAGAACCTGCAATTGGTAGTTGTTGCTTACAAACCAGGGCATACGTGCCCAGATCAAAGCCGCGATCACAAGCGCCCAGAACTTCCAGTTCTTGATCAGGCTCATGCGCGCTGGCTCCCAAAGATGCCGCTGGGCTTGAACGAGAGCACAAGAAGAAAAATGATGAAATCTACGATCAAAGCCCATTCGTTACCGGCATAGAGGCTGGTGAGACTTTCTGTTATGCCCAGCACAAGACCGCCCAACGCTGCACCTTCAATCGATCCCATGCCGCCCAGCACGACCATGACGAATGCTTTGGTGGTGTAATCTTCGCCAACGCCGGGAAAGAGATAGAGTCGCGGCAAAAGCAGGCCGCCGGCTACTCCGGCCAGCGCGATCCCCAGAGCAAAGCTGAAGCCCTGAATACGGACGAGGTTGATGCCCATGAGCGGCGCAACCTCACGGTTTTGCGAGATGGCGCGCAAGGCCTGGCCGGTGCGGCTTTTGACAACGAACAGATGCAAGCCCATTACAAAGATGAGCGCAATCACAAATGAGACAACCTCCGCAGCGTTGGCACCGAATGGCCCCAGATGCACGCTGCGGTTTACCAGAGCGATGTTGGTCTGGCGATAGTCGGCTTTGAAGATAAGCTGCGCGCCATCGGTCAAGATGAGGCCGATCCCGATGGTCATTAATATCTGCATGAAGTCTGAGCGGTTGCGCACCGGACGGATCAGCAGCAGATAGCAAAGGTAGCCAAAGATGAATAAGCATGCCCCTGCCGGCAGAAATCCCCAGTAGGGGTTGAGCCTGAAGTAATCAAAGAGAACATAAGTGGCGTACATGCCCGCCATCATGAAAGCGCCATGCGCGAAGTTCACAATGCGCATGACGCCGAAGATGAGCGCCAGGCCCATGCCGATGAGAGCATAGAGAGCGCCGGTCAAGAGACCATCGATACAAGCTTGTAAAAAGCGAACCAACCCTGTTCAAGCCTCCTGCTTCGCGGCCAACTTTATCAGCCCAAATATTTACATTCTTTTAGCCGCAATCAATGCGAAAAACGCGAACATAAATTCTTCAAGTTTGATTCATGTTGATTCGCATGCATTCGCGGCTATGCTTTCATTTCATCATCCTAACGTTTTGACCACGCAGGAGCAGGAATAATGGGCTTGGTATCAGCGGCGTCCGCAGGAAAGACCACACGGTACTGCCCGTGTTGGATCTGGGTAATCAATACAGGATGCGGGTTCTGCCCGTTTTCAAACCTGATGGGGCCAAACGGCGTTGAGGTTAGGTTAATGTTCTTGATAGCGTCACGAATCTTGGCCGGCTCCGCTGATTTGGCGTTGTTGATGGCCGCCGCAGCTACCTTTAATGCTGCGTAAGCCTGAATCGCATGATAGGCCGGATGCGACTTGAAGCGCTTGAAATACTCAGCGTCAAATTCTTTGGAGCCGGGCCACTTGGCTTCAGGCAGCCATTGAGAAACTGAGAACGTATATTCTGCATTCTTGCCTGCACCTTTATCCGTGGGAAATTCTGCGGCGGCAAAGCCGGTGCCGGATGAAGTATAGAACCTGGGATTGAGATCCACTTCTCTTGACTGGCGCATCAGCGTGGTGGCATCTAGCAGGTAAGAGCAAAAATAAATCACCTCAGGATTGGCTAGCTTCACGCGCTGCAAGACAGCTTTGTAATCTGGCGCTTTGGCCTCATAAGATTCAACCGCAACCAGATTAATGCCCACTGCTTTGGCTTCCGCCACCATGGCCTTCATATTTGACTGGCCGAAGTTCGTGTTCTCATAGACGATTGCCATGGTCTTGGGAGCGCCGTTGGCCTTGAGGAAGGCGATGGTCTCTTTAGCGTAATCATTCGCACCGGCGCAGATGCGGAACACCCAGGGCGATTTTGAATCCATTACGTTGTCGGCCGTGGCGGTGGGGATGATGAGCGGGGTTTCCCGCTGCGTGACCGAGCCGACAATCGCCTTGGTGCTCTCACTGGAATATGAGCCAAGGATAATAGGTACGCCATCCTGATCCACCAGCTTGGAAACACCCTGCACTGCCTGGTCTGGCTTGCTCTGGTCATCGTAAAAGTCGAGTTCGACTTTCTTGCTCAGCACGCCGCCCTTGGCATTGATCTCATCCAGCGCAATGGCGTAACCGTTTTTGTGGGCTTCACCAAAAGCCGCCAAGCTGCCGGTAATAGAGGTGATCACACCGATCTTGATGGTGCCCTGGCCCCAAACCGGAGCGGTGAGCGTTCCCAGTGAAGTGATGGCTAACGCAAGAAGTGTTCTTAGACGCATATTCCCCTCATGTTCCCGCGCGAAAAGATGATGCTGAGCGAGGAATTATACAACTGCATTTGCAGGTGCTAAAGCCCATTGTTTAAAGGCATCCGAGCGCACGGCTGAACACCGTGCTCTACGATAGCGAAGCATTTTGTCGATTAAAAAGTTCAGCTACGCATGAGCAACCCGACAATTGAGGCCGACATGAAGTTGGCCATGGTTCCTGCGACCATGGCGCGAAAGCCGAGCTTGGCAAGCTGATCGCGTTTGTTGGGCGCAAGAGCGCCAATGCCGCCAATTTGAATTCCAATGGAACTGAAGTTGGCAAAGCCGCAGAGTGCGAAGGTCGCGATGGTAAAGGAACGTGGATCAAGAGCGGCTTTCATCGCTCCAAGATCAGAATAAGCTACAAGCTCATTGAGGACGGTGCGAATCCCCAGCAAACTGCCCACCGCGCCACAGTCTTTGCCGGGTACACCAAGCAGCCATGCCACTGGATACAAAACAGTTCCGAGCACTTTCTGAATGCTCTCCGGGAACCAGTGCCAATAGCCGTGGGCCCAGCCCATAATTCCGTTCACCAGGAAGATAAGAGCCAGAAAAGAGATAAGCATGATTGCGACGTTGAAGGCGAGCTGGCCGCCATCAATGGTGCCGCGAGCAATTGCGCCAAGGACATTGGAGTCCTTGTGCATTTCATCTTCTGCAATTTCCACCGTGCCGGCGGTCTTGGGTTGCTCAGTTTCCGGCACCAGCATCTTGGCCATTAGGATGGTTCCCGGCGCAGTCATGATCACAGCAGCAAGCAGATGCTTGGCTTCAATCCCATAAAGAATATAAGCGCCCATGATGCCGCCAGAAACATGCGCCATGCCAGCGGTCATAATCGTCATAAGCTCGGACTTTGTGCAATCAGGCAGCAGCGGACGAATGGTGAGCGGGGCCTCCGTCTGTCCCATGAAGATGGAAGCGGCAACGTTCAGCGACTCTGCGCCGCTCACGGCCATGAACCGGTTCATGAACCAGGCCATGGCGCGGATGATGATCTGCATCACGCCAAGGTGATAGAGCAAGGCAAAAAACGCAGAGATAAAGATGATGGTGGGAAGGACCTGAAAAGCAAAGATCGGGCCTAGCTGCGAAACACCGGGCGGCAGAAACGAATAGTGAGCATTGGGATCGGCAGGAAAGCCAAGATTGCCAAACACAAACGACGATCCGGCGTAGGAGTACGCCAGCATCGCCTTTACCTTGTCTCCCGCCGCGCTCATCACTCGTTGTCCCCAGTCATAGCGGACCACGATCCAAGCGAAAAAGAATTGCAGACCCACGCCCCAGAGAATGGTCTTCAGGCGAATGGCGCGGCGATTGGTGGAGAAGATGTAAGCAATCGACAGGAAAACAAGAATACCCAGCAAACCTGCAAATCGTGACATGAAGTCCTTCGCGGTTAAAAAATAGGTTGAGCGTTGGAAAATCTCGTCTATTGTAGCCGCAGTGTCAATGCGGATTGCCAGAATTGCCAAAATCGCCGAAATTGAAAAGCTAAAAAACCTTACCACGGATGACACGGGTGGTGCGGATCAACGGAAAGTTAAAGTGCAATCAGGCGAGCGCAGGTGATGCCGTTTAGAACCGGCTTTCAAAATCAGACAATTTCTTTTCCAGCAGCCATTGCTGGCGAGCCTTTTCACTGGCGTCAAGAAGATGAGAACAACTGGCTGAGGTTTTGGCTGAGGCAGGGCTGTCAGAGGCGCAAGCAGCGGCGCGAACGCCTTTGCTGGGATCTTTCCAGAGGCTTTCACCGGGCAGAAAGCTGTATTCCAGGCTGGCACGCGCAAACGTTTTCATCGTGAGATAACTCAGGTGGTAGGTTTCTGCGGCGCGCTGGAATTCCTGTGTGATGTCGCCACGGGAAACGCCTTCATCATCGGTAGCCAAGGCCACCGGGACGCCAAAGCGCAGATACATAGGCAGAGGATGGTGGTCGCCGGTGACGTTCAGAATGACATCATTGCTGGTGAGGCAGATTTCAACCAGAACTTTCTTTTGCGCCATCATACGCAGAAGCGCCTCAGGTTCGGCCTCCTGCATGACGTCAACACCGTGGCCAATGCGCTCTGCATGGCCGCGAACGATTGACGCGCGGATATGAAACAGCTCTTCCGGGGGAACAAGCTGTGGAGTCAGCTCGCCGGCATGAAGGGTGATATGGACCTTGGGATAAAGCCCATGCAGGAAATCGAGCATCCGCATGTGAGAGTTAAAATCATGGATAGGAACATACCAATCTTCCGCCATCACCAGGTTAAGCCCGACCACGCGCGGATCTTTTGAGGCCATCTCGAACCCGGCAAGTATCTGGGCAAAGACTGCACCTTCAGACAAGCCGCGAGCTACCTGATAGAGATAGCGCACCTGGACAGTGCAGCCAGGATCGGCCTCAGCCTGCCAGCAACGCAGTTCCGTATTCTCTTTCTTCGCAGTTGCGTCTAGGAATTTTGAGGCGTCAGCGACGATCTCCGGAAGCCCCTGGGCAAGAAGCTGGCTGCGCATGGCTGTGAGATCGTTGTTCCACTTGAGTTGCGATCCAAGCCTGGCGGCAGCTCCACCATCAGGGTTAAGCATCAGCTCCATATATTGAAGATGGCCTTCAGCGGCGCGGGAACGCACTTCTGCCAGCATTTCCGCTGTGTGATTAGTGCTGGCAGCGCCGAACTTGCCGAAAGTGGCAAAGAAATGATCGTGGCCAGACTCAAAGCCGGGATGAAACTGGCGCATGGAGAAGGCATCCAGCAGGTGACCGTAAAGTGTTGGATCCTGCAAGGCAACGGTGGCGGGCGGCTTGCTGTTGGTAGGATCGCATGGCGGCGCGGCCAAAGAAAGCGTAACGCGATCGACACAGAGGCCATCCTGTGCCGCCCACTGAATAAAACTTTCTGCGTAAACCGCGCCGGAAAGATGATTGTGCAGATCGCCACCCTTGGGCATTTGCGCCAGAAACGCATGCAGCAGAAGCGGATTGGCACGCACTGAGTCAAAATAGCGCGCGGTCTTTTGTTCTACGGTTGAGCGTTCAACATGCTTTTTTTGTGTCCAGGCGGAGGGTGGCAGAGTTAGCAGAAAAACCAAAAATAAAATAAGGCGAGAGCGAAGGCGTACCATAGATCGAAACTATAGCATTACAATTTGCATTCCGCATTACGCGCGAATCGACTTCATAACGGAAGGACAACGCTATCTCACACATGAGCATGAATGAACAGTTTGCGCAGGCAGAAGAAGCGGCAAGATTCATTGCATCAAGAAGCCCGATTAAACCGGTGATAGCGATTGTGCTGGGATCAGGACTGGGAGAATTTGCCGATGAATTGAAGGACGCCGTTCGCATCCGCTACCAGGAGATTCCACACTTTGCCCACTCCACCGCGGTTGGGCACGCGGGACAGCTCGTTCTGGGCAATATTGGCGCGTGGCCGGTAGTGATCATGCAGGGGCGCGTTCACTTGTACGAAGGATATCCGGCTCAGACCGTGGTGTTTCCTATGCGCGTCTTTGCCTGCATGCGAGTGCGGGCGGCGATCCTGACCAATGCCGCAGGGGGAATTAATTTGGACTACGGACAAGGCAGGCTGGTGGTCATCAAAGACCACATCAACTTGCAGGGACAAAATCCGCTGGTTGGGCCGGAAGACCAGCGACTGGGCTTGCGGTTTATTGATATGACCGAGGCGTACGCAAAAAACTATCGGCAGATGACGCTGGAGGCTGGAAAACGCCAGGGCCTTCAGCTTGCCGAAGGAGTTTATGCGGCGGTGCTGGGACCAAGCTATGAAACACCAGCAGAGATACGATTTTTGCGCACGATTGGCGCAGATTTGGTTGGGATGTCAACGGTGTTGGAGACAATTGCGGCGCGGCAGATGGGAATCAAGGTGCTTGCGATTTCATGCGTCACGAATATGGCTGCGGGCACAACGGAGCAGCCGATCAACCACGAAGAGGTATTGGAGATCGGTAGGAAAATTGCAGGGCAATTCAAATCACTGCTGCGTGATGTGATTCCGGTGATCGCGCAGGATGCAGCAAAAGAATCCCCAGAGACAAAACCTCATCACGGATGAACACGGATGCTTTTCCTGAAATCCCGACCCTGAGCTTGCGAGGGGAGAGATCCCTATAATTTCGAGCAGGCGGGCGTGAATTCCGAATCGGACTTTTGCGAGGGAAGATTTGTCGGCGTATAACACCTTCAAACAAAGAAACATTCTTCTGAGGATAGGGACCCCTCCCCATTAGCTCCGCTCTGGGGTCGGGACTTCGGAAAGACTATTTGTCACCGATAATGCGGTGAACCAGCGGGCGTTTCTGAAGCAGTGGAGTAGGCTCAATGCGAAAGCTTTGCAGGATAAGCGGCTCGGCTTGGCTGAAGCGATCTTCAGAGTTGTAGTAAATCGTGCAGAGCGGATCGCCGGAAGAAACTTTGTCGCCAATTTTTTTGTGGATCATGATTCCCACCGCAGGATCGACTGAGTCTTCTTTCTTTGCTCTTCCGCCACCCAGAAGCACTCCTGCAGTGCCGATCTGCTCAGTCATAAAGCCGGTGACATAACCTGAGGTTGGGCTTTTCAAATCAGCTTTGTATTGTGCCTGCGGCAAAATGCTGTGATCATCTATCACAGCAGGATTGCCACCCTGAAGGCGTATCATCTCGCGGAATTTTTCCCGCGCCTTGCCGGTTGAGATCATTTGTTCCGCAAGTTCCTTGCCCTGATCGACGCTTTGCACCCGCTTGCCCAGCGCAAACATCCAGGCAGAGAGGATAAGGCAGAGTTCGCGCAGATCGTACGGGCCTTTACCGTTGAGAACGTCGATGCACTCGGCGACTTCAAGAGCATTGCCCACAGCATTGCCTAGAGGCTGATCCATGTCAGTGATGAGAGCAGCTATGCGTTTGCCCAGTCGCTGGCCGGTTTCAACCATCAGTTCGGCCAAAAAGACGGCGTCTTTTTCCGCTTTCATGAAAGCGCCGCTACCGGTTTTTACGTCGAGCACTAGCGCGTCAATGCCCTCAGCAAGTTTCTTGCTCATGATGGAAGCACAGATCAGGTAGGGACTTTCAACGGTGCCGGTGACATCGCGCAGAGCGTAGATTTTTTTATCGGCGGGGGCGATCTCTTTGGTCTGGCTGATCAATCCAGCGCCGCATTTGGCCAGGACGCGGCGAAAATCAGAGACAGAAAGATTCACATTGAAGCCGGGAATGGACTCAAGCTTATCGAGTGTGCCGCCGGTGTGGCCAAGGCCGCGCCCGCTGATCATGGGAACATACAAGCCGGCTGCAGCGACAATGGGAGCAAGAACCAGAGAAGTTTTGTCTCCCACGCCACCGGTGGAGTGCTTATCGACCTTGGCGGCACCCAGCTCAGGAAAGCTCAGAACCTCACCGGAGTTGAGCATGGATTCAGTTAACGCGGCCAACTCGGCGCGAGTTATACCGCGCAGCAGCACAGCCATGAGCCACGCGGACATCTGGTAGTCGGGAATCGAATCGCTGGTGTAGCCGTTGATGAGGAATTCAATCTCATTGCGCTGGAGTTCAGCGCCATCGCGCTTGCGGCGGATCAGATCGGTAACAAGCATGGGTTTTTTAGATTGCCAATATCGCCGAAATTGCCAAAAATTGAAATTGCAAAATCGATGAATGTAGGACTTCTCCCCCTCAGCGGCTAAAGCCGGAAACCTAACAGATCTGAACCGCAGGCCTCAAGGCCTGCTCCACCCGTTC
>DASRDW010000043.1:0-10118 GCA_035652415.1 Candidatus Angelobacter sp. | reverse complement strand
CTACCGGCCTCTTCGGGCAGCGCGTCATTCAAACGGTAGGCTAGGCGGACCACGAACAGTTGCTCGGTGACCTCATGCGGCGGGCCGCTCACATAATCGCGGAGACGGCCATCCACCATGAGCGTGCGAACTTTGATTGGCTGAGCAGTTCCGGAGTCGGAGAGCACTTCCACGCTGCGCCACTTGCCCAGCAAGATTGTGTGCTGTCGCGGAGCGGAATAACCGCTTCCTATAAGCAACAAAATAGACGCAGCTAACAGGGTTAATCGCATTTTGGGTAATTATATGACCTGCCCTGTTACCAAAGTACACACTTCCATGGCAGTGCGAAGCATTATTAGAGGCATTTTAAATGGCATTTTTCTTGCTATTAGTTGTTATGCATTTCTAAAGCTATGTACACAACAGACTTGCATAATTCGAGTGAATCCGCTTTTCTGCCTAAGAATAGCTTTCTTAGAAATGCATTCTTCCAATTCAGGAAAAGATTCCGTAAGATACGTCGATCCCCGACTTTCAACGCTAAGGGCCTACCCCCGTGGACTTGTAAGTTTGGTGGTTATACGGTGGTGGAGTTGTGCTTTCCGAAGAAGATCAAAAACATCTAAAGGTTCGTGAGTTGCTCGATACAACCCTCGAGCAGACAAAACCTTCTCACTTGACGATGGCACCTGTTTCGGAGCGGGGTAGGGAGGAATATGGCCGGGTTAGACAGCGGGCCCCACGGATCCTGGTTGTGGATGACAAGCTGGATACCCTTCTTCTCCTGCGCGAACTGCTAAGCTCTCGCGGCTATGAGATCATTACCGCCACTGAGGCGGAAGAGGCTAAGCAGATAGTTCATAGGGAACGCCCTGAATTGGTGCTTCTGGATGTGGTTATGCCGGGCAAGTCGGGCTACGAGCTTTGCCGCGAATTGAAGGACGATCCCATTACCCGCCTGATCCCGGTGGTAATGATTACCGGACTTTCCGATCGCGATGATCGCGTGCGCGGCATTGAAGCTGGCGCCGATGATTTCCTCAGTAAGCCACTTTATCCAGAAGAACTGTTTGCCCGCGTCAAATCACTACTGAAACTCAAAGAATTTACTGACGAACTGGAGAATGCCGAGGCCGTGCTGGTAGCCTTGGCTTTGGGCATTGAATCGCGCGACCCGTACACCGGAAACCATTGCGAGCGCCTGGCTAAATACGCAGCCGATCTTGGCCACCACATTGGATTGGACGGTGACAGCATTACGGCGCTGAAGCGCGGCGGTTATCTCCACGATCTGGGCAAGGTTTCCATTCCTGACGATATCCTCAAAAAAGGCACGCGCCTTACGGCGGAAGAGTGGCGGGTCATAAAGCAGCATCCGGTAATTGGTGAAGCCATCTGCCGTCCCCTTAAATCTTTTCGCGACGTGCTGCCGATCATTCGCCATCACCATGAACATTGGGACGGAAGCGGTTATCCCGATCACCTGAGCGGCTACGATATCCCTCTGCTGGCGCGCGTGCTCCAGGTGGTGGATGTTTATGACGCGTTACGCACGGCGCGTCCTTACAAGCCTGCGCTGACCCATGAAGAAGCCAAGCGCACCATGCTAGACGAATCCAACAGCGGACTATGGGACCCGAACCTGGTGCCTGAGTTCTTTGCCATGCTTAAAAAGAAAGAACAGGCTGCATGAGTCTCGCCATCGAGTTCCCCCTTCAAGGTCCCAGGCCGCAAACCGCACAGCCGCAGTACAGCATTATTGTCCCCGCATACAATGAGCGCGCCAGGATCGGCGGCACGCTGGAGCGGATCCTTGAGCATTTGAACGGACAAAAATGGAGCGCGGAAATCGTTGTTGTAAATGATGGGTCACGTGACGACACCACTAAGGTCGTAGGCCGGTTCGCCGCAGAGCATCCCCAGGTGAGATTGATTGAGAACCCCGGCAATCAGGGCAAAGGATATGCCGTACGCAATGGAATGCTCAATGCCCGGGGAAAAGTGCTGCTGTTTACTGACGCAGATCTGTCATCGCCGATTACCGAAGCCACCAAGCTCTTTGCCGCACTGGAAAAGGGCTGTGACGTGGCCATGGGCTCGCGCTGGCTTGATCCTTCATTGCAGTTTCAGCGGCAATCACTAAAGCGCCAACTCATGTCGCGCACTTACAACCTGTTTATACGCGGCGTGCTGACTTTTCCTTATCATGACACCCAATGCGGGTTCAAAGCTTTTACTCGACGCGCAGCGGAGATGATTTTCCCTCTCCAGCGCATCAAGCGTTGGGGCTTTGACGCAGAAATTATTTATCTGGCCCATCACATGAAGTTGCGGGTAGCTGAGGTGCCGGTAGCCTGGGGACATGATGAACGATCCAAACTCCATCCCTGGCGCGATGGTTTCTATATGGGCGTGGATACGCTAAAGGTCCGCTGGTACTCGCTTACGGGCGGTTATCATAGGCCGCAAGAGCCGAAGGCAAGCAAAGAAACACCTGCCGCTTAATCATCGACTATTCCGGAACAAAATAGAAAGCGACAGCGACAATGGCATAGACCGCCAGAAGTTGTGCGCCTTCAAACCAGTTGGTCTCGCCATCTGCTGAGATCATGGCCACAATCACCACGGAAAGAGCAATGGCTGCGATTTCAAAGCCATTGAACACCAGCGTCATGGGATCCCCCATGGCAAAGGCAATAAAGACCAGCACAGGCGCAACAAAGAGCGCGACCTGCGTGCTGGCGCCCGTGGCAATGGCCATAGAGAGATCAAGCTTGTTGCGGCGAGCCATCATGATGGCCGTTGAATTCTCCGCAGCATTTCCCACCAGGGCCACCACAATCACGCCGACAAAAAGCTCGGTCATTCCCAGTGCCTTCGTCACCGGCGCAATCTGGCTTACAAGGACTTCACTCATAATGGCGATCAACGCTGTAGATAGCGCCAGGGCCGCAATCGCCTGGCCACGGCTGGTTTCCGGAGCGCCTTCTTCCTGCTGCATTGCCTCAACCTTGGCGCGACGGGTGCGAAACACGAAGAGCAAGTTGAGAAGGTAGAGCAAGATCAATACGCCGCTGGTCCAGAGGCTCAGGTGTTCCAGGTTGATGTCATGGTGCTTCAGCGTGCCGAAAACGGTAAGGTTAAAAACCGCCGGCATAACCAGCGCGGTTACGGCGATCATCAGCATGGTGCTGTTCATGGCTGTAGTGTCGCGGGAGAAGCGCTGTACGGAGTGCCTGCTGCCTCCGGCCACCAGGCTAAGGCCAAGCACCAAAAGCAGGTTCCCGATAATGCTTCCTGAAAGAGAGGCTTTCACTACGTTGATGTGGCCGGCGTGCAGGGCAAAGAGCGCGATAATCAACTCGGTGGCGTTGCCCATGGTCGCGTTCAAAAGGCCGCCAATGGCAGGGCCTGAACAGGCAGCCAGAACGCCGGTTGATTCGCCTAAAACGCTGGCCAACGGCGTAATCGCCAGAGCTGAAGCGATAAAGATCAGCGGTGAAGAGGCGTGAAGCAGATCAAGCACAATCGCTGCCGGCACAAAGAGCAGCAGCAGGTTCAGCCAGCGATGGCCGGTTTTCAGCGGGAACTTGTTCCACAGCCTGGAGCCAGATCTGGAGCTGGGCATTAAGAGAATTGTAAAAGATTAGCCAGCTTCAGGAGGCGGCGGCCCGAAATGTGGGAACCCTTTTTTGCACTACTTTTACACCCTGTTGGCGATCATAGGCCAGTGTCATTTCGGCTGAACACGTGCCACAGAGCCAGAAATGCTCCACGCGGCTGGAAACTTTAGGCGAATGCGTTGCTGGCTGCGCCTGGGATGGCGCAGCTTCCATCATAAAGATTTTGCCTTCACGCAGATAAACCAAACGGTTCGAACATGAAGGGTTAGCACACTTAGAAAGCATTGGCTTTCCTCCTTGTTCCCCAAAATAATTCCCACTACAAGTTGGGAAGATAGATGCAGGTTTTTTGCAAAAAGTTTGGTGGAAATATTTTTTCCTTGCTGGCTGGAGCTTGGCTGGATGTAAGAAGCCATGCTGCTCCCTATTTGCCCGCCAATGCCGGCAGCAGGACCATCAAAGCTGCAATCCAAAAAGCCGCCCAGATCAAGAAACTTCTGGTTTCGATCATGCTGGTATTCATGTGCTCTCCCATTTCTTTTCCATTACGCATGGATAGAGAGCACATGGGCAGCCAAGGCTGTATGCTTTTTAATATCAATGGGTTAGAGGATAATAGATTATTTCTAAACGTGTCGGTTTACCCTTAGTGTGTGTAGCCAGACACGGCTTTAATCGGGATTTGCAGGCCCTAAAACTTCCCGCAGCTTGGCGGAGAGCGTTTTGATACTGAAAGGCTTTTGAACAAGAACCATGCCGGGCTTGAGAATGCCTCCGGGAGAAAGTGAGCCGTCGGCGAATCCTGAGATAAAGACTACCTTCATTTCCGGCCGGTCTTTTAGGAGCTTTTCCGCCAGCTCCGGACCAGGTAGCTCATCCATTACCACGTCTGTAATGAGCAAATGGATCTTGCCGGGATACTCCTGAGCGATCTTAATTGCCTCGTCGCCGCTAGCAGCAGAGAGCATGTGATAACCAAGCTGGCTGAGGAGATCAACCACAACCGTGCGCAACGACTCTTCGTCGTCTACGAGCAGGATAGTTTCTGTGCCGTGCTGATACGTCAAAAGATTAATTCTCGTTCATCAGGAAGGGGGTGTCGGCACTTGCCGGTTGGCTTTTCTGATTGTGAACCTTTCAGAGCCGGTTTTTCAACCGATATTTTTGTGAGTAAAAAAACAATACGCCGGAGCATAGCAGTGCGCGCCCCGGCGTAGATGTAAAGAATTGTTTACGGAACTATGGAAGCGTGCCGGAGATGAACTGGTTTCCACCGTTCGCGCCACGGCCCAAATGCACCAGGAAGACCACATCCTGGCCGCTTTTAAGTGAACCAGTAGCTTTCCGGAAATCTTCCTCGCTGTTTACCGCTTGCTTGTTGACCTTCAAAATAATCATTCCCGGCTGGAGTTGCAGATCATCAGCAAAGGAATCAGGTTTTACATCAACTACCTGCACGCCTTTGCCTTCGGGTGTGCCCATACGTTCCGCCATCTCTGGAGTTACTGTTTTTACAGTTACTCCAAGCTTGGTAGGCTTGGGTTCATCTTCTTCAGGAGTATCGTCACTAGATTGATCTGTGCGGTCAGCGAACAGTTTGGCGCGGTCAGCTACGGTTACAGAAGCTTCCTTTTGCTGGCCGTTGCGGACATAAGTCAGGTTGATCTTATTGCCTGGCCTTGTGGAAGAGATTAGGTTTACCAACTCATCGCCGCTCTTGATCTGCTTGCCATTGACCGCCGTGATGGTATCTTCACCCTGCAAGCCGGCTTTGGCCGCAGGGCTGTCGGGCCGGACGTTGGAAATCGTAACGCCGTTCTTTACGCCGTAAACCCGAAGGATTTCAGGCCTGGGCACAGCGCTGAATTCTACGCCAATGGAGCCGCGCGCCACGCGATGGTCGCCTGTGGTCAACTGGTCATAGACATCGCGCACCACGTTTGATGGCATGGCAAAGCCCACACCCTGATAGCCGAATGACTGCGTATAGATCGCTGTGTTGATGCCGATTACCTCGCCATTCATGTTTACCAGTGGCCCACCGGAATTGCCGGGGTTGATGGCAGCATCCGTCTGGATAAACGATTGAAATTGGCGTCCGCCGGGAAGATTGCGGCCCTTTGCGGAAACAATGCCTGCGGTTACCGTGGCTTCCAGATCAAAGGGGCTGCCGATGGCCAGTACCCAATCGCCTACGGTCATCTTGTCAGAATCGCCCAGTCGGGCAGCGGTGAGCGGATGGTCTTTGGGAGGATCAATTTTGATCACTGCTAGATCGGTCTCACGATCAAAGCCGACGACCTTCGCATCGTGTAGCACGCCCACAGGTTCATCATAAAGCTTTACGCGGACGCGGTCAGCCTTATCCACTACGTGGAAGTTGGTCATGATGTAACCGTTGGTGTTCAGAATCACGCCTGAACCCAGAGAGCGCTGTCTTCCGCCACCCGGGCCTTCAAACGGATTTAGCGGCCCCTGGTCGTCGTCCCCACCGCCACCTTGCCCTTGATCCCCGCCACCTTGTCCTTGCTGTGAGCCAAAGAAGCGATCAAAGAAATCCTGGAATGGGTCCTCGCCATTGCCGTTGCCTTGTCCGCGATTGGGAATACGCCCTGAGCGAGCGCGTGGTTTGGGATTGGATTCTGTGCTCACGTTTACCACTGCCGGCTCAATGGCCTTGGCCACCTGGCCAAACGTGTTGCTGAGTTGCTGGGGTGTCTGCATTGGCGGCAGCAGGGCAGCATCACCAGAAGTTGAACTCCCTCGTACACCGTTCCGGCTCAACACCGTGCCAATAAGAATGCCGACCGTCAATGTAAGCAGGATCGCCAGCGTGGAAAGCAGCCGCTGTGTGCGGGCACGTGCGACCAGAGCGGCAAAACGCGAATTCATACTGAATCTTCCTCCGGAACTCGTCCTCCAAGATTATAAATCGAACAGTTCTGCCGGGGCAGACGGCATCGGTTGGTGTCCTGGAGTGCAAAGGTTTAGACGCGCAAACCAGCATTGGCGTTATCCGGGAGAACTGGCTGCCGCTTCACCCTCTGTTTCCGGGCTTGGCTGTCCGACCTGTCCTAAAAGCTCTGATACCAGCACGCCGGTCAATATCAGCAGGGCGCCCACGCCTGCGCGGAAGCCGAGCCGTTCCTTCAGATAGATAAACGATGTGAGCCAAGCAAAAACCGGTTCCATATTGAAAATAAGCGCCGTATGGGTAGCCGGAGTGAACTGCTGCGCCCAGGCTTGGACAGTAAATGCCACTGCCGTTCCCAAAATGCCAGTGATAAGCACAGTGGCGATCACCGTAGCCGAGGGCTGAAAGCGTGGATGTTCAAGAAATGGCGTGGTCAGCGCCATGAGTATTGCGGCTGTCCCAACCTGCAAAACAGCAATCTTCTCAAAAGGAAAGCGTTGGCTGGCTCGGCCCAGAAAAACGATTTGCAGAGCGAAGCCAAAGGCGCATCCAATGCTGAGAATGTCGCCCTGGTTCACTTTGGCAAAATCTGCCAACCCAGCTTGCCCGGCCGGAACCGTCATCAAAAACAGCCCAAGGAAAGCCAGTAAAATTCCAACCACGCGCCAGAGATGGATTCGGGTTTTCCAGAAGATAACCAGAATCAGTGGCACCAGAACGGTAGAAGTCCCAGTTAGAAAAGCAGATTTTGAAGGCGTGGTCAGTTTTAGCCCGGTGGTCTGGAACGCATATCCGAGATACAGAAAAATTCCCACTACCACGCCTGCAATCACAATGGGGCGAGTCCATGCGGTGAGGTGCTTGCGGTAATAGAACGCCAGCAGGACTGCGGCCAGAGCCATGCGTACGGTATTCAGAAGCAGCGGCGAAGAGTCTTTGAGCGCTTCTTTGATCAGCACGAACGTGCTGCCCCAAATCAGGGTCATCAGAACCAGCAGCAGATGTGCTTTGAGGGAGCGGGACACTCAGCTTAGTTTACGGTTAACTCTTGAGCTTTGTGAATCGTAAGTTATTGAACGCTGTTAAGCAGCAGAACGAGTCTTTCTTGCTTTGGATTTCTTTTTTGACGCGCTCTTGCTGCCCGCCTTGGATTTAGGCTTGGCCTGCTGGCGCTGCTTCTTCTCATCTTCATTTTGGAACAGCCACTCCGCGCCTTTGAGTACGGGCGTCGTCTTGCGATTGCTCTCCCACTCGGCAGAGCTTTCATCGCCTGCAATCTGTTTCAGGCTCTGATTGGTGAGCGCTGAGAAATCAAGCTTGTCAATGTCAAAGCCGGGCTGCATGGCCTCGTCTTTCTTTTTGATCAGCAGCCACTCCGTGCCCTTTGATCCGGGACGGCGCGAGCGCATCTTGGCCAGCACAAACTCGCCTTTCAACTTTTTCCCGCGCAAGCGGAACTTCAGATCGCCCTTGGCCAGCATTGCATCGGCATCACCTAACGGCTCCCAGGTGCCGATGTCCCACACCATGACTGTGCCTGCACCATAATTACCGTCTGGAATTTTGCCTTCAAATTGGAAATAGGACACAGGATGGTCTTCCACCTGCATCGCCAGGCGTTTTTGGCTGGGGTCGAGCGTCGGCCCTTTGGGTACGGCCCACGATTTGAGCACGCCATCCATTTCCAATCGGAAGTCGTAATGCAAGTGCGAGGCTCGGTGCTTCTGCACCACAAAGCGGTGCTGCTCACGGCGTTCCACTTTGCCTTCAGGTTCAGGCGTTTGATTAAAGCGGCGTTTCTTGTTGTATTGCTCAAGGGCCATAGTAATTACGATGCAGTTAGTCTAGCCGGTTCTGGCCACATCTGAATCCCCTGTGAAACAATTGCGCTCTAATTGCACGGGAGTGACCCATGGCGAAGATTGCTGCTGAAAAACCCTTGAGTCAGGCGGTGAGAGATCGCCGGGCCACCACGAGCTTTGAAGATGTACCTATTCATAGTGCTGATCTGGAGAAGATCGTGCGCGCAGGACTGGAAGCTCCCAGCGGTTACAACATGCAACCATGGCGTTTTGTGCTGGTGCGCGATCTCGAGCAAAAGAAAAAGCTGCGCCAGGCAGCTTTTGGACAGCCCAAGGTGGAGCAAGCCAGCGTAGTGATTGTAGCTTGCGGCGATCCGCAGGGCTGGAAGAACGGTGATCTGGATGAAATGCTGCGCATCAGCGCCGAGCATGGGTTTACCGACGCAGCAGCGCAGGAAAAAACGCGGCAAATCATTACCGGACTTTTGGGCGGCACGCCGGGCAAAGCCGGTGGTCTGGAACCTGACTTGGGCGTTTGGGTGAATCGGCAGACTATGATTGCGCTGACCACGATGATGTGGACAGCCGAGACACTGGGTTATGACACTGCGCCCATGGAAGGTTTTATGGAAGACCATGTGAAAGCAGTGCTGGGAATTCCAGAGCGCATTCGCGTGGTAGCGCTGCTGGCAATCGGCCGGCTGAAGGGAGTTGATAAGCCTCACGCCGGACGTTTTGATCCTGCGCGAACTGTCTTTGCAGAGCGATGGGGTGAGAGCATTGAGTTTTAAGCAGTAAAGTCTTGCCGCGAGTGGACGCGAATAAACGCAAATAGGCTCAAATTTAAGCCGGGTTAGAGAGCAAATATGGAATTTCCTGCTGCACGCATTCTTAAACTTGTTGACGCACAAAACTCCATCCCTACGCGCAATGGCAAACTTTATGCCGAGCTTTTTCGCCACGGCACATTGGCGGTTGAGATCTATGCGCCCAAAGGAACTGATCTGCAGCAGCCCCATACTCGCGACGAACTTTATATTGTTGCGGCCGGGCACGGCTGGTTTTATGTGGAGGGCAAGCGAATGGAATTTTCAGCCGGAGACGCCTTGTTTGCTGCCGCAGGTGAGGTGCACCGGTTTGAAGATTTCACCGAGGATCTTTTGGTGTGGGTGGTTTTTTACGGTCCTGAAGGCGGTGAACGTGCTCGCTAAGCGAGTTATTGTTCCATTGCTATTGGCATCAATCGTGTTGCCGGCTTGTGTTGGCACCACGCAAGCTGCGCCACAGCAAAAGCCGCCTGCTGAAAACGCCTTTACCGATCAGGATGCGTCCGCTTTGCTTCGCCAACTCAGTGAAGCATTGGAAGGGCACAGCCAGAAGAAGCTGCTTGCGCTTTTCGACCTCTCGCAAATAAAGGACAGCGCGCTTTTCAAACAGCAGATCAGCCTGTTTTTTGCGCAGGCAGAATCAATCCGGGTCCACCTGAACCTGGTTGAAACCAACACAGAGAATGAGCGGCCAGCCTTTGCCGTGGATGCGGAAATGGAAGTTGAGCCAACCAATGGGGGACCGGTAGTGCGGCAAAATGAGCGGCTGACCTTCACGGTTGCCAAGACCAGCAGCGGATGGAAATTTATAGAAGTCCAGCCGCGCTCCTTCTTTTCTCTCCCATGAGCGTTAACCCCGCGCGCCGCGATTATCCTGATCGCCCGATTGTGGGCGTGGGTGCGGTGATTATTGACCGGGGTCGTGTTGTGCTGGTGAAACGCGGCAATCCGCCGCTGCTGGGTCAATGGT
>DASRDW010000042.1:0-14032 GCA_035652415.1 Candidatus Angelobacter sp. | reverse complement strand
ACCATGCTGCACAGTCGCTCTCGAAATCAAAGAACTCGCCTTTTGATGGAAGCCAGTTGCAAGGAAAGGTGATGGCGACGGTGGTGGGGGGAGTTGTTAAATTCCGAGCATAGCGAGGAATCTATACAAACATCTACTACTCGATTCTCCGGGCTCCCTGCTCGGTAAGATTAAGCTTCAATGAATCCAGCTTCTCCATCACCATACCCTCAATGAAGAGATCCCGCCATTGCCCGGCTCGCACTTCGATTCCATCGTTGGTAAACAACCGTACATCGCCGCCCGACAGCAAACCGTGAACTCCCCGCATAAATGCATAGGCGTCAGGGTAGCCGTTAGCGATAATGTGCAAGGTCAGTTCACCACCCAACAGCTGATCAAGGGTTTCAAGTTCAGGAGACATAAAACATCAAAAGCGGATCAAGCAATCATCAATCTTTGGCAGTCCCGGCGATTCTGGCAATCGATAGGGATCCCTCGCTTCGCTCGGGATTTCAGAAATAAGCTTACTTAATGATCCCCATCTTCTTCCCCACCTTCTTCAATATCTCCAAGGCCCTGCTCAATTGATCTTGCGTGTGCGTAGCGCTCATGATCGTCCGGAGGCGGGCTTTTCCTTCGGCAACTGTGGGATAAGCAATCCCTGGAGTAAACACGCCTTCATTGAACAGCTCACGGCTGAAGTCCATGGTGAGTCGACCTTCGCCAATAATGATCGGAGTGATCGGCGTCTCGCTGGTCGGAGTATTGATGCCGCCGATGTTGAAGCCAAGCAATCCCAACTCTTTCTTGAAAAAACGAGTGTTGGCCCAGAGCTTATCCATCAGCTCAGGCTCCTGCTCCAGCACGTCAAAGGCGGCAATACAGGTGGCGGCCACAGACGGCGGGTGCGAAGTGGAAAACAGAAATGGCCGCGCGCGGTGATAGAGGAAATCGATCAGGTCTTTTGATCCGCAAACATAGCCGCCCAGCGCGCCAATAGCCTTGGAAAGCGTTCCCACTTGAACGTCAACGCGGCCATGAACGTTGTAGTGGTCTGGAGTGCCGCGCCCATTCTTGCCCAGAACGCCGGATGCGTGCGCGTCATCCACCATCATGATGGCTCCATATTTTTCAGCCAGATCGCATAACGCGGGCAGAGGCCCAATGTCGCCATCCATGGAAAAAACGCCGTCCGTAATGATGAGCTTATGGCCGGGCTCGCCCGCAATTTCTTTCAGCAGCTCTTCCGCATGTGCTGTATCTTTATGGCGGAAAACTTTGATCTTCGCCTTGGAGAGCCGCGCGCCGTCAATAATGCTGGCGTGGTTCAGCTCATCAGAGATGATGAAATCATCTTTGCCCAGGATCGCCGAAACCGTTCCCGCGTTGGCCGCAAAACCTGACTGAAAGACCACGCAGGCCTCGGTCTTTTTGAAGCGCGCAATCTTCTCTTCCAACTCCATGTGGATTGACATGGTGCCGCTCACGGTGCGCACCGCACCCGAGCCTACGCCGTACTTCTTTGTCGCCGCAATAGCTGCTTCGCGCAGCTTTGGGTGCGTCGTCAGCCCCAGATAATTGTTTGAAGCCAGATTGATTACACGCCGGCCGTCTACCGTGCACTCCGGCGCCTGCGGTTCTTCCAACACGCGTAGCTTAAAGTGCGTGCCCTTCTGCCGAAGGTCGTTCATCTGGTCTGTAAGATAGGACAATTGCGGACGGGAAGTAGTAGTAGGCATAGTCGCACCCCTTATGAAAATGTTGCTGGCCGGATTAGCACTCAGCAATTAGCATTCAGCCCTGAAGCTCTTTTTTAGCCTGATACAAAAGCCTTTGCACTCTACGGGCTGAATGCTGACTGCTGAATGCTATTTCAATCCATTCGGATACAACAAAATCTTGCTTGACTCGCCCGTTCTCAGGCGGTCCATGCCTTTGCTGAAGTCGGCCATTGGCATGCGATCAGTGATTACCGGATCAAGATCGAGTTTACCCGCCTTGAGCAGCGCATTCATCTGGTACCAGGTTTTGTACATCAGCCGGCCATTAATGCCCTGCACTTGCGCGCCTTTAAAAATAATATCGTTGGCCATGTTCAGTTCCATCGGCTTGGATGGAATCCCCAGCAGTGACGCGCGGCCGCCGAGACGCAAAATCTTGAAGCCCAGGCGGATCGCATCCGGGTGGCCGGACATTTCGAGGATGACATCCACTCCGGTGCCTTCTGTGGCGTTCATCACGTGCTCAAAAACATTGTCTTTGGCAGGATTGAGCACATGATCAGCCTTCATTTTTTCTGCCAGCTTGCGCCGATGCTCGTTGATCTCCAGAGCAAATATTTCTGTGGCGCCACAGGCACGCGCTACGGCGATGCAGAACAACCCAATCGGCCCGCAGCCGATCACTGCAACCGTCTTGGCGGCAATCTCGCCGGCCAGCACGGTATGGACGGCGTTGCCCAGTGGATCGAGCACGCTGGCATAATCCGGCGGCACCGCAGGATCAATCTTCCAGATATTTGATTCCGGAATTACCACGTACTCGGCAAATGCGCCGTTGGCATCCACGCCGATGATCTTCACGTGCTGGCAAATATGGGCTTCGCCGGTGCGGCACTGGTAGCACTTTCCGCAGGCCACATGCATCTCCGCAGAGACAAAATCGCCTTCCTTCACTGCTGTCACGTTCTTGCCCGCCGCAACAACGTGCCCGCAAAATTCATGCCCGGGAATCAGTGGCGGCTTGATGCGGTTCTGGGCCCACTGGTCCCAGTTATAAATGTGCAAATCTGTGCCGCAGACTGAAGCCACTTTCACCTTCACCAGCACGTCGTCGGGTCCATATTTCGGCAGGGGCATCTGGCGGACGTCCGCACCCGGCGCGGCCTCCGGCTTTACTACAGCAATCATGGTTTCAGGCATTCAAATCCTAAGTTTGACCGAGATGGGGAAGGCAAACTCCCCATTTTAGCAAACCGAGCAGGACTGCTTTTCCCATTCCATCCAGGTGGCCTGAATTTGCAGCGGGCAAAAAAATTGCATTGCAGAGTGGAATGAGTTTCTGCAATAATTAAATAACCAGTTAATTAAATGCCATCAGCCATCAAATCCGGCAGGTCAGGCTCACGTGGCGAGCCGGAAAAGACACGCGCCGCCATCCTGAAAGCTGCGCTGGAAGAGTTTTCTCATGAGGGCGTGGCTGGCGCGCGTACAGATGAAATCGCCCGCCGCGCCGGGGTCAATAAGGCACTGCTTTATTACTACTTCAAGGACAAAGAAGGTTTGTATGCGGCGGCGCTGGAGCAGGTGTTTTCAGGGCTGCACCAGAAGGTCGGCGCCGTGCTGGAGCGCACTGACCTGCTCCCGCGAGAACGGCTGATGCTGTACGCGCAGACGCATTTTGATTACATTGCGAGCGCGCCAGTCTATCCCCGGCTGGTGCAGCGCGAGTTCATGCGCAGCACCGGGCGCACGCTTTCTCCAGCGGCCGGCCGGATCATGGAGCGGCATGTCCGCCCATTTTATGATCGGCTCGAGAAACTCATTCTTGAAGGCGCCAAGTCTGGCGACTTCCGCCATGTTGATCCCGTGCACACGGTCACCTCAATCATTGGAATCATTGTTTTTTATTTCATCAGCATGCCGGCGCAGCAGTTCCTGCATCCGGGCGATCCCAGCGCGCCGGAAAGAGTGGCCGCCCGGCGCAGCGCGATGCTCGATTTTATTCGCGCCGCAGTCCTCACGCCGGAAGCGGCCAGGAGGGTTGGCCCACTGTGAGCCAACGCAACAAATTTTTTGCCTTTCTCGGCCTGCTGCTGATTATTGCGGCCATATATTACTTTCTGTCAACTGACCACTCCTCTGACCTTGTGTTGATCGGTACGGTTGACGCCAACCAGGTTGTTGTCAGTCCCAAGATTAGCGGGCGTATCGAGCGCCTGGCGGTGGATGAAGGCACAGAAGTAAAAGCCGGTGACACGATTGCCGTGCTTGACTCGCAGGAACTTACCGCAGACAGACTGGCAGCAGAAGCGCTGCTGGTCAGCCTCCGCCACCAGGTCTTACAGACCCGTGCTACAGAAGAGCAAACCGCTGGCGAGACTTCCAGCGGTGTGGTGAATGCGCAGGCCCGTTTGCGCGCCGCACACGCCACGTTGCTGCAGGCACAGGCTGATTTACAACGCATCCAGGGTGATACCCAGCGCTCAGTCGCTTTAGCGAAACAGGGCATCGCATCACAGCAACAAGCTGATCAGGCAGTAGCCCAACTCAAAGCGCAGGAAGCGCTGGTGCGTGCTGCTGAAGACCAGGAACACGCGGCGCAGGCTGACTTGGAAACGGCACAAGCCCATACGCGGCAAACACAGGCAGCACAAAGCACTGTGGCATCCACTGAGGCGCAGCGGCTGAATGCCAAAGCGCAGTTGGAAGCAGCAGAAGCGCGGCTCGGCTATACCAAAGTCACAGCTCCAGTCAGCGGGATCGTTACAGTTCGCGCAGCGCGTGAAGGAGAAGTGGTGAACCTGGGCCAGCCGATTGTGATCATCACCGATTTGGGCGACACCTGGGTCCGCGCTGCTATCCCGGAAACGCAAGCGGTCAATATTTCGCTGGGCGATCAACTGAAAGCACGGCTGCCTTCGGGCGAAACCGTTCCCGGAAAAATTATTTACAAAGCTCCGGAAGCCGATTTTGCGACGCAGCGTGACGTAAACCGGCGCAAGCGCGATATTAAAGCGATTGTTCTCAAACTGGCAGTCGATAACAACAAGAAGAACCTGGTCCCCGGAATGACCGCGGAAATTCTGGTCCCAAAAACAAAGGTCAGCCAATGAACGCAACGGCGCCTAAAGCGATCGAGGTCGTCAACATCGTCAAGCGCTATGGGAACTTCACCGCCGTGGATGGTGTCTCTTTCGACGTGGCTGAAGGTGAAGTTTTTGGCCTGCTTGGCCCGAATGGAGCAGGCAAGTCAACCCTGATCCGCATGATGACTACGCTGCTTGAGATCACTGCCGGCACCGCGCTGATTGAAGGCTCAGATGTGCGCAAAGATCCTGACCGGGCGCGGCGCTGCATGGGCGTGATCCCGCAGGCCATGACCAGCGATGGCGATCTGACCGTGTGGGAAAATCTCAGCATCTATTCCAAACTTTATGGCATTCCCACGGCTGAGCGTGAAGCGTCTATCGATGAGTTGCTCACCCTGGTTGATCTCAAGCAGTGGCGCGATGCTCCGGCTAGAAATCTTTCCGGCGGCATGAGGCGACGGCTGGAAATAGCTCGCGGGCTGGTGCATCGCCCAAAAATTTTCTTTCTCGACGAGCCTACTACCGGCCTTGATCCAGTTTCGCGCGTTGCTGTTTGGGAGATGATTACGAACATCAAGCAGCAGCGCCATCTGACTGTGCTGATTACCACGCATTACATGGATGAGGCTGACCGCCTCTGCGACCGCATCGCCATTGTTGATTACGGCAAGCTGGTAGCCTTGGATTCGCCCCGCGCGCTCAAGGCAAGCATTCCCGGTTCCAGCGTGATTGAGACTCAATTTTTGAATGCTCCCAGCGATTGGCAGCAGACTTTGGAAAAGCTTGCGGCGGTGAAGTCTGTGCAATCGGAAGGCGCAGACATGTATCGCATCCTTACCGATGATGGCTCAAAAACTACGACTGATCTGGTGGAAACCGCGGTCCGTTCAGGCGTGGTGGTGAAGACGCTCACAGTGCAGAGCACAACCCTGGATGATGTTTTTGTCCACTACACCGGACGCCAACTGCGAGACCAGATGATCGATGCGCCTCTTTACCAGTCTCCAGTGGCCTGGGGCAAGTGATGCCAAAATTCTTTCAGGGCGGCCGCATGATGGCCATTGTGGAGCGCGATCTGCGCAAGTTTTTCCGCTCGCCCGCGCTGATGATGGCCGCCATGGTTTTTCCTTTAGTGCAGTTGATCGTGCTGGGCAACGCTTTCGGCGGGAAGATCAAAGACGCAAAACTTGGGATCGTAAGCCATGACACTGGGCCGCAAGCTGTCCGTGTGATTGAGGCCCTGCGCGCTGTTCAGAGCAACGCCCGCACCTTTCAGCCAATTGTTTACGATAACGAACAGGCCATGGTGGCTTCCGTGCGCCGCGGCGATCTGAATGCCGGCCTGGTTATTCCTCCGCAGTTTTCGCGCGACGTTTACGAACATGCGCGACCGAGCATTGGGCTGGTGCTCGACAACACTGACAATTTCATGACCTCCACCTTTGAAGATGAGATGACGCAACTGGTGGACGCGCTGAATCAACCTGACGTGCAGCCGCGCGTGGTGCAACAGACGGCGCTGCAAGTGGTGGAGCTTTACCCGTACATCGAATATATGAAGTATCTTTTGCCCGGCTCCATCACCCTGGCCATGTTTGTCAGCGTGATGATCGGCGGAGGCATCGTCTATATCGATGACAAGGCCCGCGGCGTGCATGAAGGCTATCTGGTAACGCCGATCACCAAGATGGAGTTGGTAGCCGGCCTGAACGTTGCCGGAGCATTTAAAGCCATGGGTGCTGGAATTGTACTCACCCTAATCGGCTCTCTGATCGCTGGTGTGGGATCGGCTTTTCAGCCTGCCAATATTTTCTGGCTGTTCCTGCTGATTGCCGCCACTTCATTTGCTTTTATCGCTATGATGTTTTTGATGATGGTGCGCATCAACGATCCGCTGATTCCTCGCGCCATCTTTGGCATTTTGAACACGCTTTTGTATTTTCCCAGTGGGGCCATTTACCCCATTCAGGCTTTTCCCAAGTGGTTGCAGTGGATCGCCGTTATTGATCCGTTCAGCTACTCTGTTCACGGTTTCAAGGCAGTGCTGCTCAAAGGCGTAGGGCTGGCTGCCATCTGGCCTGACCTGCTGTACCTTGGCCTGTTTGCAGTTATAACTTTTGTGCTTTCTACTTTGCTGTTCAAGCGCACGCTTTAAGAAACTTTTTATGGCTCTAATGAATGAATACGATGCCAGACTCACGCAACGACGGCGGACAGCGCTCTGAGGGCTGCAATCCTTTTTGACCTGCTGTATCTTGGAGGGTTAGGGATTACGTTCATTTTCAACCTGCTACAAACGTACTCTTTAAGGGAAATTCATATGGGATTGATGGATGCTAAAGAATTTGATCCCCGGCCAGCGCAACGCCGCAATCGCATCATTGCGACCGCCGTGGTGATCGTGGTTGCTGTTGCCGTTTACCTGTATCTCACGCGCTTCAACTCTGAAAAAGCGGTGATCAATAATTTCTTTCATGCCCTGGAACAGAAAAATTTTGACGCTGCTTATGGCCTCTACCAGGGTGATCCGAACTGGAAGCAACATCCGAACAAATACCCGAATTACACGGAGAACCAGTTCGTCCTGGACTGGGGTCCTTCAAGCGAATACGGCCCTATTACCAGCCATCATGTGGATTGCGCGCTGAAGCCGAAATCTTATTCGACTGGAGTTGTCGTGGTGGTAACCATCAATCACCGCGCTGAGCCTCGCTCCATGTGGGTGGAAGCCAAGAGCAAAGCAATCAGTGACTCACCGGTTGGGACCGTGCTCTGCCACGGGCAGCAGTAGAGTCGTTTTAATCCTTTGCGGCGGCTGCGTGCAGATTGGTGACTTTTTGCAATGCAGCTTCATTTTCCGTGATCAGGCAGGTCTGTGAGCGATCAATCTGGCGCATCAGTCCCATCAGCACCTTGCCTGGGCCGACCTCAATAAAGGTTTTCACACCCAGGTCAATCAATGTCTGCATGGATTTTGCCCACTGCACAGCGCCCGTAACCTGGCGCACCAGCGCCTGCCGCGAACCTTCTCCGGTGGTCTTGGGCGAGGCATCAATGTTGCTGATCACCGGCACTTCAGGGTTGCTGAAGTGAAGCGCTCCAGGTCACTTTCCAGACGATCTTGCGCGGGCTGCATCAGCGCGCAGTGGAACGGAGCGCTTACCACCAGCATTACTGTCTTCTTCGCGCCACGCTGTTTGGCCAGCTCCGCGGCGCGCTCAACTGCTTTCTGGTGGCCGGAGATCACGATCTGATCAGGTGAATTGATGTTGGCAGGTGAAACAACTTCACCCTGCGCAGCATCGGCGCATACCTGTTGCAGTTGGTCGATCGCCATTCCCAGGATTGCCGCCATGCCACCTTCACCAGCCGGAACCGCTTCCTGCATATAGAGCCCGCGATTGCGCACCGTGCGCACGGCATCAGTAAAAGAAAGAGTTCCAGCGGCAACGTGGGCTGAGTACTCACCCAGGCTGTGTCCGGCGGCGAATTGGGGAGTAATTCCCTTTTCGCGCAGCACGCGCGCCACGGCCGTGCTCACGGTAAGGATGGCCGGCTGAGTATTTTCCGTGAGCTTCAGTTGCTCGTCAGGGCCTTCAAAACAAAGCTTGGAAATGGAAAAGCCGAGGGCATCATCGGCTTCCTGAAAAGTTTGCCGGGCAATTGGATATAGCTCCGCCAGTTCCTTGCCCATGCCTGTTGATTGTGCTCCCTGTCCGGGAAAGAGGAATGCCACTGAGTTGTGGCTCATGTCATTGTTCCGCCTTGCCAAGGCTGATTAGGATTTTCAGGACGCGGTGATTCAACGTTAGTAGTGCTGAGTTCCTTCTCAATATGCGCGTTGATGCCCGATTCGTAAAATTCTTTGGCCACACGGATCGCGTTCTTGATGGCATTGGCGTTGGAACGTCCGTGGCCGACAATGGCCACTCCCTTCAACCCCAGTAGCGGAGCGCCGCCGTATTCGGAGTAATCGAGCTTACGACCAAAGTTAGTGAACGCTTTGCGCGCCAGCAACGCTCCCACCTGTGACGTGATGGTTGAGGTCAGTGATTCCTTCAGCAGGAAGCGCACAGCTTCCACCAGGCCTTCAGAAATCTTTAACGCCACATTGCCGACAAAGCCATCGCAAACAATTACGTCCACTTTGCCGTTGTAAACGTCGCGGCCTTCTACATTGCCCACAAAATTGAGCGGCAGCTCTTTGATCAACGTATGGCCCTTGCGGGTAAGCTCATTGCCTTTACCTTCTTCCTCGCCAATAGAAAGCAAGCCCACGGTGGGCTGGGCATTTTTGAAGATTGCGCGATAGTACATTGCGCCCATCAGAGCAAATTGGGCCAGGTTGTGCGGCTTGGAATCAACGTTTGCGCCCACGTCAATCAGGATAGAAGGCTTGAGCCTGCCTGCCGAGGTGGGAAATACATTTGCCAGCGCAGGGCGATCAACGCCCGGCAGAGCGCCGAGAACCATCTTGGCCGCGGCCATAGCGGCGCCGGTGTTTCCGGCGGTCACAAAACCTACAGCGCGCTTCTCTTTTACCAGACGCAATCCCACGTGCATGCTGGAGCCGCGTTTGGTGCGGACCGCCTGCACGGCTTTTTCATCCATCTCAATGACTTGGGTTGCGTTTACAACATCTACCGGCAAAGTGGAAGCAGAAGGATGAGTAGCCAGCTCCTGACGCAGCCGCGCTTCCGGGCCCACCAGCAGCACTCGAACTCCATAATTACGAGCGGCCAGCAGGGCGCCTTCCACTTCAGGCTTGGGGTGCCTGTCTGAACCCATCGCATCCAGAGCTATGACAGTTTCCACTGACTTTGGCCCTTAGCTCGTTTCTTTCACTTCCACAACCTCGCGGCCTTTGTAATAACCGCACTTGGGGCAGATGCGGTGTGGCATCTTCTTTTCATGGCAGTTCGGGCACTCAGCAGCGGAGTGCGCGGTCAGAAAGTCATGTGCGCGGCGATTCGAGGTGCGTGCTTTCGAATGCCGCCGTTTTGGATTTGGCATTTTCTTGTTCCCTTTCTTCCTGGCGCAGGCAAATGCCAGCGCTCAATATCATCGTTCTCATCGTTCAAGCTTTTTGCGAATGTCTTCCAGCGCCGACCAACGCGGATCTGGCATGCTGGTCACGCACTCACAACTTTCATTATTCAGGTTCTTTCCGCACTGTGGGCACAGCCCTTTGCAATTGGTGCGGCAAACCTGTTTTACGGGAAGGGCCAGCAGAATCTGCTCTTTCAACACATCTTCCAGCAGCAGCCCCTCTCCCTGATAATACCCAATTTCAGTCTCGGCCTGGCTGATTGCCACTTCGTCGCCCCTGGCATCTACGCCCAAAGGACGATAAAGCAGGTCAAACTTTTCTGAGACGGCATTGTGCACCGGCTCCAGACAACGGGCACATGGGTTCTCAATCTCAGTGGAAAAGTTTCCTACCAGCCGAATATCTTCCACCACCTCACGAGCGCCCCTGTTCTCCCGGATCAACTCTGCCCGTCCTGACGCAAGCAAAGGGGCAGTTTGAGCAAGATCTTCCCCAAAATTGATCACGCCGGGCAAGAACGTTTCATTGAATTCCAATTTCCGGAGCTCAAGGTCCTTTATTTTTATAAACATAAGGGCGCTCCGGAATTTAGAACGTAAAAAGGGATACGCTCAGAAGTACTTTCAAGGATAAAGGCCGTATCGAGGGGTGTCAAGGAATAGCGCGGCGCACGGCAGCAGGGTTGGGGCCGCCGTACGCCCACCATGCAAATTACAGGTTACGGGTACCAGTGGCTTCCTGTACCGCGCCGGTGGCACGCTCAGCCTGACCCCGGATCGCAGAAACAGTAGTACGCACGCGCTCACGTCCCTGGTCAACCAGGTCCTTGGCTGAATCCGCCAAATCACTGGCACGTTGTGTAAGGTTGGTGCGGGTATCTTCCCCGCTCATAGGCGCAAAGAGAATTCCTAAGCCAATTCCAATGCCCAATCCTGCCAAAAAGGATTTCATAGAATACGCTCCTTATTTCGGCGACAAAGGATCTCCGTCGCCAGCTAAGAAAAAAGATGCGTATTTACCGCGAAGGTTGCCGCATATCAGGAGATCGTGCTGGATTTAAACCTGGGGAATGGCCGCACGAATAACGTTTGCTGCTATCAGCTACTTGGGATGAATCAATTTTTGTGCTGCCACCTGCGCTGCCTGGCTGTGAGGATCATCTTTCTGCACTTGCTGATAGATCTTGGTGGCCTCTTGAGGATCGGTTTTCTCGTAGACATCAGCCAACGCCAATTGTGCAGTGCTTTTGGATACTGTGGCGGTAGGATGGTCAGACAGTTCTTTATAGATTTTTATCGCGTCCGCCTGACGATTTGAACCATTGTAGATTGAGGCCAAAGCCATCTTGGCCAGAGCGGCAATATCTTTGTCACTAAAATCTGCGGCTGTTTTAAATGCCTGCTCGGCTGCTGCCGTATTTCCGGCCTGCAACTGCGCAGAACCAAGGAGATAGCGCGCAACTTTTCCCGGCGAAACAAGAGAGTATTTGTCCGCGGTTGCCTGTAGTTGCTTGGCTGCTGCCTGGCCGCGTTCGGCAATGCTGGTAAAGCTAAGCATGTCTCCTGCAGGGGTTCCCGCGGGACGCAAGGGTGCGCTCAAAGTTCGCAGGGCGGCGCTAAGGTCGATATTTCCCTGTTCAATCTGCCTGCTGCGCCAAGTCCAGCCGCCAACTATCACGACAATAACAACAATCAGTATGCCTACAGTCCAAATAACGAGCTTGCTGTGCTCGCTTGCCCATTCGGCTGCGTCTTGCGCAGTCTCGGCAAACTTATCTTCTTTTAACTGACGACGGGTATAACCTGGCATGGAAACCTTTTCGGTGGGGTAAGTGCCTATGAAACCTTGAGTTTAGCAGTATGCTTGCCGGTTCGTCAACGCCGACTGCTGGACAACGTAATACCCTCTCTCAGCTTCAAAGTAAAGAAAGGAATCTCGCCACAAAACTCCAATGTTTTTTAATGGGGATGCCGTTAGGGATGGGGACTGCTTATGCGTAAATTAGGAATTGTCATTCTGGTTATTGTGGTGCTGCTGGTGGCGGCAGTGCTGATTGTTCCGCACCTGATCAACATCAACGAGTATCACAATCAAATTCAGGCGCAGTTGCAAAAGCGCCTGGGACGGCAAGTCACGCTCAGCAACATGAGCCTGAGCCTCCTTCCGCCTTCATTCGAGGTGCAGAACGCGACCATTTCTGAAGATCCCAGCTTTGCCACGTCACGGCCTTTTGCTCAGGTTGAAAAGCTTGCAGTTAGCGTGAAGTTCTGGCCGCTGCTGCACAAGGATGTTGAAGTGAAATCGCTTGAGCTGACGCGGCCGCATATTGAGCTGGTCCGCAATGCCCAGGGTATTTGGAACTTTGCCACGCTTGGGCAAGAACCTAAGCCAGAACCAACACAAAGCCCTGCGCCACCAACGCAGCCAAGCTCCACGAAAAAAGCTCCATCGCAACCTGCACCAACACCACAACCAACTGCAAGCCCGGAAGCCAAGAAACCTGCCGATCAGCTAACGCTGGCAAACTTGTTCATTAACGATGGCCAGGTGGCAATTACCGATTTGCAGAAGCACCAATCACGCGCTGTTTACGATCACATTGATCTCAACCTGAGCGACTTTGCTCCTGACCAGCAATTCTCCCTCAAGTTAACCGCACATCTTCCCGGAGCAGGAAAGCAAACGCTCATGCTTGAAGGCAAGGGCGGGCCAATCAAAGAAGCCGATCTGATCAACACTCCATTTGACGGCACACTTCGGCTCGATCAGGTATCTACCGGCGCGGCGGAAAAATTCTTGAATTCGCAATCACTCAGCGGCATTGATGCGGTTGTTTCCGGCGATGCCACAGTCAAAAATACCAACGGGAAGCTGGCTTCCAATGGAACCATTCGTCTGGACAAGGCACGCATCCGCAACACAGATGTAGGCTACCCGATTGAGCTTGACTATGACGTGGCGGACGATCTCACCAGCGATCTCATCCAGATTCACAAGGGAAATCTGAAATTGGGATCAACTCCGCTCACCATTGCAGGAACCATTGACAGCAAGCCGACGCCGGCGCAGGTTGACCTGAAAGTGACCGCAGCTAATGCGTCCATTGCTGAAGCTGCACGGCTGGCTTCAGCTTTTGGCGTGGCTTTTGGACAGGGTACAGACGTGAAGGGAACGGTGAATGCCGATATTCAAGCGCGTGGCGCTCTGACCAAGCCGGCGATGAATGGCCAGCTTTCTGCTCGCAACCTGGAAATCAGCGGGAAGCAGCTGCCACAGCCCGTTCGCGTGAATGAGATCGCACTCACGCTCACGCCGCAAGAGATCCGTTCCAATGACTTTGCCGCCACCACCGGATCAACCACGGTGAATGTGAACTTTGCTCTGGCGAACTATAGCGCCGACAACAGCACCATCAACGCTGCGTTGCGAGCGCCCAATGCGCGCCTGGGAGAGATCATCAATATGGCCCAGGCTGCGGGGGTTAGCGCGGCAGATGGTATGTCTGGCGATGGCACGCTCACCCTTGACGTGCACGCTCAGGGACCGACCAAGAACATGTCTGCGCTAAATTTTTCCGGCACGGGGAAAGTCAGCAATGCCACTCTGAAGATGCCGTCACTGACCAAGCCGGTTCTGGTCCATAACTCTGATATTCAGTTCAGCCAGAATTCCGTTTCTCTAAAAAACGTGGCTGCAAGCGTTGGCCAAACCAATGCCAATGGCACGCTCACGCTCAAAAACTTTGCTGCTCCCCAGGTCCAGTTTGCGCTTAACGCGGACAAGGTAAACGTGGCTGAGATGCAGCAACTTTTCAACGCCACGCCGGCAAAACGTGCTGCTGTTGATCATAATTTTTGGCGCTTAGTACCACGAGCAGAGGCGCAGCAAGCAGCCAGGACTGAACCAAGCATGCTCGACAAGATGACAGGCGACGGAACTGTCGCCATCGGCTCCATTCAGTATGACGATCTGCTGTTGAGCAACGTGCATACCAACGTGTCACTGAACCATGGCGTAATCAAAATGAATCCGGTTACGGCGGATGTCTATGGCGGCAAAGAGACAGGCGCAATCACGATTGATATGCGTCCAGCCCAACCGGTGTATGCAGTGAACTTGAAAACTGATAAGGTTGACGCCAACAAACTCATCTCGTCTGTTTCAGATCTTAAGCAGACGCTCTATGGAGT
>DASRDW010000041.1:0-12778 GCA_035652415.1 Candidatus Angelobacter sp. | reverse complement strand
GGAGCCCCATGTAAGCAAGCCCATTCAATAAGTTACAAACTGGCGCTCGACTTGCCGTTATGCAATAGCAGCTGAGGTTAACGCCATGACTCACACGCAATCAGCAAACACGAACCCGGTCCAAAAGAGCCTTATGCCTATGCTCGCCACCTGGACTCGCTGCATCAGTTGGACTGTACTGCTCTCAGCGCTGTTGGCAGTGCTCTTCGCTCTTATGATCGATGGCTGCTCCGGCATTCACTAAAGAGTTTCAGCGATCGTCTCAACATCTTTGCAACAAAATGCGAAAGCATTGATTGATGTGTGTTCCACTTGCACTCCAGTGATCGTGAGTTTGACTGCTTTCCTTCCACGAGAATAGCATTTGCTTCAGGCCCCGCTCTTCCCATCCCAAACAAGGAGACGAGATTAATGAAACGGGTGACCATCACACTATTGGTTGTCTTGTTGTTCTCCGCCGTGTTCGCTGCAGCGCAGAACCCACCGCAAATGCCCAAACCAGGCCCGGAACAAAAGAACCTTAATTACTTCGCCGGAAGCTGGACGATATCAGGCGATATGAAAGCCGGCCCCATGGGACCTGGCGGTAAGTTCACCGGCACTGAACATACTGAATGGATGCCGGGCGGATTCTTTCTGGTAACACACAGCCAGGGTTCCAGTTCCATGGGCAAGGAGGTTGGGCTGGCTATCTATGGCTATGACACCGAAAAGAAAGTTTATACCTATGACGAGTTCAGCAGCACGGGTGAGAACATACATGCTACCGGATCGTTAGACGGAAAAACCTGGACCTGGACCAGCGACATGACGATGAACGGCCAGACGATGAAGGGCCGTTATATTGTTACGGAAACATCTCCCACGGCTTATACGTTCAAGTTTGAAATGTCGCAGGATGGCACAAACTGGACGCAGGTCTTTGACGGTTCAGGGAAAAAAGGTGCAGGAGCTGCGACCAAGAAAAAATAAACTTGTCCGCAAATCAGATTTAATTTGCTGAGCAGCGGCATCATCAAGAACTTTTCCAAGAGCTAAGCCGCGTCGAGGCTATAGCATGGGCGCACTCAGAAGTTGAGTGCGCCTTTTTGTTTTGATTGACCGCTGGTTCAGGCCATAGTCTCTGGGAGAGCTGTGCTCACCGCGCGGCTGTTTGTACGTCTATCATTTGATTGTTCGCTGATTTGTTTGAGGGTATTCCCATGAAGTTGATCCGTCACATTTGTCTCTCAGTAGCGCTTTTATGCCTGATTGTGGGCGCTGCCTCGGCCCAGGCGCCAAAGCTCGACAACAAGGCGCAGGCTGAAGTCGTAAACAAGATTGCCGATCTGCTGCGCGACAACTATGTGTTTCCTGACGTGGGAGAGCAGGCGGGAAAGTTTGTGCAGACGCAGCAAAGCAAAGGCGCGTATGCAAACGCGACCGGGGCGCAGGATTTTTCCGAGCGTCTGACGCACGATCTCCAGAGCATTTCGCATGACAAGCACATGAGGGTATTTATGGCGCCTCCGGAGCCGAAAGAGAAAGAAGACCCGGAGCAGCGCGAACTACGCTTTCTACGCCAGGATGCGCGCAACAACTTCGGCTTTGTGAAGCTGGAACGGCTTGCCGGGAATGTGGGATATCTTGATCTGCGCGGCTTTTCGCCGGCGCAGTTCGGCGGCCCGACGGCTATTGCGGCGATGAATTTTCTGGCGAACTCGGATGCGGTAATCATCGATCTGCGCAAAAATGGCGGCGGCGATCCCAGCATGATCCAGCTCATCAGCTCCTATTTTTTCAAGGAGCCTACGCACCTCAACAACCTCTACTGGCGCAAAGACGACCACACCGACCAGTTCTGGACGCTGCCTTATGTCAGCGGCAAGAGCATGGCGGATACGCCGCTCTACGTACTCACCAGCGCGCGAACTTTTTCCGGAGCCGAAGAGTTCAGCAACAACATGAAGGTGCTCAAGCGGGCAAAACTGATCGGCGAGACCACCGGTGGCGGAGCCAATCCTGGCGGCTTCTTTCCTATCGCGGCAGGTCTGGGAATGTTTATCCCGACAGGACGCGCGGTGAATCCCGTAACGGGCACGAACTGGGAAGGCAAAGGGGTGGAGCCCGACAAGAAAGTGCCCGCAGCAGAGGCACTCAATGTCGCCTATAAAGAGGCGCTGAATAACATTGAATCGACAACGAAAGATCCTCAAGCCAAAAACGAGGCAGCCTGGGCGGAGTTTGCTCTGGAGGCGCAGATCAATCCGGTAAAGCTTTCTGATGACGCTCTCACCCGGATGGCAGGAAATTTCGGAACCCGGCACATTACCGCGGAGCCAGGACAACTCTATCTGCAGTTGGGCGATGGACCGCGGCGAAAGCTCTCTCCCCTGACCGCCGACACCTTCAGCGTGGAAGGAGCAGAGGCGCCACGATTGCGGTTTGCCGTGGATGGTTCCGGAAAGTCGACCAAGCTGACGGAGATTTTCCCGGATGGACACAACAACGATCTGAGCAGGGAATAGGGCGTACTCAGAATTGAGTGCGCCTAGCACGCATGGTAACAAAGCCACGCATGGTGGCTTTGCATTTTACAGTCTTTATATAGGCGGAGAAAGGGTTTGATTTGCCCAAACTTTTTGCAGTTTTCACGGCATTCTATGGCATCGCCCTCTGCCGCACTTTGTCGCTTGCCGCATGTTGAAGCGAGGATCACAATCGACCTTCATTTTCGCGATGGAGGCGATAGATGATCAAGACAACAACTCTGGCGCTGCTGGCCTTTCGCTTTCTTCGTTCCAATCGCCGGACGTCTATGGTGACGGCTTTGTCGCAGATACCAGTCCACGTAAGTCTTTGGGTGGGCCGCATCACCAAAAAATCGCGTGAGTGGAAGGCGCGGATTCCGGAGATGCTGATATTTTTCCGCATTGCGCTGGGGCCCAGCATGATCTGCCTAGCACTAGCTTCACGGCGTGGCTTGCCTCTTGCGGTTTGTATCGCTCTGGCGATGATCTCAGACGTTTTGGATGGCATGTTCGCGAAGCGGTGGCACGTGGATACCGAAGACCATTATCGCTGGGACTCACGGGCAGACCTTTTCTTCTATGGCTGCGTGTTCATCGTAGCGTTGTTATGGCATCCGGCGGCATTTGCGCGGCGATGGATTTTGCTTGCAGCTTTGCTGGTTGCGGAGTTGGCACACCATGTAGCTGCTGCGATGAAGTATGGCCGCACGGCAAGCTACCATTCAATGCTGTCAAAAATCTGGGGTTTTATGATGGCCGCAGCCATGGGTGCGCTGCTTGGCTTTGGCCTTGACAATTGGATCCTTGACGTAACATTTGCCTGGGGCATTCTGTGCAACCTGCATGGGCTGGCGATGACACTCATGTTGCCGACATGGCATGAAAATGTACTGACACTGGTTCATGCCGCACGTTTGAGACAGATGGATATGGCGACAATGAATAATGAGCAGGAGATGGTAGCAAGGTTTATTTGAGGCGAGCGATCTACCAAAGCGTCGTTCTGAGCTAGCCAGAGCTAGCCCTGCTCGATGCGCACCTTTATATCCGAGTACGCCGCCTCAATGAGCCTGTTTAGCGCGGCGGCATTAGTGGCCGTTCCTGGCCTCAGTTTTACATGGCGCATGAACTTGCCGCTGCCTTGCAACAGGCGAGACGGATCCGGCAACGCTGCCCCGTGAAAGAACCCGACGTTTACGTGCGAGGTGAATACATTGACGTAGCCGAACGGCGCATCTCCCAGGCACGCAGTCGGACAGCCGTCATGCAAAAGCTCGCGGACTTCGTCGCCGCATTTTCGCATCACCTCAAACCACTGCTGCGCGATGGCCCCCAATTCACCTGCATGCTCTTTCATCCAGGCATCGATGGCGGGATCGCGCTCAACAGCGCCGTTGAATGTTAGTAAATCAGTTCTCATGGTCGCTCTGGCTCTCGGATGCCATTTGATAGCGCTTCAAAAATTATACGATTCAGTTGCTGTGGCACACGTTTTTCGCCGTTGCCTAAAAAACAAAAGCCACGTTCATTTCTGAACGTGGCCTTTATTTTTATGCGGCTACGCTCGAGCCCCCGACGCGCACCGATTTTGTGCCTCGCGGGGTTGACGACCTGCTTTTTCGCGTACACCCGCAAACTCCTCAGCACTCTGTTTCAGCGCTCAGGAGCAGGACAAGCTGCCTCGATTCGGGCCGTCATTGGTCTGACCTCAGTCCCTTGACGACAGCATTAAAAAGATTGCCGTCGGGAAGCTCATCTGGCTCTTCGAAGATGAAAGCGCCACAGAGATGTTTCTCTCTGGCAAATCGGGTCTTGACTGCAAGTGAGCGCGCGTCTTCGTAGGTCCACCAGTTCAGTCCGTCGAAGGCGTAGGGAGTCTGCGCCTTGGGTTCATGGAAGAGCTGCGAGAAAGGCAGCACGTTGAGATCAATGAAGGAATGCGTTTCGGTTGCCGCTACACCGGCCAGCGCGGGATCGAGTTGGATAGCGGTTGTGCCAGCATAGTTCGGCGGATTTCCCGTGGAAGGATTGTTCGGATTCACCGCGGCGACGAACTCCCCGTTCTGTCCCGGCGCCGATGTTCCGGTAATGGCCCAGCCGTAAGCATAGAACGGAATCCCCATCAGGATTTTGTTCGCAGGAACGCCGGCCTGCAGATAGCTGTCGACGGTGAAGGTGATGTTGAAAATCGGGTTGGTATCAAACTGGGTTTGGACGAGCGGCGAAACGAATCCAGTGAACGGGTTGAACGGGCCGTTGTAATCGAAGGTTTCAAGGTTGATGAAATCAACCTGGGCGGCCGCAGCCGGCAGATTGATGAGCGAGAAATTCTGCTCGCCCGCCGGAAGCGCCGCGGTGAGGACGTGGCCGGGCCCCATGGCGTCAAGCTGTGTGCGGAATTCTTTGAGAAGCGCGACGAAGTTGACGCGGTCCTGCGGCTGCGTGGGAAACTCCCAGTCAATATCAAAGCCATCGAAGATGCCGGGCACCGGACCGATGGGCGGGGTGATGAGCGGCTGCTCGGAGAAGCCGGTGTCGAAGATCGGCGCCAGGCCGGTGGTGTTGCTGAAGTTTCCTTTGATGTAAGAGTTGATGCAGTCAGCGACAAAGGCCTTGCGGCTCGCGGGTGTAGCTGCAGCAGCCTCAAAACCGTTCACTCCAGCGGAGAATCCGCCGATGGAGGCGAGTATCTTGAGATGCGGGAAAAGCGCTTTGAGCTCCTGCAACTGGTGCACCTGGCCGCGCAGGGCGCCATCAGCAAAAGAATCGACCGAGCCGTCAACGCTGCGGGTCTGGTCGAAGAAAAATTGATAGTCGGCGAACTCATCGAAGGCTGCGCAATGAGGATTGCCCTGGGCGTCGGCGCGGATGTCGACGAAAGCGTGAACCAGTTGGTCGAGCTGCGCTGCTGATCCGTTATCGACCATGCGCCGTAGGAAGATTCCGCTGAACACATGAAAGTTTTGTACATAGGTGGAGACCACTTTGTCATCACGGTCACGATCATGGTCCCGGGAATCGGCAGATTGGGCCTGCGCTGCGGAGGCCGCAAAAGAAAGCATGACAAACGCAATGAGGAGTTGAAAGCCAAAGGTGCGAAGGGCGAAGCTTCTGGTCCTTTTGATCATGGGGAGAATCCTTTCAGGAAGAGCTTGCGGAACCCGGCATCTCACGGGGGCCGGATGCCGCCGGGAATTGTACAACGAATCACAGCCTATTAAAACGTTTTATTAGTTGTTTAATACCAGGGAGGCAAGAGAACGAATAATTTGTATCAACAGGGCTCACGCGAAGAGTGGAGACGTAGCAGTGCTACGTCTCTACGTCTGTTTTATTGGTTGAAGACCGGCACTTAACGTACCGCTCGCATTCAAGCAGAGTGCATTCAAGATAGCGGGCACGCGTGTCGGGAAATCGGCTGCGAAAGATGGCAATGAGATATTGCCGGCGAAGCGATTGCGGCATGAGCTCCCGGCCGCGGCCGGGCTTTTGCTGTGCGGATTTGAACGCCACTGACCGGATTCGAACACCGGTTCACCGCCCAACGGGTACCCCGGCATATTTCTGGTTTCTTTTCAAAGACATAGATCGCGCTGCTTTGGCAGGCGGCGTGCCATATTTACCTATAAATGTTTTGCTACCTGCCTTTGAGTAATCACGTCAAAAAAACCAAGGGGACTCAACGATGAGAGAAGCGGTTCGGGATCTTAAATATGGTCTACGGGTTTTGCGCAAAAACCCCGGCTTTGCGATTGTCGCGGTGCTGGTGCTGGCGCTGGGAATCGGCGCGAATACAGCTATTTTCAGCGTGGTGAATGCCGTGCTGCTGCGACCGCTACCGTTCACCGATCCTGGCCGCCTGGTGCACGTGTGGCATATTCCTCCGCAGAAGAGCTTTCCCGGAATCACCAGGTTTTCGGTCTCCACGGCAAACTTTATTGATTGGCAGCAGCAGAACAACGTCTTTGAGAAGATGGCAATCTTCACCGGCGGGCGCATGAACCTGACCGGCGGCGACAAGCCGGAGTTCCTGGGCGCAGCGCAGGTGTCGCTGGATTTTTTTGACGTGTTGGGTGTGAAACCGATTCTGGGCCGCACGTTCGTCGCAGGAGAAGACCAACTCGGGCGCAATCATGAGGTGATCCTGACGCATGATTTCTGGCAGAGCCATTTTGGCGGTGATCGCAATGTTGTGGGCCGCACAATTACGCTGAACAATGAGCCGTACACGGTGGTTGGCGTAATGGGACCGAAGATGAGTTATCCGGACTGGAACCAGAAGATCTGGATGCCGCTGGCCTGGACAGAGAAAGAACGCGCCAACCGCGGCGAGCACCACTCGATTGTGATTGCGCGGCTGAAGCCGGGAGTGGAACTGAAGCAGGCGCAGACAGAGATGACGGCAATCTCTGAACGGCTGGCGCAGCAATATCCTGCAGATGATAAAGACTGGGGCGCGCATGTGGTGCTGATGCGAGAAGACATTGTAGGCGATGTAAGGCCGGCGCTGCTGGTGCTGCTGGGAGCAGTGGCTTGCGTGCTTCTTATTGCGTGCGCAAATGTTGCCAACCTGCTGCTGGCGCGGGCGTTGGCACGGGAGCGCGAGATTGCAGTGCGCACTGCTCTGGGCGCAAGCAGGCAACGGCTGGTCCAGCAATTGCTTTTTGAAACCATGGTGATTGCGTTGGCTGGCGGAGTGGCAGGGCTGGGCATCGCAAAACTCGGCATCATGCTGGTGGTGAAGGTACTGGGCCAGCAGCTGCCGCAATCGACTGACATCTCGCTGAATGCCGTGGTGCTTGGGTTTACTCTGGGCTTGTCTATCCTGACGGGAATTCTGGCTGGGCTAATGCCGGCATGGAAGCTGAGCAAGTCCAACGTGAATGAGACGCTCAAGCAGGGCGGGCGCAGCGGAGATACTGGTGGCAATCGCACGCGATCGGTCCTTGTGGTTTGCGAAGTAGCGCTTTCTCTCATGCTGCTGGCCGGCGCTGGGCTGATGATCCGTAGTCTGTGGAACCTGCGCGGCGCCAGTCCGGGATTTGATTCCAGTAATGTTCTGACCATGGCTGTACCGATGGCAGAGAACCGCTACAAGACACCCGCGGAAAACATCAACTTCTGGAACCAAGTGCTGGAGCGCGTACGCGCGCTGCCCGGAGTGGAGTCGGCGGGTACGGCTGACGATCTGCCGCTGCAGGGCGGGTCGCATCAGCCAGTCGCGATTGAAGGACGCCCTATGGTGCCGATGGCAGAGCAGCCGGAGGTGGATGTTCGCGTGATCAGCACAGGATATTTGAAAGCGATGCACATACCTGTGATTCGCGGCCGCGACTTCAACGAGAACGATATTGCAGGCAGGCAGGATGTGATCCTGATCAGCGAAGCAATGGCCAAACAATTCTGGCCGGGTGAAAATCCTCTTGGCCAGCGGCTGACGCTCACGTTCTTTCCGGGGCGCGTGCGGGAGATTGTGGGCGTGGTAAGCAACGTGAAGCTGGACGGCCTGGACCAGACTGCGCCGAACGCTACGATCTACACACCCATGGCGCAGCTGCTGCCACCCACGCCGGAAGAGTGGCGCAGCTTTGGCGGGAGCCTGGTGGTGCGCACCAACTCCAAACCGGAGGATGCCGCCGCGGCGGTGACGCACGTGATTCGCGAGATTGATCCGCAGCAGTCAGTCACAGACGTCATGTCGATGGATACGCTGATGTCGGAATCGATTGCGCCACAGCGGCTCAATATGCTTTTGCTGGCGGTCTTTGCCGGGCTGGCGTTGGTGCTGGCGGCTATCGGAATCTACAGCGTGCTGGCGTATGTGGTGCGCCGACGCGTCCGTGAAATCGGCATTCGCATGGCCCTGGGAGCGCAGATTCGCGACGTGCTGCGCATGATTGTCATGGAAGGAATGAAGCCGGTGGCACTGGGAGTGGCGATTGGAATTGGCGGCGCGCTGCTGCTGGGGCGCGTGATGGCCAAGCTTGTATTTGGCGTAAAGACTACCGACCCAGCGACGTTTGCATCGGTCTCCGGTCTGCTGGTGCTTGTGGCGCTGCTGGCAATTACTGTGCCAGCGTATCGCGCGACACAGGTGGACCCAATGCGAACGTTGAGGGATGAGTAGAGCTGCTTCACCACAGAGAAACGCGGAGTAAATCAATCGGGGCATCATCATGAAGACTATGCGGCATCTAGCGGGTGAAGGAGGTTGGAGATGGACGAACTTATTCAACAACTGAAATCACGCGTTGGTCTTGACGACGATAAAGCGCACTCTGCCGTACAAACGGTAGTGGAGTTCCTGAAGCAACGGCTTCCCGGGCCTCTGGCCAGCCAATTGGATTCGGCACTCTCGGGCGGGGAACTGAATGCACTCAAAGACAAAGCTGAGGGCATCTTTGGGAAAAAGACGGCCTGAAGTTGACCGGCGCGGCTCTATCAAGTGAAGCTCGTGCCCTGAAAATCTTCGCAGACACACAGAAGGCCACGCTCATCTCTGAACGTGGCCTTTTAAACCTTTTAAATACTGATGTACCTCTGGCATATACCTCAGTGGCTAAAGCCACATGTTTATTAGGCTTTACCGCAGACCTAAAGGTCTGCTCCATCGTGTGTGAGATACAGCAGGGCCTAAGATTTTAGCTAAATAATTTAATGCGGCGATACCTACTTTGATCCATGATGGGGCTCCGCGTATCGGGTGCTCTCCAGCAGGGTGCGTTCAAGGTAGCGGATGCGGGTCTCGGGAAAGCGGCTGCGTAAGATGGCAAGCAGATACTGACGGCGCAGTGATTGCGGCATGAGTTCCCAGCCGCGACGGGCTTTGGCGTTGCGCGCGAAGGCGGATTTGATCAGCGGCGGCGGATCGAGCTCGGCTTGCATGGTTTCGGTGAGGAGTTCGATGGTTTGCTGGATGCGACGCTGGCGGGTCTCTTCTTTTTTGACGCTGCGGATGGAGTAGTCGAATTGTTCTCGGGTAGATTCAGGGAGGGAGTTGAAGAATCTTTGGAGACGGTGGCGGCAAAGGGCGCGGGCGAGAAGAGGGTGGAGAGGCATGGGAAGAACGTTATCACTGATGACATGATCATAGGAATTGGCGATTTAAATTCAACACAGCCGAGGACGTTGTGCCACACGATTCTTGTGCTCGCGGCCTTTTGTCAGCCATCTACGGAAAATTGACGATGTACAAATTCTCAGCTTGTGAAATAGCTGGAAAAGGCGAACCAGTAATAGCAACGAGAGTGCCCGAAGCAGGATTCAAAGTGAAGCCATAGATCGTACTGTTTCCTGGATTAGAGACATAGAGAAACTTACCTGACGAATCAATGGCAATGTTCGCGGCCAGACTCGGCGCCGTGCTAAACGGGGACCCGGGGACTGCGGTCAATACTCCAGTGTTGGGATCCACTCCAAAACCGTCAATTGAACCATTTGAGTTGCATACATAAAGGAAGTTACTCGCGGGTGCTGAAGTCAGAAAAACAGGCGCACCACCACTATTCGTGGGGAAGGGTGATCCTGGCACATTCGTGAGAGCACCGGTGGATGGGTTGATGGCAAACGCGGCAACTCCGCCAGCAAACTGTGACACATACAGGAAGTTCCCTGTGCTGTCGATCACGTCGATGCTAGGCAGATTACCTCCGGGTAAAGCAAAAGGTGACCCGGTGACCGCAGAGAGTGAGCCGTTCGTCTGGTTAATTTGATAAGCAAAGATTCGACCTCCCGTGAGGTCGGTGGCAAAGAGGAACTTTCCAGTTGGATCGATGGTCGCCACTCTAAAATCGGCGGTTTCTGTCAAGTCAGATGCAAAGGTCAGATCTCCGGTAGCAGCATCAACAGTATGCTCCTCAATGGTCGCCGGGGAATGAATCGTGTACAAAAACCGTCCTGTTGGATGGAGAACAAAAGAATTCAGCGGCCCTATAGATACGGGGACAAAAGGTGCGTTCTTCAGTGGCGTGAGTGTAACCCCAGGCCCGGTTACTGAATAACCTTCAATAAGCGTGAAACTCGAAAAGAGTGCATATAGAAACTTCTTCGAGGGTGTTACTGCAACGCCCGGATAAATCACTTCGTCATCGCCTTGCTGGGTTGCCGGCGTCGCAGCACTTAATACACCAGTGCTGAGATTTATAGAAGATAGATTGAGGCTGTCTAGTGAGTTGCCTTCAAACAGGAACTCTCCGCTGGCAACGGGCGTGGGAGTAGGACTGGGCAGAGGAGTAGGACTGGGCGTAGGCGACGGGCTAGTGCCACCACCTCCCCCACAACCAACCGCAACCAGGAGCAACAAGCTCAGACTTGCTGCCCACACTAGCTTTGGCACTGCAATTCTATTCTTCTTCATCATGCCCTAATCAGGATTAATTGGTGTTTGCACTTTATGCCATTAGGATCGGTTTATCAAGCCTAAAAGGAGCCGGACAGTCATACAGTTATCATTTTTTGGATGTGCTTTCTTTTGGGTGGCAGAAGTAGCCAGCTTCTTCTGCATAAACGAAAGAACTAAAGTAAAACCAGAGAAGCTATAACCCGCACAGCCGAAGGCGGCTGTGCCACACGATTTTCGCTGCGTCCAAAAACACAAAAGGCCACGCTCATCTCTGAACGTGGCCTTTTAGATTAATGCGGCGACGACCTACTCTCCCACACTCTTCACGGCGGCGGAGCAGATCCCTTGCTCAGAAACTGCGGCTCGGGATGGCGTGTTCACAGGGGAACAAAAGTTTCGTGAGAACTCCCTGAATCAGCATTGAGGCTTGAAACATTTTCGGGATTCTTCGACTCGCATTCAGTCGCTATACTCCTTCATGCTTGCTCAGAATGACAGAGGGAAGGGATTTATGAATGAGCTAAAATAAAACCCATTACAACTAGCGCACGCCATGGCAAGCGCTTATTTTCAGCTGATGCAGCTTCTTTCGCAGCTATTGTTAACCTCATTCCTACGGCGCAGCGCTTCGGGTTATTGCTGGCCTGCGATGCTAGAAATCTACCAGCCGATACAATTAGCAACATAGCGAAGGTGATGTATGAGCGAGGTCTCTGCTATCTCTGCGCATGGGGACCTGATTGTGAGCGGGTGCATGACATCTTTGACGAAATGGCATTGTGGATGAATATCTCTGCGATGAAGATGGGGCACGCTGTGACGACATGGCACGTCGACGAGCCAATTGAAGATGCAGTTTGTTTTTTTATCTTTTGCGCAATTCCTGACGAGCAATCCGGCCTTAAGAACGCCTGTGATGCAGATTGGATTGCTGTTTCCGTCGCAACCACGATTGGCTGCAAAAGATCGAGATTGCATTGCGTGATCCTAAAATCTGATTGCCAAAAAACACAAAAGGCCCCATCATTTCTGATGGGGCCTTTTAGATTTAATGCGGCGACGACCTACTCTCCCACACACTTTCGCGTACAGTACAATCGGCCCTGCGGGGCTTAACTTCCGTGTTCGGGATGGGAACGGGTGGAACCCCCGCGGTAAGATCACCGCAAACTTAACGCGCCTTCGGCGCGGCTGCTAGCTGCTAGCTGCTGGCTTCTAGCTTCTAGCTTAGTAGCTAGAGGCTATGAGCTAGCCGCTGAATTTAGCGATGCGCGAGCATCAGTCAGGTTCTACCGTGTTTTTCTCGCGCAAGGGGCGTTTCACAACTGGAAACACCAAAGACTGTCAAAGAGCTTGAGGACAATGCCTCACAACTGAATAGATTGAGTTTCACTTTCATAACTACATAAGGCGCTTGCCATTGCCATCGGCGTTCAGCAAATCGAGGTCATCGATTTAGCTAAATTGCCAAAGGCTTTTTGCCAAGAGCTTGCGGCGTTTTAAGCGCCGCCATGCCCTGAGTAAATTTTATGGTCAAGCCGAACGGGCGATTAGTACATGTAAGCTCAAACCATTACTGGTCTTACACTCCATGCCTATCAAGCAGGTGGTCTTCCTGCGCCCTTCATTACCCTTTTGGGTTGGGAGATCTAATCTTGAGGAGTACTTCACGCTTATATGCATTCAGCGTTTATTACAACCGAACTTCGCTACCCAGCCGTGCCGTTGACACGACAGCTGGAACACAAGAGGTTCGTTCATCCCGGTCCTCTCGTACTAAGGACAAGCCCTCTCAAATCTCCTACGCCCACACCAGATAGGGACCGAACTGTCTCGCGACGTTCTGAACCCAGTTCACGTACCGCTTTAATAGGCGAACAGCCTAACCCTTGGAACCTTCTACAGCTCCAGGATGCGATGAACCGAC
>DASRDW010000040.1:0-9621 GCA_035652415.1 Candidatus Angelobacter sp. | reverse complement strand
AGGTGCTGAATATCTATGCGCTGGGAGGCAGGGCCGCGGTGGTAAAGCTGAATGGCAATGACGTTTATTTGCAGCCTGGGGTTCGCTTCTGCCCTTATGGATTAATGCGCTGGGCCAATACCTCAACTGAAGCAATGATGTTTAACAGTAAAGGAAGCAGCTTTATACTCGTGCCCCCGCTCGAAAGCAAACGCTCATTGACGCGCCGTACGGTGAAAGCCACCCTTGCTGAAGACGGGTCTCTTGCAGGTGAAGTTACAGTCGAATTTCAGGGGCAGGAGGCGCTCGAGCACCGGCTTGATGCCATGGAAAGCGATGAGGCAGGCAGGAAGAAAGACCTGGAAAGCGAGGTGCAGGAGTGGCTTCCCACCGGCGCCATCGTCAAGTTGACCAGCGCCCAGGGTTGGGAAGCTCCGGATGATCCGCTGATTGCCAAATTTGACCTGACTCTCCCCAGCTATTCCTCATCCGTCGGCAAGCGGCTTCTGCTGCCCTGGTTGGCTTTCCAGTCTAGCCAGGAAGATGCGTTTAAACATTCTGACCGGAAATATCCGGTTTATTATCCTTATGCTTTTACTGAGCATGATCGCGTGGAGATCAAGCTGCCCACCGGCTACACGCTCGAAAGTATGCCGCCCAAGCAGGAAGTTAGTATAGGTTACGCGTCTTACCAGAGCGTCAGCGGGACTGACGGCAAATCACTGGTTTCAGAGCGCGTGTTGGCGTTCAACGCAATTCTGATACCGCTTACGCGTTATCCGGAGCTCAAGGATTTTATGGGTAAGGTTCACGCCAATGATGAACAACAGGTGGTCATGCACGCGGAGGTTTCAACCAATGCTCAAAAGAACAATTAAAATTGCGCTGGTCTTGCTGCTGGCTTCCTCTTCGCTCACTGCAGTGGCGGATGCGCCAGACTGGCTGCGCAATCTGGCCCGCCAGACATCCAAAAAGTATGCCGATGACGTAAATGCCGTTTTGCTCCTCGCGCAAGACGAAACTACCGTGAACGACAAAGGCGAGATTATTGAGCACGGTCGCCGTGCCTACCGCATACTGCGGCCCGAAGGGCGGGATTACGCCACCTTGCAGCTTGCCTACAACAATGAAACCAAGGTGAACTATGTGCGTGGATGGAGCATTACCGCCGCCGGCCAGGAGTATGAAGCCAAGGACAAAGACTCCATTGAAATGAGCCTGAGCACCTTTGAAGTGTATTCAGACGATAAGGCCAAATTTCTTCGCGTCTCCGGCGCCGATGCGGGCAGCGTCGTGGGGTTTGAATTTGAGCGGAAGGGCCGGCCCTACGTCTTTGATGACAGTTGGTCTTTTCAACGGGAGATTCCGGTTGAGAGATGCCAATACACACTTCGCATCCCTTCCAGTTGGGAAATGAGGGCCTACTGGGTTAACCACGCCGAGCAGACGCCGAAAAATGAAAATGGCGCCTATATCTGGGAGCTCACGGATATTCCTCCCATTGAAAGGGAGATCAGTCGTCCGCCCTATGAAGCGTTGGCAGGGCGCATGATCGTTACCTTTGCTTCTGACAAGTTCAAGGCCCAGACTTACAACGATTGGAATAGCCTGGCAGCCTGGCATGCCCAGCTCTACGGAAGTGTCTTTGATACAAGTACTGCCTTGCAGCAGAAAGTGCAGGAGCTTGCGCCCGCAACCATGGCTCCGCTGGAGCGGATTCGAGCGCTGGCGCGCTTCGCGCAAAAAGATATTCGCTACGCCGCCATTGAAATCGGCATCGGTGGTCTTAAACCGCATCCAGCATCGGAAGTCTTCAGCAATCGCTATGGCGACTGCAAAGACAAAGCTACGTTGCTCAAGGCGATGCTCAGCCAGATCGGAGTCAAATCTTACCTGATGCCCATCCAGACTGAGCGCGGCGTATATACGGAAAAATCGCCGCCCAGCCTGGGCTTTAATCATGTAATTATTGCCATCCAGTTCCCTGAAGCCAGCACAAAAACAGAGCTGTCGGCGCTCTACATTGATCCCAAGTACGGACGCCTGCTGATCTTTGATCCCACAAATGATCTGGTGCCTTTCGGCCAGATTCCCTACTACGAACAAGGCAATTTTGCTTTGCTGGTGGCGGAAAACGGCGGCGAGTTGGTTCATCTTCCCATGAGCTCTGCGGAAGCCAATCGCATTACGCGCGTCGGCAATCTAAAGCTGCTCGCCGATGGCACTTTGCAGGGTGAAGTGGAAGAGACTCGTACCGGCTATTTTGCCGCCGTCGCCCGTGATTTAAAGGACATCTCCATTCAGGACCGGAAGAAGGTCATGGAGCATATTCTCGGACGAACTTTGGCCAACTTCCAGGTGGATAGTTTTGAGGTCGTGAATGCTGACGACATCGATAAAGACCTGGTGCTTCGGTATAAATTCACCGTCGCCAACTATGCCAAGAACGCAGGATCGCTTCTGCTGGTCCGTCCGCGCGTGGTAGGTGAAATGGCGGGATACTATGATTCCACCAAGCCTCGCCTCTACGCCTATGAATTCAATACTCCCTTTACTGACAGCGACAACATTGAAATCGCTCTACCGGATGGCTTTCAGGTGGACGAACTGCCTGATCCTGCAAAGGCCGCTTTCCCCTTTGGCGAATACACCAGCAAGACGGAAAAAGATGGAAATTCCCTGAAATATCACCGCGAGTACAAAATGGAGAACACGCTGATTCCTCTGGACAAGATGAACGACTTAAAGCGAATGTTCGGCCAGATCAACATGGACGAGAAAAACATGGCGGTGCTGAAAAAAGCAAACTAGGGTCTGCAACATTGATTTGTGACGACTGGCAGCCCTAAGCGGCTGCCAGTTTCATTTAAGGGCGCATCCCTGAGGGACCATAGACTTTTGCCACGATCCAGAGATATTCCGTCTTGCCCTTCAATTTCCGCATCTTCTATGATGGATACAGAATTCCTTATGGCAGATCATCTGAACAAGAAAAAAGACCAAGGCCTGGCGGAAAGCCCAATTGCTGACGTGTTTGAAGGCCGGCATCCGGCCGAACCGGAAAAGCGCTGGGCTGAGAACACCCTGGCCAAAACCCTGGAGAAGTCTCCAGAAAAGCCGATCGGCGCCGCTTCTGGCGTAAACCTTGATGAGAGCGGCAACGCACGCTTCACCACCATCAGCGGTGTTCCTATCCGGCGGCTTTATACGCAGGCTGATCTGCCTGAAGACTGGTCCTACGAAAAATATCTTGGCTATCCTGGACAGTCGCCATACACGCGCGGCATTCACGCCAGCGGATATCGCGGCCGGCTCTGGACCATGCGCCAGTTCTCCGGCTTTGCTTCACCGGAAGCGACTAACGAACGCTACAAGTATCTGCTTGCCAGCGGCGGTGGCGGACTTTCCGTCGCCTTCGATTTGCCTACGCTCATGGGCTATGACTCTGATCATCCAGCCAGTGAAGGCGAGGTCGGCAAGTGCGGCGTGGCCATTGACTCGCTTGAGGACATGGAGATTCTCTTCAGCGGCATCGATCTCGAAAAGACCACGGTCTCCATGACCATCAATTCGCCTGCATCCGTGCTGTGGGCCATGTATCTGGTGGTGGCGGAAAAACAGGGCGCGGACTGGAACAAAATTTCCGGCACCATCCAGAACGATATTCTCAAGGAATACATCGCGCAGAAGGAATACATCTATCCGCCCGCGCCATCGATGCGGCTGGTGATCGATACCTTTGAGTTCGGCTCCAAATTCACTCCCAAATTCAACTCCATCTCCATCAGCGGTTATCACATCCGCGAAGCCGGCTCCACGGCGCTGCAGGAACTGGCCTTCACCATCTATGACGGCGTGGAGTACGTGGAGTGGGCGCGGCGCCGCGGCCTCGATGTCGATGAGTTCGGCCCTCGCCTTAGCTTCTTCTTCAACTCGCACAGCGATTTTTTTGAAGAGATTGCCAAGTTCCGCGCCGCGCGCAAAATCTGGTACCGCCTGATGAAAGACCGCTTCAGCGCAAAGCAGCAGCGCACCTGGCTCATGCGCTTCCATACCCAGACCGCTGGTGTCTCGCTGACGGCGCAGCAGCCCATGAACAACATCGCCCGCGTCGCCGTCCAGGCATTGGCCGCTGTGCTGGGCGGAACGCAATCCTTGCACACTGATTCATACGATGAAGCGCTGGCTTTACCTACGCAGGAAGCCGCGCGCATTGCGCTGCGCACGCAGCAGATCATCGCCTATGAATCCGGCGTGGCCCAGACTGTTGATCCGCTGGCTGGCTCTTACTTCCTGGAAAAGCTGACGCTCGACATGGAAAAAGGCGCATTCGATTACTTTGACCGTCTCGACGCGATGGGCGGCATGGTCAAGGCGATCGAGAACGGCTTTCCACAGAAAGAACTAGCCGAAGCTTCTTACCAGTATCAGCGCGCTGTCGAGGCCAAAGAAAAGATCGTGGTCGGCGTGAATGACTTCGCCATTGAAGAGAAACAACCTGACACGCTCTATATCGATGAGTCTGTGGCAAAGCATCAGACAGAAAAGCTGAACGCCCTGCGCAAACGCCGCAACAACAATGACGTTCGCAGTAAGCTTGACGCTCTGAAACACGCCGCAGCCCAGGAGCCTGTTGTCCGTTCCGATGGCCGCATCAGTGATGCCAACACCATGCCTTTCATCATTGATTGTGTTCGAGCCTACGCCACCGTGGGCGAAATTTGCGACGCATTGCGTGAAGTCTACGGAACCTATGAAGAGGTGAGCATCACCTAGGCTCGATGGCTCGATCTTTGCAAGGCGCTCACATGCGCGCCGCATTCGAGCAGCTCACAACTCTGTAAAAATCACATCCGCAATAGCGTGAAACCCGCGCAAACGCGCCTGCGACGCCCCATTTGCTGGCCACCCTAGCTCCTACCTGCGAATCCAAGACTGTGAGCAGTTACTTTGTCTTGGAGGCAGCATTCCATGAAAATTCCGTTTCTCATTGGGCGTCTGGTGTTCGGTGGTTTCTTTTTATACAACGGCATCCACCATTTCAAGGAACGGAAAACGCTCGCCGGCTATGCCGAGTCAAAGAACGTCCCTCTGGCTGAAGTAGCCGTCACCGCCACCGGAGTCGCGCTGGTCGCAGGTGGCACAAGCATTTTGCTGGGAATAAAACCAAAGCTGGGCGCTGCTGCCATTGCCACTTTCCTGGGAGGCGTCTCGCCCGTGATGCACGACTTCTGGCGCATGGAAGATCCTGAAAAGCGTATGCATGAGATGGTGAATTTCACCAAAAACCTGGCGCTTCTAGGCGGCGCGCTGGCGCTGCTCGGTGTGGATGAGCCCTGGCCCGTGAGCGTTCCCATCAGCCAGAAAGAAATTGAAGAGCGCGGCTACGAAGACCTGATCGCAGCCTGAAGATTCGCTACTCCGAATAATAGTGATGAGTATGAGTGCGGCAACTTAGCGTGCAGCAATGAACGGCACGCATCGGCAAGGCTCGATGTGCAACGCAGAGAAAATGCGGCGATTGCCGGAGTTGCCGTCGCAGGCGGCACAAAACTGAGCGGGGTGCCATCCCAGGCTCCGCAAACATCTTCCGGTCACAGCAATGCCACAAGCGAGAAAAGAGGAGGTTCCATGATCTATCGCACACTGGGGCGAACCGGCGAACGTGTCTCCGCCATCGGCATGGGAGGCTTTCACATCGGCCAGCCAAAGCTCTCAGAAGACGAAAGCGTCCGCCTTGTGCGCGCCGCCATTGATGGCGGCATTACTTTCATGGACAACTCATGGGACTACAACCAGGGCCAGAGCGAGGTCCGCATGGGCAAGGCGCTCAAAGATGGTTACCGACAAAAAGTTTTCCTGATGACCAAGCTTGATGGCCGCACAAAAGAAGAAGCCACAAAGCAGATCAATGAATCGCTGCAGCGCCTGCAAACAGACCATCTTGATCTGATCCAGCATCATGAGATTATTCGCTATGAAGATCCTGACCGCATCTTTGCTGAAGGCGGAGCGCAGGAAGCGGTGCTGGAAGCCAAGCGCGCGGGCAAGGTGCGTCATATCGGGTTCACCGGACACAAAGACCCGCACATTCACTTGTACATGCTGGAGGTGGCTGCCAAACATGACTTTCATTTTGATACTGTGCAGATGCCGTTGAATGTGATGGATGCTCACTTCCGCAGCTTTGGCCAGCTTGTGCTGCCCAAGCTGGTGGAGCAAAAGATTGGCGTTCTGGGAATGAAGTCTATGGGCGACCACATCATTCTGAAGAGCGGCGTGGTTAAGCCGATGGAATGTCTGCATTACTCTCTGAATTTGCCGACCTCTGTGGTGATCACCGGGATCGACAGCCAGGAAATCCTGCAACAGGCGTTTCAGGCCGCGAGCACCTTCAAGCCGATGAGCGAGCAGGAAGTGGCGGCACTGCTGGCCAGGACAAAACAGGCGGCTGCACAAGGGCAGTTTGAGCTCTTCAAAACCTCCGCCCATTTCGATTCCACAGCGCATCATCCGGAGTGGCTGGGCGGACAATCGCCTCGCGTGGAACAGCTTGCTGGACCAGCCGCATAAAGCGGCGCAAGCTTCAAAGCACACAGCTCACTGCGTATCCAAAGGAACGAACTCCGTCCTTACGTCGCCATCCGGGCTGATGGTGTGCATGGCAAAGCCCAGTTTTCCGCTCCAGGGGAGCAGTCTGCCGGTGCTGGGAGCAACGTGCCAGGTAATGCCATCCTGATGAAAAACCGTTCCCACGTGCCAGTGGCCTACCAGCATGTCTTTTATGCCCAGCTTGTGCAAGAGTTGCAGTTCCTGTGAGCGATAGGGTTCATTGATGGTCCAGTAAGGTTTTGGATCAGGCGGGACATTGCCATTGCGAAAAACAGGAATGTGCTGAATGCCAATAACAATTCTGTGGCCGTGGTCATCATCGCCGCGATTTTTATCATCACGGTCACTCCGCCCATGGTCATCCGCGTCATGTCCCTCGTCCAGATTAGCAAGCCAGGAGAGCATCTTTTTTGACTCTTGCTCAGTCTGTGGAGGCATGGGCAACAGCGGTTGAGCGTCAAACTTGTCGTAGTTCCCAAGAAGCTGTGAATCAATCACCACAAACGTCACGCCCTTCACGTTGAACTTGTAATAGTCTCGGCCAAAGACCTCGCGATATTTGGCAACGTCAGTCGAGTGAACGTCGTGGTTTCCGGGCGCGTAATAGACCGGTGCATGCAGCCACTTGAGGATGCCGCGAGCAATGAGCCATTGATCGTAGTTTTCGCCAATATCGCCGCTGACGATAACTGCGTCAGGATGGCGCGCATTCACCATGTCAACAGTACGGCGCAGATTGTCGTAGGCGTGTGGCGCTTCAGGCTCGCCCATATGTATATCGCTGATCTGGGCGATGATTACTTGCGCTTGCCCCTGCAAAGGGAAACTCAGCAGCAGGCATAGCGTAAAAACACAAATAGCAAATTGAAAAAGCGCAGCTCTGCCGCGCACAGATGGCTCTCTCATGGATTCAGCTCACAGTTGGTTCTGGTAGTAAGAACCAGATTTGCCGCTCGGAGTTGTCAGGCATGCGAATTTCTGGGTAAGCTGATTGCAGCAGCGCCGTTGAACAAAATTTTACGCTTAAGGCATTCGCGGAAACTTTCAGACGACAGGAACATCAAAATCTTTATGGAAAATTTACAAACTGCGATTTTTGGCGGCGGATGCTTCTGGTGCCTGGAAGCGGTTTTTGATCGTATGAACGGCGTGACTGCTGTTGAGTCAGGCTATGCGGGCGGTCACGTGGAGAACCCCACGTATCGCCAGGTCTGCAATGGCAATACCGGCCACGCCGAGGTTGTGCGCGTCACCTTCAACCCCAATGAAACCAGCTTTCGCGAGCTTCTGGACGTATTTTTCAGCATCCACGATCCCACTACGATGAATCGCCAGGGAAATGACATGGGCACGCAATATCGGTCAGTGATCTTCTACACCTCTGAAGATCAATATCGCGAGGCGAAAAAGAAAATTGACGAGATCAGCGCATCGCGCGCGTATCCAGACCCCATCGTTACCTCTCTGGAGCCCGTCGGCAAGTTCTATATTGCTGAGGATTACCACCAGGAATATTTCGCCAACAATGGCAGCCAGCCTTATTGCCAGTTTGTGGTGGCGCCTAAGGTAAAAAAAATCCAGCAGAAGTTCGGCGAAAAATTAAAAGCCTGACCGCAACTTTTCTCCGCTCGCGGTGTTGGCCTAAGTCATTTGTTTGTATAACCATGGCAGCCCTCCTTTGCTCCATCGCGAGCATCTCATTTTTGGTAGAAAGAACCGACGGAAGGAGAACCGTAACAATGAGACGAGTAGTTACATTTCTGTTTGCGTTCCTAATGACGGCGTCATTGGCACTTGTGGCGCAGGAACCGGCAAGCCAAGACCAAACCTCAAACGATAAGAAGGTCCAGAAGGCTGAGCACAAAGAAGCCAACGCTGCGGCAAAAGATAAAACAATGAGCCTGACCGGCTGGGTGAAAGACCAGGACGGCAAGACCGTTTTTGTTAACGACAAGGACAAGCAAGCCTGGAGCATCTCTAACCTTGACGCAGTGAAGGGGCATGAAGGCCACCACGTGAAGGTAAAAGCCAAGTTGAATGAGGCCGATCATTCCATGGACGTTCAGAAGCTCACCATGCTGCGTAAAGGCAAGCAGACCGCGCAGGAGCAGAAGAAGGAAGACCAGAAATAGCTTCTAGATCATAAATTGAAGACCGAAGGCGAGTTTTTCGCCGAAGGCTGGGCGGAGCGCAAGCTCCGCCTCTCCTTTTGTATGCGGTATGCTCTAGCTATGCGCTCTTCCCTTCCTCGCGGCGATCAGAAATTAATCCAGATTGTGGATGCTGCCTTGGCTGAAGCTGCGCGCAAAAGCGGCGCCTGGCTGGCTTGCCGTAAAGGATGCACGCAGTGCTGCTATGGCCCTTTTCCCATCAGCCAGCTTGACGTTGCGCGTCTGCAAAAAGGCCTTCGCGATCTTGAGCAGAGTGATCCGCGCCGTGCGGCTCGTGTGCGCCAGCGGGCGCGGCAATCGTGGGCCAAGCTGTCGCCAGACTTCCCCGGAGATAGAAAGACCGGGATTCTTGCGGAAGACCAAAGCGCTGAAGCTCAATTTGCAGAATACGCCGATGACGAGCCGTGTCCTGCGCTCGATCCTGCTACCGGCGCTTGCGATCTGTACTCTTCGCGCCCCATGACCTGCCGCACCTTTGGGCCGCCAGTGCGTTCAGGAGCAGAAGGCGCGCTGGGCGTCTGCGAACTTTGTTACCATGGCGCAAGCGATCAGCAGATTGCCAATTGTGAAATGGTTCCCGATCCCGGCAACCTGGAAGAAAAGTTGATACAGCAGGCGGGGAGACAAAATGGCGAATGCGGCGATACGATTGTGGCTTTTTGCCTCTCTCGATAGTTGGCTCAGGGAAATTGCCGAAACGTGTGCAATGTTGCGCAAGACTAGAGCGTGTTTCAAAAATACCTCCTGAGTGTAATCCACAGGCAGGCAATATAGAAAAACGCTCGATAGGTGGAGAGTAAGAACTCATGACGCACCAGCAATCGACGAAACTGGCCCAGCCACGAGTTGGTTCGCTCCA
>DASRDW010000039.1:0-10417 GCA_035652415.1 Candidatus Angelobacter sp. | reverse complement strand
ATCTTCAGCGGCTTGGCGCGCGGGGTAGATGCCGCTGGGCATCGCGGCGCTATCAACGCTAAAGGCAAAACAGTTGCTGTTTTCGGTACCGGAGTTGATGCCGTTTACCCACGTGAGAACAAGCGAATTGCTGACAGCCTTTTGGAACTTGGCGGCGCACTGGTTAGTGAATTTCCGCTGGAAACGTTTGCTGCGCCACAGAATTTTCCTATTCGCAACCGCATCATCAGCGGGCTTGCCTTGGGCGTGCTGGTGGTGGAAGCAGGCGAGTACAGCGGTACGCGCATTACCGCCCGTTGCGCTCTGGAGCAGAGCCGCGAGATCTTCGCCGTGCCGGGCAATGTGACCTCTCGCAACGCCTGGGGGCCGAATACCCTGATCAAGCAGGGAGCCAAGCTAACTGCAACATGGGAAGACGTTTGGGAGGAATTGCCGGCTGCGGTAAAACTCCAGCTTGAATCCGAATACGGATCGCAAGCATCAGACGAGAAGACGCAAGCATCCTCCAGCCTGTTTGATGAACAACTGACATCACGCGACAAGAAGATTCTTGCGGTGCTGAAGCAGGACGAGCTTACGCACATCGATGAGATCATCGAGCGGCTCGATCCTGAAGTGTCATCTTCTGAAATTTTTGCAGCATTGTTTGAACTGGAGCTGAATGGGAAGATCAAGCAGATGCCGGGGAAAAATTATGTTAAAAGCTTCTAGCCGTTAGCTTCTGGCTTCTAGCTAGAGCAAGCCCAGGACTGAATCCACAATTTTGATCGGAAAAATATATTGAAGGACTTCAAAGAACTCAAAGTCTGGCATAAGACGTATGACTTGGCGCTTGTCATCTATGAAGCGTCAAGGAGTTTTCCTCGTGAAGAGATATATGGCCTGACAAGCCAGCTTCGGCGAGCAGCGGTTTCCATTGGTGCTAATATCGCCGAAGGATGCGGAAGGCGGTCCGATGGCGAGTTGGTTCGGTTTCTGCAGATTGCACGCGGGTCCGCTTCAGAGGTGGAGCACCATCTGTTACTTGCACGCGACTTAAAGTTCTTGCAAGCTGTCACGCATCAGGATCTCGAGAAGAGATTGCAGGAAGTGCAGCGTATGTTAACGTCTCTGGTGAGTTCCATACAGGAATCGCCAGGAGTGCGCGCAGCGGCTGCGAGAGCTGCGAAAGGTCAAGCCAGGAGCTAGCAGCTAGTGGCTAGCAGCTTTTGGAGTATGTTAGTTTCAAATAGGACTTAAGCAATTGCCTAAATCACTCGTCATCGTCGAATCGCCAACCAAGGCGAAAACCATCAATAAGTACCTGGGCCGGGACTATGAGGTTGAGGCCTCACTCGGACACATCAAAGATCTGCCCAAGAGCCAGCTCGGCGTGGATATTGAGGGCGATTTTTCTACCGAATACATTGTTATTCCCGGCAAGGAAAAAGTTGTGGCCAAGCTCAAGAAGCTGGCCAGGAGCGCGAACGCCATTTATCTGGCGCCTGATCCGGACCGCGAAGGCGAGGCCATTGCCGCGCATCTGGAAGAAGAGCTCACAGACGGCCACGGGAAGAAGAAAAAGAAGGGCGGCATCCCGGTCCATCGCGTTGCCTTCAACGAGATCACGAAAAGGGCGGTACAGGAGGCGTTTCAGCATCCGCGCGAAATTGACCGCAATCTGGTGGATGCGCAGCAAACGCGCCGCGTGCTGGACCGCATTGTGGGATATCAGGTTTCTCCCCTGTTGTGGGACAAGGTCCGGCGCGGCCTCTCCGCCGGGCGCGTACAGACAGTCGCGTTGCGGCTGATTGTCGAGCGCGAGCGCGAGATCAAGGCCTTCGAAAAGAAAGAATACTGGACCATTGATGCGCACCTGCATCCGGGCAAAGGTTCGGCATTTGACGCACGCTTCATCGGCCGTGGCGACGAAAAGACCGAGATCCCAAGCGAGGAAGAAACAAAGAAGATCACTGCGGCGCTTGAAAAGGCGCAGTGGGCCGTTCGCAATATTGATAAGAAAGAGCGTCGCCGCAGCCCCGCCCCTCCCTTCACCACCAGTAAGCTGCAGCAGGATGGCTCCCGCAAGCTCCGCTTCAGCGTGAAGCGCGTCATGATGATTGCGCAGCGCTTGTATGAAGGCATTGACCTGGGAGATGAAGGCTCGGTCGGCCTCATTACTTATATGCGTACCGATTCGGTGCGCGTCTCAAACGACGCTTTGACTGAAGTGCGTCAAGCGATTGAGTCCGCGTACGGCAAAGATTTTCTGCCTGAGAAGCCGAACGTGTACAAATCAAAGAAAGAAGCGCAGGAGGCGCACGAGGCCATTCGCCCCTCGTCAGTAGCGCGCCATCCGGACGAGATCAAGAAATATCTGCAGGAAGATGAATACAAGGTTTACAAGCTAATCTGGCAGCGCTTTGTGGCCTCGCAGATGAACCCGGCAGTGTTTGACCAGACCAGCGTCGATATTGAAGCCAAAAACGGTGAGTCGTTTACCTTCCGGGTGACCGGATCAGTGCTCAAGTTTGAAGGCTTCCTGAAGGTTTACGAGGAATCGAAAGACTCGAAGGACGAAGAAGATGAGGAGTTGAAGCACAAGCTGCCAGCGCTGGAAGTCGGGCAGCGGCTCACTTTGCGCGAACTCAAGCCGGAGCAGCACTTCACTGAGCCGCCGCCGCGATTCAATGAAGCTTCACTGGTGAAAGAGCTGGAAGAGCGCGGCATCGGACGCCCTTCCACGTACTCCACGATTATCTCGACCATCCAGGAGCGCCAGTACGTCCAGAAAATCGGTGGCAAGTTTATTCCCACAGAAACTGGCCTTGTGGTGACCGATCTGCTAGTCAAGAACTTTGAAGAAATCTTTGATCCTGCTTACACCGCCCGGCTTGAAGAAGAGCTGGACGAGATTGAAGAGGGCAAAGAGAAGTGGACTGACGCACTCGGCGGCTTCTACAAAAAGTTTTCCAAGGACCTCCGCTACGCTGAAAAGCACATGGAAAACATCAAGCGGATGGAGAAGCCGACGGAAGAAAAGTGCGAACGCTGCGGCTCTCCGCTGGTGCTCAAGTGGGGCAAGCACGGCTCGTTCTACGCGTGCAGCGCGTATAAGAAAGATGATCCAGAGAGCTGCACGTTTACCAAAGAGAATCCCATTAATCTGCCGGAGTTTGATGCGGCGGAGATGCCGGAGACCGGCCAGGACGAATACTGCGAAAACTGCGGCCGCGTGATGGTACTGAAGCGCGGGCGCTTTGGCCAGTTCATGGCTTGTACGGGTTATCCAGATTGCAAGACCACGCGCCGGCTTGACCAGGGCAAGCGCGTGCCAGACGTTCCGCTGGAAGAAGTTTGCCCCAAGTGTGGGCGCAACCTGGTGCTGCGCCACGGACGTTATGGCGAATTTATCTCCTGCAGCGGATACCCGGACTGCAAATACATCAAGCAGAATTTCATCGGCGTGAAGTGCCAGCAATGCAAGGATGGCGAACTGGTGGAGAAGAAAGCGCGCCGCCGCGGCAATACCTTCTATGGCTGCTCCAACTATCCTGATTGCGACTTCACTTCGGCATACAAGCCCGTGGCGGAGGCCTGTCCGCAATGCGGCAGCCCGTATCTGCTGGAAAAGCATTTGAAATCAGGATCGATGCTGATTTGCCCCAACAACACCAAGAAATCCGCAGAGGAAGAAGAGACGCCAAAACCGAAGAAGAAGCCACGCGGCAAAAAGGGCGCAGCCGCAGAAGAAGCCAAGCCTACAGCCGCAGCGGTCAAGTGCGACTACTCGCGATCAATCCCCACGCCGGAATGGATGACGCAGCAGCAATCCGGAGCGGAGCAGCGCGAAGCGGGATGAGTTTTTTCTGAAATCCCGACCCTGAGCTTGCGAAGGGGAGGGAGCCCTATAGCCGCGAAGAATTTTTGGATAAAAAGTGATTGGGATGAACCGTTAAGCTTATAAGGGAATAGCGATCCCTCACCCGCAAAGTGCGCGGGTTCGGGATTTCAAAAAAAGTCCAGCAGCTAGCAGCCAGTCGCTAAAATCCATCAGGAGAAACCCCATGCCCAAGAAACCCACCGCCAACGATGCCCAGTTGATCATGGAGCTCTATAAATTGCGGACCGAGCCGGTGATGCGCGCGGCCAGGAAGTTTATGGTCGGAGATTTCTGGCCCAAAAACCACGAGGAGTTCATGGCCCTTATGACCGGATTCGGCACCGAGCAGAACGCGTGGTTTCGCCAGGCGCTCACCTACTGGAACATGGCCGCGGCCATGGTCATTCAGGGCGCCATCAATGAAGATCTCTTCTTTGCCACCAATACCGAGCCGTATTTTCTCTGGGCTAAGTTTGGCCAATTCATTCCGCAGGCGCGCAAGGAATACATTGACGCCGAATTTCTCCTGAATCTGGAGAAACTGGTCTCCACGTCCAAGGCCAAAGCGCGTGTGAAACGCTTGCAGGAGCGCATCGCGGCCCGCGCGGCAGCCCAGGCCAAGGCAGCAGCCCGGTAAGCAGCTAAGAAATATATTCCTTGATGTAAGGGTCTGTTACCTTGCCCAGTTCGGGCGCGGTGCCTTCAAAGATCACTTTGCCTTCTCGTAGGATCATGAAGCGCGTATGTATCTCGCGCTGGGGCCGGCCATCACTCGGTTGCATGTGTTTGGTCACGGGATCAAAGTAGTGGCTGGCCAGGGTAAAGCCGTCTTGCAGGCGATGGCTCACCAGCAGAGCGCTGGTCTTATAGACATCGCGCTGCTTCATGATGAGCTCAATGATGGTGGTGGAGGTAATGGGGTCCAGACCGCCGGTAGGCGAGTCATAGAGCAGCACTTCAGGATGCGTGATGATGGCGCGCGCAATGCCAACGCGCCGGCGCATGCCGCCGGAAAGCTCTGAAGGCAGCTTATTAATGGATTCTTCCAACTCTACAAAGCTCAGCGATTCACGCACGCGCCTCTCCACCTCATCTTCAGGCAAATGTTCTTCCATCAGGCGGAAAGCCACGTTGTCGCGCACGTTGAGCGAATCAAAGAGCGCGCTTTCCTGGAAGACGATGCCGACCTTGCTGCGCAGGTCGAACAGATCTTCTTCTGACATGGTGGTTATGTCGTGCCCCAGAACGTAAATGTGGCCGGAGTCGGGCTTCAGCAATCCCAAGCAAAGCTTGAGGATGGTGCTCTTCCCGGAGCCGGCAATGCCCAGCACTATTTTGGTTTCGCCGCGCTTCAGCTCAAATGAGACATTATCCAGTACCTGCAGGCCATCAAAGCCGAGGGAAACATCTTCAAAGATGATTGCCTTGTGGACCGTGTCTGGAGCGCCGTTCGTGAACGAGGACATTTTTCAGCTCATCTCAAGTTCATCTCAAATTAATGAATAGCTGGGTCAGTATGGCATCCGTGGCCAGGATCAGTACGGAAGAAGCGACTACGGCCTGCGTGGTGGCGCGGCCCACGCCCTGCGTGCCGCCCTTGGTGGTCATGCCGTAATAGCAGCCAACGGTGGCAATAATGAATCCAAAGACCAGCGGCTTGGCCAGGCCGGTGATTACGTCGTTGTACTTCAGCACCTGATACGCGCTGTTCCAGTATTGATAAGAATTCAGGCCCAGCATGGCGACGGAGATGATCCAGCCGCCCACCAATCCCACCAGGTCAGAAATGATGGTGAGGAAGAACATCATGAAGACCGTGGCGACCACGCGCGGCGTTACCAGCTTCTTGTAGGGATCAGTCCCCAGGGCGCGCATGGCGTCGATCTGCTCGGTCACCTTCATGGAGCCAAGCTCGCTGGCCATGCCGGAAGCGTTGCGCCCGGCCACCATCAGGCTGGTGAGCACCGGGCCAAGCTCGCGCACCATGGAAAACGAGACAAGCTGGCCGGTGAGCGAAAGAGAGCCAAATTCTTCCAGGGTCTTGGAGGTGTTCAGAGCCAGCACGATTCCGGTAAACAATCCGGTCAGCATCACAATGGGGAGCGAGCCTACTCCAATAAAATCCGATTGCTGAATCAGGTCAGCCATGTAAAGCGGCTTGCGGAACAGGTTTCCAACCGCGCGCAGGGAAAGGAAGGTGTAATCCTGGACCGCCAGGATACTGCGCTTCGCGAAATCTAGCGGAGAGATGAGTTCCATCCGGAAAAGGTCAACTATAGCAGACAAGAGCGGCCTGCTGCTTCCTCAACAACTTAGCCGATTGTTCCCCCGCCCCATACCGGACTCAACAGAAAGTCGTGAATCACCGGTTAAGCGGTTCGGCCTCAAATGTTTGTGTAGGGGAAACAAAGGGATTGTCGATCGCAAATACTGGAAGCCAAAACAAAAACCCCCGGGAGCGCCGAGGCTTTTGCAGTTCAGAAGACTTTTACGCGCGACCTACGCCAAGATACTCAAAGCCCAGCGCTTTCATCCTTGGGCCATCGAGCAAGTTCTTGGTATCCACAACTACGGGGTTGCGAATGATGCGGCGGATGCGGTCGAAATCCAGCGTGCGGAACTCCGGCCAACCGGTGCCCAGGACCAGCGCGTCAGCGCCTTCCGCTACTGAATAAGCTGAGTCGCAATAGCGGACGTTGCCGGTAAGCTCAGCCTGCGCGTCTGGCATGGCAATAGGATCATAAGCTTTTACGTGCGCGCCGCTCTCCATCAATCGGCGGGCCAGCCGTATGGAGCCTGAGCTGACCACGGAATTAGTGTTGGGCTTGAACGCCAACCCCAGCAAGCCAACCTGCTTGCCATCCAGCGACTGCAGCGCTCCGGAAATTTTCTGCATGATGCGTCCGCAGAACTCCTGGTTCACTTCGCGCGCCGCCGTTAAAATCTTGAGCGAGACTCCGGAGCCGGCGGCCAGATTAGCCAGCGAGTCCATGTCAGATTCAGTAAAGCTTCCGCCCAGCGATCCCGGCTGCAAGCAGCGCGGAGCAATGCGCTTGTCCAGGCCAAGCGCCAGCGCCAGGTCAACCGCATCGGCGCTGATGCGTTCGCACAAGCTTGAAAGTTCATTGATGAAGGAAACCTTGGTCGCCAGGAAGGCCGTAGAGGCTTCGCGCACCAGCTCTGCTGTTTCATGCGTGGTCACAATCACCGGCACGCCGCGCATCACCAGCGGACGATACAAAGCTTTCAAAGCTGAAACAGCGGTGTTTGAATTTGTGCCCAGCACAATGCGGTCAGGCCAATTAAAGTCTTCCACCGCGCAGCCTTCAGAAAGAAAGATGGGATGGGACACTACCGTGATCTGCCGCCCGGAAGCCTTCAGCCGTTCTTCTATCCGGCGCGCCGTGCCCACCGGCACAGGCGTCACCAGGACCAGAATCTGCCCATGATCGCAGTAGTTGGCAATCTCCATGGAAATGGCTTCCATGTCGCGGTTGGCGTCTTCCGCCAGATAGATGATCTCCGCGCGCTGCACCATGGATTGCAGATGAGTGGAATACATTAACCGGCCGGAGCGAACACCGCGGCGCACAATGTCACTCAAATTCTTTTCATGGAAGGGCAAAATGCCGCTGGCCAGCAGGGTGGTATTGACGGAATCGCTGCCATACGCGGTAACGGGAACGCCAAAATCGGCAAGACACGCAGCCACCACAGTTCCCAGATATCCGCAACCATAGACGCCGATCTGCATAAGGTCTCCTGGAGAAAGCTAGAGCTTCGGCGACTCGGGGGAGTGAGGGTTCGCCAAGTGTTTTAAATTTTTTGTTTTTACCTGATGACTTACTCGGGCAGGTGTGATTAGAAGCTTTTACTTAGTACAGCGCAAGATGGAATTAGGACATGTACCGAGCGGAAAGTCCATGCACGTTCGATGTTTTAAGATCTCACCCAACGCCGCAGCGCATTTTTAGCGGCCTATCACAATATCGCTCTGTTGGCATATGCAATCTCTTGCATCCGTGCAACGCTCAATCGACTTTTATCTCCACCTTGTTTCCATCGGGATCGCGAACGAAGATGGAGAGGCCTTTGCCCTTGGCGCCGTTGTTTACCTCTGCCTGAGTAGGATCAAGTCCCTTTCGCTTGAGTGTGGCGATCACATCGTAAATGCTTGATCCAGTTGCAGATAGACAGATGTGCTCCTCACTCAAATTGGCCGGAGGCGCGGGATTGGTGGGCGAAGCCTCAAACAAATCGATCAAAGATTCTCCGGCGCGCAGGGTGATAACGCTGTATCCGGCTTTGGCCTTCCCTTCCTGCTCCACGGTCAGGCCCAGCCCTTCAGCATAAAAGCTCTTCATGGCGGAGAGCTTCTTGGTTACCAGCGCAATATGGTCAATGCCTTTGTAGGCAAACACGGCTTCATTGTGTCGCTTTGCAGGAGGCGGCTCAAGGATTTTCTTGACGATGGAATCTTATTTCTTACCCTTGAAGAACAGGCTGCTGATCACGCTTTGTGGGGCTTCTGATAAAGGTACTCAAAAACTTCCTGGTATCTACGTTCAATCAGTTCCATTTTCCCGTTAAGAGCGCCATTAGATAATGTAGTCCAATAATAACCCCGCCAATGTATCCTGGCATTCGCATCACAAAGCTGAGCAAAAAATAGCGTACGATACTTAACTTCATCCGGCATTGGAAGTGTTTCTACTAAATAAATAAACAATTCATCAATTTGAGCGAGTTCCGAAGTGGAGGCGTCTTTGTTCTTGATCGGATTGTCGTAATACCGACTTTGAAAATGATCATGCAGCTTTGTGAGAACGCTATCAAAAACATCCAGATTCGAATCCAGATGCATTTTTCGCAATTCCTGTTTTAAAAGGTATGGATTATGACGATCATTGCCCTTCGTTATAGATTTGTGACCAGTCACGAGGAAAATAAACGCTTTTAAAATCTTTTCTACAGCTTCTGAAGCTAGTCGCAATCCGGGAAACAGACCATTCAACATGCAGCATCTACCTGCGACGTAATCAGAGCCTGCATCCGTGAACATCATCACGGCATATTGATTCAAACGCGCATAGTCTTGCGCTTGCGCTCGAGTAAGAATTAGAGTCATACCAGCTATTCTAGCGTTGGACACTGCACGACAATCCTGATCAAATGCCCCAAAGCGTCTACTTCGCCTGCGCCAGGATCTTCTGTATCACTTTTGGGTCATCCGGCAGCAGCCCGGCCCTTTGCAAGCGCGGCGTAAGATCAACCCAGTTGTGGTCCATGGCAAAGACTTTCTTGAACAGCGGCAGGCTGTCATCCACGCGGCCCATGTTGGTCAGCGCCACGGCATGCCAGTAGATCATCTCAGCGTTGTCCGGCGCCAGTTGCTCTGCCGCGCTGTACTCCCGCAGTGCTCCAGCATTGTCATGCAACTCAACGGCTTTATCGCCGGCATTCATGTGGTTGTAAGCGCGCTGCAGTGTCACCAGCCGGCGTAATTCTTTGAGCGGCTCCGAGCTGTCATCCACTCGCAAATTGAAGATGTAATCCTGCCATGGCTTGCCGGTGCCCTTGGCCGGCACAATCACAATTGCCGCAGACTGCCTTCCCCGCACATCGCCGCCGGCAGCTTGCGCAGCATCCAGCGCGGCCAACATGCGGTCCGCCAGGTCGCCGTGGGTTGATTCGTATGCCTCTGCCATGGCGGGCCAGATCTTCTCATTGCTCATCAGGTTGGCCTGGACGGCATAATTCTTTCCCGTCAGCATCCAGCCGCCGGGCTGGCCGCCGCACTGGATCGTCAATGGCCGGTTCTGTGCCGATCCCGCAATCCCGCCCGCAGGCTGTATATCTTTGGCGCCGGTAAATGTGGCCACGCGTCCTTGCGTGTCAACCATCGCAACCTGGCGCACATTGCACGCGCCGTCAGCAGTCAGAAGACCGTGCAGCGCATCCGGAGCGCTCTTGCCCGCGCGCATCAGTTCCAGGCCCAGCGGCCCATAGCTGGGCTCGATAAACGACTGCGTAGCCACAGCGCCAACACCGGCTTCAGCCCACGGTACCTCTCCGCCCACAGCAAACCAATGCGATTGCACCGCCACGCCCATCTGGCCAGTCGCGGGATCAAACGCAACAATGGAAAAAGTGTGCACCGGACGAAGCGGCCGATCCTGAGTATGAGCCGCAACAACCGCTGCGAATGATAAAGTTATGACAACTAAAAAATACGCACGGCGTATCATTTGGCCGATCTCCCAACTGGAATAGTGAAATGGACTCTAATCTATATCATTGAGCAGGTATTGCCGCCGGGCTCATTACGATCGGCCTTGAGCGCAAAACACCAATTGCAGAGTTAAAAAGGAATTACTGAGTGCTGATGGCCGATGGCTGAGTGCTTTCTTCATGCCAGTGCTGCATGGAGCGCACGTTTACCTCGTTCCGCTGCAATGCAGCAATGCCTTCCGCGGCAGCCCAGGCGGCGGCCATTGTAGTAATTGTGGGGATGCGTCCGGTAACGGCGGCGCGGCGGATGGCCTTCTCGTCGAA
>DASRDW010000038.1:0-24561 GCA_035652415.1 Candidatus Angelobacter sp. | reverse complement strand
CTGCCCCTGAATTTCAAAAAGGGTTCACCGGCTCTGAGTCCCTCCAGGGCTCGCTCAATTCTGACAGTAAGATGTTCAAGCTTGATACCAATGCTGGCTACGACTTCAACAGCCATTTTGGCGTTTTTGCCGGTATGCCGTTCTACTTTGCCAACACGCAGACGGTCGCCACGCAGGTCAACGGCGCCGCCACTACCACCACGCAGGATGTGACCAACAACGGTCTCGGCAATGCTTATTTCGGTATGGCCCTGCGCGCTCCGAACAAAACGCTGGATTACAGCTCCACCATTACGCTGGCTGCGCCTACTGGCAGCACATCAAAGGGGTTTAGCAGCGGACGCGCCAATGCCGATTGGACAAATCGCTTTGAACATTCTTTTGACCGGATCACGCCGTTCTTTGAAGGCGGCCTGGCCAATGCTGTGCCGGATTCGTCACTCTTCACGCGCCCATTCACTTCGCTGGGCCTGCTCACGCACCTTGAGGAAGGCGGCGAATTGGAAGTGATCAAGCACATCTCCGTCGGCGGCTCAGGATATGAGATTGTTCCCTTTGGCAATCAAAAAATCTTCAGCAAAATCGTAGGCAAAGGGCAGAGTGGAAGCGGCAAGGGCAAGAACACCTTTGATCTTTCAGCAGAGGCCAGCGGCTCAGGATTGACGCGCGAAAATGGCTTCAACTCCTGGATTGCCTTTGATCCTACTCCGGTGTGGCGCGTGGAGCTTGGCTTTACCCGCAGCGCGACCTTCAACCTGAACAGCTTCGCCTTCAACCTGCGTATGAATCTGGGCAAACTGGCACGGTCGCGGCACAGTTCCTAGACAGCGGCTCGTGTCCGCGGAACGTAATTGCCATCTTCCAGCACCTGGCATGGCGCTACCTGCGGCGTTACCAGCGCTTCACGCGGAATAATAAATGTCTGCTCCAGCGCGTATTGCCCTGACATGGCAGCGTGGGGGACGCCATCGGTATAAACCATCCAGGAACTGCCGGGCGGAAATACCAGCTCCTGCTTTGGGGAATTTTTTTGGAAGTCCGAATTCTCCTTGAGCCAGTTGTGCAGATAAAGCATGTACTCGTCATAGGCTGAGCGCTCCGGCACAGGCAAACCAATTTTGCTGGCCGCGTGCGCCAGTGCGCGCCCCAGCCCGCCCGAACCGCTGATTTTTTTTACCTGCTTCAGCTTGGGCAGAAACTCATGAAACGGCTCCCCCACATTCCATACGCGCCCAACAGACGTATTAATATTGGCAAAGACGCGCAGAATCCGCGCGCCATGCGTAGGCCGCGAGGGAAAAGCATCCACATGCAGCAGGTCATTGCGCTTGTGCAGGGAGAGATCGCGTCCCTGCTCTTCCAGCGGGCGAAAGCTGGCAAAATCCAGCTTCATCTTGCCGGCATATGGCGCTAGAAATTGCGAGATAAATGCAGTTACCGAGCGTGAAAAGTTCCGCATGATCGCGCTCATTCGTTCGCGGTCAGGAGAATTATCGTCAACGCCCTTCAACAGGTCTTTTGCCGGCCGATAAGAGATATTTTTGTGAAAGCGGGAGCCGGTCTGTTTTTGCGAGAGCAGAAATTCGCGGTCAGAGTCAGGGAATTCAAACGGCACGTGGCTGAAAAAGAGCACCTTGCCGCGCTCAATCTGGTCACAATGCCACGCTGCCTGCTTCAGATCGTAGTTAGTAACGTCCAAAATCGCCGAACCGTTGGATACGGGCGCCATAAATCCATCCACCTGTGTGATGAATGAATCATATCGCGCCATTCGTTTCGTGGGCAAAAGTGGATACAGTTTTTACAGAAGGAAATGGGCGCGGCAGTTACTCCGCGCCCAAGATGCCGGTTGTTATTGGTTATTGTCGTTGCCGTTGTTTTTGCAGAGAGCGCCATCTGTAACACTCGTCAGCAAGCCAGCGGAAGCGGTGATCTTCCGATTGAAGCAGCCGTTAACAGAGTCATGGGAGAAAAAGTCCTGCGTGCTCTGCTGGCCGCTGCTGCCAGTAATGTTGAAGTTGGCGTCAAACAGCAACGTGTCACTCGGCGTGACCGTGTTGGAAACCACGCTGAACGAATCAAGGCCATGGCCATGTTGCGCGGCCACGCTCAGGAATTGCTGCCGGACAGTTGTGGTCTGTGACCCCCCGGAGCCGTCAGCATTCACCTGGAAGGTAAAGTCCAGGTTCAGAGGCCATTCAAAACGTTGTGACGCTGATCCGCCATCGCGGCCATTGGTGCTGGTTTCAGAGGATATCGAGGTACGCTGCTTGATGTTCTGGTCAAAAAGCGTGTTGGTAATGTTGAAGTCCTGCCGGCTGGAGAAATTGATGTTTTGCCGAACACTGGTTTCCACGCGCCCGTGCGAGGTCCGCACAAAACCTTCCACGCGGAAGTTGCGTGTGGAAGTGACGGTGACCGAGCCGGTGATTGTGCCATCGGCAGCCGTCGTCAGATTTTCCACCACATTCGGATTGGGCGATCCAATGGTATTGCGCGTGACCTCGCCTGTGACCTGCTGTGATCCATGGTCCTGGAACACCAGCAGCGTGGCCGTGGTTGAAAAGCCGCTGTTAGCGCCAAAGACGTTCACAGAGACCTGGTGCGGCTGCCCATTGCTGAGAAGGCCGGCAAAAGGCGTCAGGTCCACGCGATAGGGCTCAAAATTGAGCGTTTGCACTCCAGGAATAGGACGCCACAGCAGCGGATCGATTCCGCCGGTGTAAATCCATGGATAAACTGGCGCGACTCCGGCGGGAGTGCCGTCAATGGTGACCTGTGTCTCCCGGAACGCGCCGCCGCCGCAGCTTTGCAACTCGTTGGCTACGTCATTCGGTACGCAGGTGTACCAGAATTCATCGCCTGACTGGCTTTGCGCCACCACGTCAAGGAACGCCTGCTCAACGTTGGCCGGCAGAGTAAAAGTTTTGGCCAGCGTATCGGTCGTGGTGGAGAGAAACGCAGTTCCGCCGGTGGGGTCGGAAGCCAGCGGCAGAACCTGGTCAGCCGTGTGTGGAGCATCCTGATGGCGCGCCAGCGGATAGAACTGCAGCTCAGCGGTGCCAAAGAGCGTGCTGGTAAAAGTGGAGTTCACCAGATTGCCCAGATCGACCCGCCCGTTCTGAGCAGATGAAAGAAGCGCGGAGTAGTCGGTAAGATCGCGCTCAATATGCCAGGAGCGCGCCACCGCACCTGAAGGCTCAGAGGTGGTGCCAAAATAGACGTTCACGCCGCCGATCCAGATTTCTGCTGTACGGTCAAACTGCAATCCCGCCTGAATGGAGAAATCTGCATTCAAAACCACCTTGGCCCACGGCCCAGGACAATCTGCCGGAGGTGCGAATGAAAATGGTTTAGGGGAAAAATCAGCAAAAGCAAAATTGTTGAACAGCGTAACCACGCATGGTGTGGTGTTGGGTCGCGGGACCGGCGGATCAGCCGTTGCTGTATTGCCAGAGCCGATCACCAGGCCTGGCGGCGGAATAGCCTGCGCTGCAAGCAGGCTTGCTGCGAGCAGAAGGCATGCAAACGCCAGGATTTTTGCTGTTGAGAAAGGAATAAAAGGTTTGCGACTGGTAGCTGGGAAGAAGTTCATTACTGCCTCCGTGGTGAGGGCCAAATTCTAATGACAAGAAGGAAGCGAGGTCAAACGCCGATGGCAGCGCGCGGGGGATCAATCTTCTGAGCCGCGGCTCATTCCTTCAATGTGACCGCAATGGTGCTCTGCCGGCGGCTCGATTCGTCGCGGCAAAGAAACTTCCGGCCCAAGCTGGCGCACAAACTCCACTTTCAAGAGCGGATGCAGCTCCATGCAGTTTTCCGCTACGCCAATCTGGCCATGAAAAACATCGAAGAAGCCGATGCCTTCCACGCGCACGATCCATGCCGGCATAAAGCGGCGAAAATGCGCCTGGGGTTCCGCCAATTGGGCCGTGAGGGCCTGGCGCACAGCAACGAATTTCTGCGCCTGCAAAGAGCTGCAGGCCCCCTGGCATTCGCTTGAAGGTACTTCGGCAATCATGGTGCGTGTAAGGTCGTTGGGATCAGCCAGCACCAGATGAAAGTCATGGTCGCCGTGCGACGCAGTTTCTTGTTTCCAGCCCAGCAACACCGCTTCCACCGAATAAACGTGCTCTTCTGCTGAAGACCGCTCTTCTTCTTCCAGCCTGTTGGGTGCAGGCATGGATGTGAGCTCAGCCACAGTAGAGTGCCGCGGGGTGAAATCAATACGGGATGCATCGCTATCAAAGGCTGTCTTGATGCGCCAGCGTTCGGTGCCGCAGTGCTCTCCACAAGTGAATGCAGGTGGCGGAGTTGGGCGATTGAAGTAGCGAAAGAGCAGAAACGCAACAGCAATCAGCAATATCAGTAACGGAGGTAGAGACGAGGATCTGCGCTTTGCCATTTGGGATTCAATGATTGATGGCCGGAATATTCGGCATAAAGGAGGCGATGCGCCCTTTGGGCCCAACCGCCCAGCACTTGCCGGTAGAGCAACTCACTGCATTGTAGTCATGATCGTCTGCCCGCGACGACGGAGTGCAGCCCAAGCTGGAAATCCAGTCCGCACCGTCGTCGATGGAATAGTCAGAACCGCTGGTCCCAACGGCGACCAGGTTCAAGTGACTGGTTGGAGATGCCGTGCTCAGCGACACCAGGCCTGAACGATATCCCCGAGGAAATTTGGTAGCCAAAGTCCAGGCCTTGCCGCCATTGTGTGTAAAAGCTGCCGTCTTGTCGCTCTTGCTGGCTTCTTTATAGTCTCCGCCAACGATGACGCCGTCCTGCTCGCTCCAGAAGAGCACCGAGAAAATTCCCTGGCTGGCTTGTCCATGCAGAATCGGCGTCTCTGCCACACTCCAAGTGACCCCGCGATCCGCTGAATGAAACACCCGCGCCGCCGGGCCGCCGGTTCCGAACCAGACATCTTTCTTGCCGAAGGTCGCAATGCAGGTGCCGCTGGCGGCAAAAGCGCCTTCACTGGGCAGCGCAGCAGGCATCGTCTTGACCGATACTGGTTTCCAATTCGCTCCGTCGCTGGTCGCGATCAGAGGGAACTTGCCGCCCACCGAATCGCTGAGGGCGATTCCATGCTTGCTATCCCAGAAGGCAAAGCAGTCATAAAACGCTTTAGGATATTTGTTGGTGAACTGGGGCTGCCAGATCTTGCCACCGTCAACGGTCTTGTAGATCCGTGACTGTTCGCCCGGCCCAATGCTCAGGACAAACGCCGTTTTCTCGTCAAAAGCCTGCACATCGCGGAAATCGAGAGCTTCGGCATCGGGGACATTCACCTTCTCCCAGTGCTCGCCGCCATCCACCGTGCGCAGGACTGTTCCCTTTGCTCCGCTGGCCCAAACCACGTCATAAGAAACGGCGCTGACGCCGCGCAATTGCACATCTGTTCCACTGGTCTGCGGCGACCATGTGCCGCTGCCCAGGTCGTGATTTTGTCCATACACCGGGGCCAGGATCAGTGATATGCTCAAAATCACGGCCAATCTTCGCATTTCTATGCTCCTGAAGGACTTAGGAATTGTAACCTTTGGGCGCCCAAATTCCTCTATTCCCAATGTGGAGGGAAATCAGGTGAGTACGTTGCCAGCTCCGCTGACGGCACAAAACGAACTTCAAGATGAAGAAGTGGTAGGCCGTGTTCTGAGCGGCGAAACCGCTCTGTTTGAGATCCTCATGCGCCGCTATAACCAGCGTCTCTATCGCGTTTCTCGAGTGATTCTACGCGACGATGGTGAAGCGGAAGACGTAATGCAGGACGCCTATGTGCGCGCCTATGAACATTTGCACCAGTTTGCCGGTAAAGCCGCATTTTCCACCTGGCTTACCCGCATCGCCATCCATGAAGCCCTGGCGCGTAAACGCCGCCGCGGCCGGATGGACGAGCTCGACGCGCTCACATCGAACGGAGATACTATGCCCATTCTCAAATCCTCAGCGCCAACTCCTGAGGCCGGAACGGCCCAGTCGGAAGCCCGGCAATTGCTGGAAGAAGCGATTGACCGGCTGCCGGAAAACTATCGCACTGTGGTAGTGCTGCGTGAGGTGGAAGAAATGAGCGTGGCAGAAACCGCGGAAAGCCTTGGCGTGACCGATGCCGTTGTCAAAACGCGCCTGCACCGCGCCCATGCCATGCTGCGCAAAGACCTTTACGCGCGCGCCCGCGGCCGCGCTGCCGATCTTTACCAGTTCCACGCCGTACGTTGTGATCGAGTGGTGAAGGCCGTGTTTGCCCGCATCAAAGAGAAGCCCCAGCCTGATCACGCTGAGCTGGTCCATTAAAGCTTGTTGCTGGCACAGACGAACGTCTGTGCCACAGCATCCCGTTAAAATTGATTCCCCCAAATCACTCTTGCGGATGTTTACTGCCCCAGCGCTTTCTTCAACTGGCCGACGATCTCTTTGACTGAAGGCGCCAAGCTGCCTTGTGGATCAAGCCGCAGGTACTCTTGAAATTCTTTGAGAGCATCTTCTGGATCTTCTCGCCGGAGATCAATGTTTCCCATCAACACATGGGGACCGGCATAGTCCTTGTTTAGATCAATAGCCTGGCGCACATGCGGTTCCGCTGCCTGCCATTTGTCCTGTCCCCACAAGCTGCGCGCCATTTCATAATGCGCCTCTGCTGAGTCCGGACGCAGATCAAGGCTTTCCTGCAACGCTTTTTGCGCGCCGGCGTAGTCTTTTTGTTCGTTGAGCGCTGACCCCGCGCCCAGATATGCCCTGGCGTTTCCCGGCTCAACTTTTTCCGCTTCCTCAAAGGCCCACTGTGCGTCACTCCACTGGCCTAGTTGCATCTGCGCCAGGCCTAACAGCATGTAAGCCTGCCCGTAAAAAGGATCGAGCTTGATCGCGCGCCTGAACGCTTCCAGGCTGGCTTTGGCATTGTGCTGCTTGAACAGAAGATCTTCGCCTTTGCTCATGGCGTCATCTACTTCAGGGATGTTGCGGCGCTTGCGGCTCTCCGGCGTGGGCGTTGGTGAAGCCTGTGTCTCCGCAGACCGGATTGCATGCGTGGCCTGGCTGGAGCTTTCCTGGGCGAAGCAAGCAATAGTGCCCAAGGCGAAAAATAGCGAAAATAATAAGGACAGTGCGCTACTCATAACCTTTGCTGAAGGATTACGTTTACAATGCCCAGAGTTTGTGATTTGACACGTTTGCGGCCGGACCAGGACAAGCTCCCCCACTATTGTTACTGATTTGCGGGATAAGGGGCAATGGAGATGATCGAATCGTCGAGTTGGGCCAAGTTTTTAGCTAGGCATCGACCTATCTGGGTATAGGGATTTAGCGCAGGCATGTAGCGGTATGCGGCATGATATTGTCCGCTGCGGACTCCTTCCAGCAGCCACATCTCGCCATCCAAGACATTAGGTGCTGCCGCCGTTTCACTCATCGACCAGAAGTGGTTACTGGCCATTAGGTCCAGCAGTTCTTCAACTTTTCCTTTGGATAAAGGAGATTGCCGGTTGACGAGCAATGTGTCTGGATATCGGGCTCCGCGGGAGCTTGTGAACACCTTCGTGAAAAGTGTTCCGTCGCCTTCATGCCAGACACTGACCCGAATAGTCACCAATCGTCCAGCCGGGTCAGCCACAGCAAACGATAAGAATGCGCTGCATGATTTGTGGCTAGATGGTACAGAGAAACTTCCCCCGAATGCGCCAGGATTTTGGAAAATACCTGAACCATTGCAGGATCACCAAAAGCCTGGGCCGGGAAATAGGGTGCATCGTGCTCTTCTTGCGCGTAAGCCGCCACATTTTGAAAGCGGGGCGCCTCCACAGCTGCCAGAAGAAAACCGGCGACACCCCACAACATCAAATACTGCCGCATTCTCATTATGCCCTTATATTTGAGCCGTGCTCTCTAGTTACATGGGGCAACTCCGTACAGATTGCCTCCTGAAAGATGACACGCAAGGCGGATATCGAAAATGTGACTCTGTATTAGGAAACTGCCGTACCCAGTGTTTTAGTTTCCTGGCCGGATAGTTGCCATCCGTTATAGGAGCGCCAACATAGTCATCATACAGTGATCGATTTATCGGCGGAATCAGTGAATATGTCATAACAATTAGTAAAAGTCCAATAGCTGCAATCGTGCGGAAAGATTTCACGCTAGCTCCCCTGAACTAAGATTCGGTGAAGCACAATATCAATGTGAGTTGCTGCTGTCTACCAATTTGTATAGTGATAAGTGAAAATTACTGTGGATTTTTCCATTTCGGAATTTTGTACTTGTTAACATAAAAAACCGCTGTGCTCTTGCGAGCACAGCGGCTGAAAAGAGACCGAATCAGCTTTCGGCTAGAAGGTGAATTTCAAGCCAAACTCCATGACTCGGGGTGAACCCAGATCAAACACGCCCGATCCAGGCAGAATGCGGGTTGTCAGGTGATCGGCTGAGGTAGAGCCATTCACCGAACCGGCGCCGCTGTTCAAAATGCCATTCAAGGTATTTCCTGGGCCATCCAGATTTGACTGATTGAAGGCATTGTAGAAGGAGACGCTGGGCTCCAGGGTCATTCCTTCACGGATTTTCCTGGGATAGCTGAGTTTTAGATCGACCGTCTTCAACCAGTCCAGGCCTTGCACTGATGGAGGAGCATCCAGTGTCGGTATGACGCCGCCAAGGGCCTGCAAATCCGCCAAAGTCATTAAACCGCTATTGATCAGTACCTGTCCGGCAGGCGTTGCATTGCCTGCCTGGGTTGCATTGAACCTGCTGATAAATGCAGCAAGGTCTTGGGGCTTAACGCTCCGGCCATACGCGCCCAGGTTGGTTCCTGGTACGAGATCGCCCAATGGATAAATTCCACTACCGTCACCCGAACCGTCACCTGTTACGTCGCTGGTGAAAATGCCGCCTGCGCCTCCGCCCGGCAGGGTAAGAGATACCGGCAGCGGGCTGTAAACGTGGCCAACAATTCCAAAGCGAAGATATCCAGGCAGATCAAAGGTGCCACCAAACGAGAGTTGATGCGTGCGATCAAGTCCGTTAGGTCCCAGCGACGCAGTGGGGTTGTTATTGTCAACCGCGGTATTAATGAAGTCAGAGTCGAGCGCAGAACCGTCATACCGTGACAATGAGTATGAAACCTGCCAATTCAGGCTCTTGACTCCGCGGAACGGATGGCTGACATTCGCGCGCAACGAGGTTTGTACGGCATTGTAAAGCGAACGTCCTGCCGAAAACAGCATCTGGTTTATGCCCAGCCCCTGGTTGATTCCGGGGAAGGCAGCTCCCGGAGCGGTCAAATCACATGGGCCGCCTCCGCAGAAGTTCGTCCCGGAATCCAACCCGTTGCTGGCAAAGTCAGCAATCGTGGCCGGACGGGGAACATAGCCGGGGTTGGCGGTGGCGTTTGGATTTGTGGGGCACAGGGTAGTTGCCTGCGCAATTGTAGCCACACCGCAATTGGCGAGCGTGGTATTGATCGCTGCAACTGCGTTCGCTTTGTTGAAGAATCGGACATCACCCACATGGTTCACATCGATGCCCAATAAGGTATGGGTGCCGACGTTGCGCAGATAATCGACATTCCACACAATGCCTTTGCCAAGCTGTTTTTCAAACCCGATGTTCATTTGAACGGAACGAGGGGTCTGGTAGTTGGGTGCAAACAAATTGATTCCGTCAAAATTTGTTCCGGCAGCCAGAGTATTGCCGATGAATGCACCATTGGCTGCGGGACCTGCCGCCAGAGTCGCGGCTTGGAAGGCCTGCTGTAACTGAATCAGCTGCTGCGATACGCTGCCGATGGGCTGTCCGCAAATGGTTGCCAGGTTAACAGGGATCGGTGCTCCGCCCGGGAATGAAAAGCTGGGACTTACTGTTCCATTTGATTTGCAGGGGGATCCCGTATTTAAGAACAATCCCTGCGCCAAGCGTCCAGGGCGGTTGAACAGGTTGTTGTTGAAGATCGAGTTCTCATAATAAATGCCGGCCCCAGCACGAATCACAAATTTGCCGCCGCCAGTCGGATCCCAGGCAAAACCAGCCGTAGGAGCAAAGTTGCGTCCAGGATCACGAACCGGATTACCCAATCCAGGACCAAACAGGTCCAGAATATTTGTGGTGCAAGGTGTTCCTGCCAATACAAGATTAGCTGCTAGTCCCGGATCGAGCGCCGAGCACGGAGGAGACGCGATGTCACTGTCTGTCCGGCCAGTGTCATGAACATAGCGCAGGCCGTAGGTGAGTGTGAGGTTTGGCCGTATCTTCCATGAGTCGCCAATATAGAACTGAATACGGTTGTCCGGGCCGAGTCCGCCGCCGGGCAGACCAAATGCGGGTTTTTCGGAGGAGAATCCCTGGCCATTGCCCAGAACTACGTTTTGCACGGGATAATTCAGAGGATTGTTGATGCCGCCAGCAAATGCACTGGAAATGCAGTTACTGTCTCCAGGATTCGCGCAAAGAGACAATTCTGACGGATCAGCATTAACAACAGGCGCCAGAGCAAAGAATTTAGCAAATCCGCCGCCCTGAATGTGGTTATAGCCGAAGCCAAAGCGCAGGATGTGCGTGTGTATGGTCTTGCTGCCGTCATATTTGATTTGCGTGTTCTGCTGGAATGTTTTCTGCGGGGCCAGCAGGTTTGGTCCGGAGCAGAAAGAGTCGAAACCTCCGGTAAGGCAATTTGGGTCCTGGCCGATACTCAGGCTGATTCCGGGAAGCGGATCAAACACCCCCTGCGACCCGTCAGCGATTCCATTGCGGAATTTGGTGTAGCCAAAACGGATGGCGTGAGTGAAGCTTCCGGTTGTGAAGTCAATTCCCGCAGCGTGCACCGGGGTATTGTTGACGTTGGAGAAGGGTTGGAAACTGTTAGGAATAAACCCCTTCGTGCTGCTGTTCTGCTCGTAGGAAAAGCGATAGAAAACATGCGTTCTGTCAGAGACACGCCAGTCCAGTTTGGCAACACTTTCTGTATCGCGGAAAGGAGAATTGAAGCTACCATTGAGCGCAGAGAAGTCTCCCGCAGTAGCCGTTCCATTGCCAACATTGGCTGAGTTGATGACTGGAGCAGCCGCGTCTTGCTTCAGGCGTTCCGCATCCAAAAAGAAAAAGAGTTTGTCTTTAATGATTGGGCCGCCCAGATTGCCGCCAAAGTTGTTACGCTGGAAATAAAGATCCGTGGGAGCGCTCTTGGCCGCCAGGCTGTGATCGCGGAACAATCCAAATGCTTCACCATGCCACTTGTTCGTTCCAGACCGGGTAACGACATTCACGGCCCCTGACGAGGTCAATTCAGTTGACATATCAAGCGACGACTGGCTGACCTGGAATTCCTGGATCGCGCTGGCGGGTAGGTTCTGTGTGGTGGTGCCTACCGTCTCATCGCTGATGTCGATGCCATCCACCTCAATGCGGGCGGTACGGCCGAAACGGCCACCGAACGAGATTGAAGAGAAGCCGTTCTTGGTGGGATCAAAGTTGCCGCCATCCTGGATTTGTACACCCGGTTCAAGCTGGGCAAGATCGAGAAAGTTACGTCCGTTGATCGGCAAATTTTCTATCTGTTGCGTCGTCAAAACACCCTGCACAGTTGCTTGTTCCGTATTGACGGCAACAGCGGAACCGGTAACCTCGACCACCTCATTCGACTGGCCGAGAGTCAGTTTGGCATTGCCGGTGGAAACTACACCGACTTGCACGTTTTCTGTGAGCACCTGGGTTTGGAACCCTTTGGCTTCAATACGGACTGCATACTCGCCGGGGATCAGCGCGCCGGAAGCGTACGTGCCACTGCCGGAGCTGGTTAGTTTGCTGGCTTGTCCGGTTCCTTTGTTCGTGATTGTGATCGTCGCGTTCGGAACCACCGCGCCATTCGGATCGGTAACGGTTCCCTGAATACTTCCGGTTGAAATAGTCGACTGCGCTCCAGCGGGCAGCAAACTAAAAGTGGTAAAGCAGATACATATAAAAATAATCCATAACTTCGGGCTTTTCATTCTTCCTCCAACATTGTTGGGCCCGCGTTGAGACAGGGCCTGGGGGTTCAAGTTAAAGGGGCCGAAACTCTCTCTGGCCTCAAGTCTGGACATTATCTGGTTCTACGAACAAATGCGTACTCCCAATGACGGAACTATCTGCATGAGCGGTGCCACAACTTAGCTCATGTAATCCCTTGAAATAACAGACATAACACGGGATAAAGCAGAAACATCTTATCAAGATATTGAATCCCATATCCAGGCTTTTGCAATCTTTCCGATTTTCATAACGTGAGTCCCTGCTTTGCCTTATTACTCATCAGCAATTTGCACAGGGATAATTCGGTGTGATACCTTCCGCCCTGACCCCTTTTCATCGCCGTTAAGCAGCCGGTCTGGAGGAACCATGATTCCATTGATTGTGATCGGGATATTGATTGTTGGCGCGATTTTCATTCTTGCAGGCATATACAACAGCCTGGTGCAGCTCCGTGTACGCGCTGATTCGGCGTGGTCTGATATTGATGTGCAGCTCAAGCGCCGCCATGACCTGATCCCCAACCTGGTGGAAACGGTAAAAGGCTACGCCGCACATGAGAAAGGGACTTTTGAGAACATTGCCAAGTTCCGCTCTCAGGCCATGCAGGCCACCACGCCCGCAGACAAAGCCCAGGCGGAAGGTCAGCTCACCGGCGCACTTAAGAGTTTGTTTGCCGTGGCGGAAAATTATCCCGAGCTTAAAGCGTCTGAGCAGTTCATTGGGCTGCAGAACTCGCTCAACTCCATTGAAGACACCATCCAAAACGCGCGCCGCTATTACAATGCCGTGGTGCGCGACTTTAATACGCGCGTGCAGTCTTTTCCCACTAATATCATTGCCGGAATGTTCGGCTTCCACACGCGGCAGTTCTTTGAAATGGAAACCCCGGCTGATCGCGAGAATGTGGCTGTAAAGTTCTAGCTCCAGTGAGATCATCTGGCCAACATCGAACGCGGACATTGCTGTGCTGGAAAACTGTTGCTGTGCTTGCTCTGCTTATCGCAAGCCTTCCTGCGATGGCGCGCAGCTACCGCATTTCCAACTTCAACAGTGTTATCCATGTTGACGATGATGGTTCTGCTCACATTGAAGAGCAGATCACATTTGTCTTTTCCGGCGCGTATCAAGGAATTTATCGCGATATCCCCACGGATTATCCGGGCCCAGCCGGGTCAAATTACACCATCTTCGTCAAGCTGGGCGCGATTACAGACAACCTGGGAAATAAGCTCAAATATAAGAAGAGCCACAGCGGCGGCTACCTCAAATTAAAAATTTACGTGCCCGATGCCACGGATGCCACACGGACCGTCAACATTGAATATTCCGTCGCCAACGGCACACGGTTCTTTGACGATCATGACGAGTTTTACTGGAACGTGACCGGCAATGACTGGCCTGTTCCCATCGCCCACGCATCGGCGATTGTCTATTTTCCGCCGGAGGCAGCCGGCAAATTGCGCGCTCAGGCTTTTGAGGGCATCTACGGTTCATCTGAGCACGCCAGTGCCGCCGTGGAAGGAGCAAGCACCAGTTTTGAAACTACCAGCCAAATGCCTATGCGAGGCGGGCTGACCATAGATACGTATCTTGAAAAAGGCGTGCTGCATCAGCCCAGCGCGGCGGCGCGAGCCTTCCGCTTTCTACGCAGCAATCCTGTGCTCACTTTGCCCGTGTGGGCTTTTGTAGTGATGTTTACATTGTGGTGGTTCAAGGGGCGCGATCCCGATCCAGGCATGTCAGTAGCTCCCATGTATGAACCGCCGGAAAAAATGGGCCCGGCTGAAGTTGGCACCCTGATCGACGGCAGCACTGATCCGCGCGATATCACATCAGTCCTGGTGGATATGGCCGTACGCGGCTATGTAAAAATTGTGGAGACGCAGCACAAGGGGTTTCTCTCCACTACCAAAGATTACGAATTCCATCTGCTCAAAGATCCCAGCCAGTGGAATGACCTTACCGATTATGAGCGCGCCATGCTGGCCCAGGTCTTCGAAGGCGGCGAGGTGACGCTTCTCTCAAGTCTACGCAATCACTTCTATACCGCGTTGCCCATGATCAAGAGTGAGATCATGACAGCGCTAAAATCCAAAGGCATGTATTCGGTGGACCCGGATTCCGCCTCAGGCTACATAGGCCTTGGTTTTCTGCTGGTGGCATTGCCTTATGCGGCTGCGCAGGTCACAGGAGCTGCTGATTTTTTGAATTCCGTTCCTGCTGCCGTCCTTGCCGGCATCATTGCCTTTGCGATCATTATTATTATCGGGAAACAACTTACTGCCTGCAGCCTTAAAGGTGCGCGCACGCAAGTACAAATACGCGGGTTTCAGGAATTCATGAATCGCGTGGATGCTGACCGGCTTAAACGCATGCCTCCTGACACTTTTGAAAAATTCCTTCCTTACGCCATGGCCTTGGGCGTGGAGCATCGCTGGGCTAAGGCCTTTGAAGGCATCATCCAGAATCCACCGACGTGGTATCAGGGTTACGGTCCAAGCCCGGGTTTCAGCACCTTCTACTTCGTCAATAGCCTTGGCTATATGGCGCAGACTGCTAGCACAACATTTGTCTCAGCCCCGCGGGCCAGCTCCACTGGATCAGGCTGGAGCGGTGGAGGCTTTTCAGGCGGAGGGTTCTCTGGAGGAGGCTTTGGCGGCGGTGGCGGCGGCGCATTCTAAAGCACAAACTTTATATTCTTCGCTTCACTTTCCTTTCATTCCTCTCTAATTCATGCAGCTCTGGATTTGGGCCTTACTTCCTTCAAACGCGGCGAGAAAATCCAACATCCTAATAACTGGGTGCCGCGAAACAATTCTGGCTCCCGCAAAGGATTAGCTATGGCGGAAAGAGCACACAGCAGCTCTGATGTTCCAAATTTTGATACTTATCCTGCTACTCCACCTAATCAACCCGTGACGCGCACTGATTTGGAGTTGCCGGAGCCGAGCCACTCAACGTTGGAGCAATATGCAGCGGAATTGGGAACTGCCGCTGGCAAGGTGGTTCATATGGTTCGCCAGGTTCGGGAGAGTGCTCAGCATTTGCCCGATCATCCAGCGCTCGACCGTATTGACAATCTAGCTGAGGAAACCCGCGCGCGGGCTGAACATTTGCGCAATGTGGCAGCAGAGCGCGCCAGGCAATTCGTCAGTACCGCACGCGAGAAGACCGCAGAAATCGCCTTCCGTGCGCGGCAGGAGCGAAGGAGGCTTTTCCTCCAGGCTAAATCTAACTACGCGCAAACGCGTCGCCGTGCCGGGGAGATTGCACATGACTATCCGGTGCACGTGGCCCTGGCTGCCGGAGCCGTGGGGTTTTTGATCGGCGTGGGATTGCGAATCAGGAGGTCACACAATGCAAACCGATAAATCTTTGGCCGCACTGTTAACTGAAACCAAGCAGGAACTCAAGGAGTTCATCAGCACGCGCATCGGCCTTTTAAAAGCAGAAATTGAGGAGAAACTCAGGACGTGGAAATATGTGGTTCCGCTCCTGCTGGTTGCTGCGGCGTTGATGCTGGCTGCATGGATTACCTTAACGTTTACTCTGGTCGCGTTACTCCATGCCTTATTCATGCCCAGCCCGTATGCCTGGCTTTGGGGTTCTCTGATTGTCGGCGGGGTTTATCTGGTAATGGGGACCGTCGTCGGCTGGTTTGTTTACAGTGAACTTAAAGCTGTGGGCATTGTTCCCACCCGTACCCTGAACGTGCTTAAACAGGACCAAATCTGGCTCCAGAATGAGGCGAGGACAGTATGACTGAGGGAATCCCCGTAGATGTGTTCGAAAAACGCGCTGCTGATCAGCGCAGCCATCTTCACAGCACCGTGGTGGAGTTGCGCCAATCCGTCCGGGAGAAAATGGACGTTAAACGCAACGTGCGGAACAACTTGGGGCTGGCAGCGGGGACCTTGGCTGTGGTTGGCCTGGGGTTGGGATATGCCTTCACTGGCATTTTCACCCGAGATTAAAATCTTAATTTATTCCTGCTGATCGACGATTCGCGCTCTCCGGCGCTATACTTCTGGCCGCCACATTCAAAATGGCGGCCAATGTTCTTTTCCTCCGGTGTATTGCCTAGAACCACTGAATCATCTACTCTGCTTTGCTGTTTCATGATATAAACCTGTTCATCTTCTTCCACCGCGCAAAACGGCCCTTCCGGGTTGGGTTTCTTGAGGAGAGTTAATGTCAGAAGAAGCTAGAACAGGGAAACGATTTCCGCTGGAGCTGCCCATTAAGATCCATGGCAAGGGCGGCGATGACAGCGCCACAACCGGCAACATGAGTGCTGCCGGCGTCTACATTATGGCCGATCTTGATTTGGCTATTGGCTCCAACATTGAATTTGATATCACCTTGCCCAAAGATGTGCTGGGAACGCCCGGCGATGTTGAGGTCCACTGCACTGGGCGTGTGGTACGCAAAGATGAAAACGCCGCAGCTGCCGGCGCCAATTCCAATTCCAGCAGCAAACGCAAAAAAAAGAGCGGCGTAGCTTGTGTGATCGACCAGTACAAGTTCATCCGTAAGAGCAAAGGGGCCAAGTAAATGCTGAAGATCATTTTGGCTGATAATCAGGCAATCTTCCGCACCGGCGCCGCCAAGGTCCTGGCCGTGGAAGATGACCTGCGCATTGTGGCGCAGGCAGAAAACACTGAGAAAATGATGATGGCCCTGGAAAAATTTCATGCCACCGTCATGATCTTTGGCGTAGAGACTCACCCCAGCCTGCCCACCGTTGTGGAGACGGCCAGAAAATTCAAGACCAAGCTGGTGGCCATCGCTGAGACCGGGCAGGATTCTCGCCACTACCTCACCAACGGGGTGCACGGCGTGATCTACCGCAACGTGAGCGGAGAGTCTCTGGTGCAGTGTGTGCGCAAAGTGGCCAAGGGCGAGACTTGGGTCCAGGACACGCAGGAGAGCAAGGAGACGGCTGAGAACGATCTGGTTGGCGCGCGCGTGCGTGACCGCCTGACGGCCAAAGAACTCAAGATCGTTGCCCTGATCGTGCAGGGATACAAGAACAAAGAAATCGCAACGCAGCTTGGCACAACTGAGCAGGTCATCAAAAACTACCTGCGCAACGTCTATGACAAGATCGGCGTGTCAGACCGGCTGGAACTGGCACTGTTCACGATTCACCATCGCATTCTGGCTGAAGCAGCGGCAACTTCGGTTGCGGCAACTGCGCCAGCGCGATAAAGCCAAAATCCAAGAAACTGCAGCGGCCGAGAAACTCTCGGCCGTTTTTCTTTGTGAGTAGGTTCCTCCGATTGTATCCAAGCGGAAAGAAATATTGCCGAACGGGTCTCTCGATTTTTGACGCCTGTACTCTTCACTACTTATAGTGGACACATGTCAAAAGTTCGGGTGAGCGCGTTTGCTGTGTCGCTTGATGGTTACGCCGCCGGGCCAAGCCAGAGTCTTGAGAATCCTTTGGGAATCCGCGGCCCTGAGTTATTCCAGTGGTTTTTCCCTACCCGCACATTCAAGCAGATGCAGGGACAGGAAGGTGGCTCAACTGGCGTGGATGATGAATGGGCGCGGCGCGGCATGGAGAACGTCGGCGCTTGGATTCTGGGACGGAACATGTTTGGGCCCTGTGCGCGGCCCTTGGCCAGACGAGTCATGGAAAGGGTGGTGGGGCGAAGAACCTCCTTATCACGTGCCTACGTTTGTGCTGACACACCATCCAAGGAAGCCGCTTGAGATGAAAGGCGGAACAACATTCTATTTTGTTACTGACGGAATCCACTCCGCACTCGAACGTGCAAAGGATGCTGCAAAGGAGAAAGACGTGCGGATCGGCGGCGGAGTCGCAACCATTCAGCAATACCTCCGCGCCAAGCTCATCGACGAACTGCATCTCGCGTTTCGTCCGATCCTGATGGGCTCCGGCGAGAACTTATTTGCCGGCATCGACCTGGCGACGCTCGGCTACGCATGCACGGAACACGTTTCCACCGAGCACGCAATGCATGTAGTCCTCAAAAAAACAGCTTGATTCTCTCTTGATCGCTAGCGCCGCGCTGCTTGAATACTCAACTGAAGCGAAGACGTAGCAATGTCACGTCTCTAAGTATAGAGTAGCCGTCGTGGCCACACACGATCCTATTACGGCCTTCATCGAAGCTGCCACTTGGCACGGCCGCTGGAGTCCGCTGAAAAGATTTTGGCGGCGCATCCGGAGATTGCCCAAAATAGCATTCATGTCGCGGCGATTCTGGGCGATGATGCTGCGGTGCGCCGCTTTCTGGCAGCTGATCCGCAAAATGTCTCTGCCAAAATCCCGCCGTATGACGCCGATGCCCTCACCTGTCTCTGCTTCTCCAAGTATCTGCGGCTGGAAAAGGAGCGCAGCGACGCTTTCCTCCGCGCAGCCACGGCGCTGCTGGATGCCGGTGCCGATCCCAACGCGGGCTTCCAGAGTGCCGGCGAGTATCCGGACTTTGAATCCTGTCTTTACGGAGCAGCCGGTGTTGCGCACCATCCAAGGCTAACGCGCTTGCTGCTGGAGCGCGGCGCTGATCCGAATGATGACGAGACGTTTTACCACGCTCCAGAAACTTACGACAACGCAGCGCTCAAAGTGCTGGTGGAGAGCGGCAAGATGCATCCCGACAAGGTAAACGGAATGCTTTTGCGCAAAGCCGACTGGCACGATTACGAAGGAATCAAATATCTGCTGGAGCACGGGGCCGATCCTAATGCCATGACGATCTGGGGCTACACGGCCTTGCACCAGGCGCTGCGTCGTGATAATGGTCTCAAAAATATTGAGCTGATGCTGGACTATGGCGGCGACCCGGCGATCAAGACGATGGCAGAAGTGCGGGCTGCTTTCATGCCGCAGTTGAGCCCGAATCGGGGAAGATCAGGCTTTGTAATCGCCGCGCGCCGTGGTCGTGGAGACGTGCTGGAAGCGCTGGAACAGCGCGGAATTTCGGTAGAGCTTACAGGCCTGGAACGGCTGATTGCCGCGTGTGCGAGGAACGACGAAGCCGCTGTTCGGGCCATTGCCGCAAATGAGCCCCAGCTTGTGAAAGAGCTGCTGGATCAAGGCGGGACGCTGCTGGCGGAATTTGCCGGTAACAACAATACAGAAGGTGTCCGCATGCTGCTGGAGCTGGGTGTACCCGTGGATACGTACTACGAAGGCGATCCTTATTTTGGCATCCCCCAGGACAGCACAGCGCTGCACGTTGCAGCGTGGAAAGGGTGGTCTAGGACCGTGAAGTTTCTAGTCGAACGCGGAGCGCCGGTGAACGCCGTCGATGGCAAGAGACACACTCCATTGCAACTCGCAGTGCGCGCCTGCGTGGATTCCTATTGGATGAACCGGCGCACGTCCGAGTCGGTCGAGGCTCTGCTGCGTGCTGGAGCTTCAGTAAGCGGGATCAAGTTGCCAACAGGTTATGCGGAGATCGATGTGCTGCTCAGTTCAGCCGCGAATGCACGCGAATAAACACGAATTCAGAATTGAAATTTTGATTCGCGTGTTTCGCATTAATTCGCCGGCTACCGCTTGCTTAGTGCGAAGTAGTCCGTTCGCTGCTCTTGAGCAGTTCATTCACAATCGTCACCAGCTCTTCAGGGTTGACTGGCTTCTCCAGATAGAGATCTGCCAGCGGCTCTGCGGCCTGAAAGGCTTCCGCCACGTAGCCTGAAACAACCACCACGGGCATGCTGCTATTGTTCTTGGCGGCCTGGACCACGGCGCGGCCATTGGCGTCACCCAGGCGCCAGTCCGTTACCACGGCGTCGTAGGTGTTGCTTTGAAGTTTTTCCATAGCATCACGGGCGGAAGTGGAGGCGGTCACCGTATGTCCGGCGCCCTCAAGAATGGCGCATTTCAGGGTCACCACATGCGGTTCATCGTCGACGCAAAGGATCCTGGCCATATTATGGATGTCCTGAACGCTGACGCGCTTTCGGCTACAGAGCGCGTCTACGGAGAATATAGCTGCGGCACTTAACAGCTAACGAAACTGCCTTATTCTCAGCTACGCATCATCCTTAAGTCAAATAAATGCGCGCTTTGCGCTCTGTAATCCCTCATTTCTCCGTCTCTGCTCCCCGGGAGCAGATCTCCAATAAAGCACGGTGTACTACCGGCCATCGTTCCAGTGGGGTTAGATGGCCGATAGCATTGTCACTGATTAGAACCTCCAAACCAGCCCAACGGATGGCTGAGCTAAGTGAGTAAAGTTGTCCGTGGCAAGGCCGGGAATCTGAAAATCAGGGATCTTATACAGATAGCCGCGATACTCTGCCCGCAGAGCGACGTAATGGGTAAGGTCAAAATCCACGCCGCCACCATAGACAAACGCCGCTTTGGTCTGGTTATTACCGGTATCATTGCCGATTCCAAAGAATTGATTATTCAGCGAGTTAGTGGGCCGAAAGAACAGTGCGCCGATGCCGGCCAGAGCGTAAGGACGCACACGGCTGCTGGAAGGCGCGGTAATTACCGCCTCACCAGTAAGCTGGTGCAGATTGGTCTGAATATCCGTCTCGCCAAAGAAGGGATCAAAGTACCTTTGCGTATCGCGGGTATAGCCGTAATCGCCCTGCACCGCAAACCACGGATTCAAATGATAGCGATAGCCCAGCAAAAGGCCACCACTCTTGGTGGCTTCATGTGGGATATCAAGGTTGTCCTGGTTTCTGGGAACGTTCGCCGTTCCTTGGACACTGATTTCTGACCTGAAGTCATCCTGCGCAAAGCCTGAGGCTATGAAAAATATGATGACTGCAAATGTGGATAAGACAGTACTTCTCCTCATCGCGTACAAACTCCCGTAACATGGATTTTTTGATCAGCTGCTTAGATAAGACGCTGATTCTTGCTCTGCGGCTTCATGGCAGCTAAAGACTTAAATATTCTTAACGCCGAGTGTTAGCACTTTGGGACTAAGGGCAGTGTGTCGAATAGCAATCTAGGGAAATTGAACAAAAAAGATATTTGGGATTCGCACTAAACGGGCGATGCCTGCTTTCCAGACAGACGGAAGCATAAGAAGGCTAGTGCTATCGTTGACCGTGGTTGACTGCGCGAACTAAAATCGCGCCATCCTGAGAAGCCGGTTCGGCCGCCGATTCCCAAAGGAAAAATCAATCGCAGTTTTTTATAAACCGACGAGTTGGCCAAAAGCTCGCAAAATGACAAAGTGAGGTCAAGTACCATGACGCACAAGAAAATCACTCTGCTATCTCTGCTCTCTTTATTGTTTTTACTTCTTCCACTCCCGGTCAGCATTGCGGCATTGGAAAACTCTGGTGGCGCCAGCGCTATTGCTGCGCCGCCAAAGACTGCAGTCCATGAAGTAAAGGAGTTGGTGCAGGGCACGGAGATTGTGGACTCTTATCGGTGGCTGGAGGACCAGAACAGTCCGGAGACACGGGCATGGATTGACGAGGAGAACGCGTACACAGATTCGTTGCTCTCTAAAATCGCCGGGCGTGAAGAGTTGCAGCGGCAGGTAAGCGCGTTGATCAAGATCGATACCATGACCGCGCCACAGGTAAGGAACAACCGCTATTTCTTCAGCAAGCGCCGCGCAGACCAGGACCAGAGTTCCCTCTATATGCGCAAGGGACTGAACGGCCAGGATGAATTGCTGGTGGACCCGCTGCCGTTAAGCCCGAACCACACAGTCACGGTGGGAATTAATTCGATCACCAAAGATGGCAAGCTGATGGCGTACTTTGTGCGTCATGGCGGTGCGGACGAAACCACGCCGCACCTGTTTGATGTGGATGCGCATAAGGACCTGCCTGATGTTTTTCCCAAAGCGCGTTACTCCGGGATTGCGGTGCTCAATGACAAGACCGGCCTGTATCTGACCCGGGATACGGCGGAGGGCCCTCGCGTTTACTTCCACAAAATCGGCACGGATAGCGCGAATGATACGGAAATTTTTGGCAAGGGCTACGGGCCGGAGAAAATCATTACCAGCTCAGTGAATGAAGATAACCACTATCTCCAGATCACCGTGCTTCATGGATCAGCGGCCAATCATACCGAGATTTACATAAAAGACCTGGCGAGTAATGGTCCGATAGTGACCATTGTGAAAGACGTGGATGCGTCTTTCAGTGGTCAGATCGCCGGCGATCACATGTATGTGCGCACCAATTGGAAGGCACCTAAGTGGCGCATCATGGAAGTTGATCTTAAGAACCCCGCTATGGATAAATGGCGTGAAGTGGTGCCTGAGAGCGATAACGTTCTGGAAGGCTTCTCACTGGCGGGCGGCAAGCTGGCTGTACGTACCTCTGAGAATGTGGTCCCGCATCTGAAATTATTTGAAGCCAACGGCAAGCTATTGCGTGAGGTGCCAACGCCCACGCTAGGCTCAATTTCCGCCCTCGCCGGACATTGGGATTCAAATGAAGCGTTTTATTCCTTTACCTCATATCACATTCCGCAGACCATCTATCGCTATGACGTGGCCACAGGCAAACAGACGGTCTGGTTTGAATCAAAAGTTCCCATTGATAGCGCAAAGTATGAGGTGCAGCAGGTCTGGTACCCGTCAAAAGACGGAACAAAGATCCCCATGTTTTTGGCGCACGCCAAGGGGCTGAAGCTGGATGGTTCACATCCTGTTCTGCTCACCGGCTACGGCGGATTCGATCTCACGGAGACGCCGGGATTCAGCTCTTTTAGCGCGGCCTGGATGGCGAACGGCGGTGTCTACGCCGTGGCCAATCTGCGCGGCGGTGGCGAGTTTGGCGAAGCTTGGCACCATGCCGGGATGTTAGAGAAAAAGCAGAATGTGTTTGATGATTTTATTGCGGCAGCCGAATGGCTTATCCAAAACAAGTACACCACGCCGGCGCGGCTTGCCATTCGCGGTACCAGCAACGGCGGATTGCTTGTAGGCGCAGCCTTCACCCAACGTCCTGACCTTTTTGGCGCGGTGATCTGCGGCTATCCGCTGCTTGACATGGTGCGTTACCAGAGTTTCCTGGTAGCAAAATATTGGGTGCCGGAGTATGGATCTTCTGATAATCCTGAACAGTTCAAATACATCTACGCTTACTCGCCTTATCACCACGTGAAGGTGGGAACGAAATACCCGTCAGTCCTTTTCATTTCCGGCGACTCCGACACGCGCGTAGCTCCATTGCACGCCCGTAAAATGACGGCGCTCATGCAAGCTGCAACCGCTGGATCAGACCGCCCAATCCTGCTGCACTATGACACCACTGCGGGGCACTCTGGCGGCACTCCGGTCAGCAAGCAGATAGAGAACAACGTGAATGAGCTGAGCTATCTGTTCTGGCAGCTTGGCGTGGGAGTGCAGACGAAAGCAGCAGGAGCGGGAGGGAAGTAACGAAAGTAAATGTAGCAAAAGGCCGCGTAATAACAAGGCGCGGCCTTTACGCCTCAGCGACTCTCTCTTAAAATAGAAATACCTTCGTGGCCGACGTAGCTCAGTTGGTAGAGCAGTCGATTCGTAATCGACAGGTCATCGGTTCAAGTCCGATCGTCGGCTCCATTCTTTTTTCATCTCACTCCAATCGAATTGCGATGACTGTGTGGCCCATTGCATCGGTGCAAAATTTTGAACGAGGTTACTAACAAGGTGAGTTTTCCACAACTTAGACCGTCTTTGCACTTGCTATTTACCCGCTCTGTTTCGCATAATGTTCTGTAGCTCTGTTAGAAAGACCGCGTTCTTCCAAAGGCCACTAGTGGAACGATACGATCGATCGGACGTCCTGCGGATCCTTCGCATTACAGCGCGGCAGTTGGCTGGCTGGGAAAAAGCCGGATTGCTGCCAGCGGTGGATTCCTATTCTTTCTTTGATCTCCTGCAAATCAAGAAGCTGCGTGATCTGCGCGCCAAGCGTGTGCGCTCTGCTGTGATTCGTGAATCGCTGCAGGCCATGCGGCAGGCTGCGGGCATGGAAAATCCTTTGATGGAAGCAGGCACGTTCGCCAGCCAGTCACGCGTAGTTTTTCGCCACCACGGTGCAGCCGTTGAGCCGCTGGCCGGGCAATTTGTGATGGATTTCACTGATCGTAACGTGGTTGAGTCGCACAAGATTCACGCCATGCGCTCTGCTGAATCAGCCGCTGACTACTTTGCACGCGGCGTGGCCCTGGAAGAAGATCCCGGTACGCAGCCTGAAGCAATAGACAATTACAAGAAGTGCGTGGAACTTGACCCGACGCACGCCGCCGCTTACATCAACCTGGGCACGCTCTATTACAACCGGCATGATTATGTTCTGGCGGAGCGCTACTATCGCAAGGCCATTGAGGTTGATCCGCGCTATGCGCTGGCCTATTTTGACCTAGGCAACGTGCTGGACGAAACCGGGCGCCTGCCGGATGCGATCCGCGCTTATCAATCCGCCATTTCACTGGCCCCCACCTACGCTGACGCACACTACAATCTGGCTTTGGCCCTGGAAAAAGCCCGCCAGCCCCGCAAAGCGCTGCATCACTGGGAAGCTTATGCCCGCCTCGATACAATCGGGCCGTGGTCAATCCACGCTAAAAACCAGATCAAGAAAATCCTGGCTGCGGACCAGTTGAAA
>DASRDW010000037.1:0-4118 GCA_035652415.1 Candidatus Angelobacter sp. | reverse complement strand
GCCGGCGAGGTGCAATATAGCGCCAACGCCGTGTACCCGCCTTCATCGTCAAAGAGCCGGCGGGCCACCCACCAGAGCGCGCCTCCCAGCCACACGCCAAAGATCACAAAAGGCAGCCGCAGAAACCACGCGTGTGGAACGGCCAAAGCGCGGCTCCATGAGATTGGAACAAACCTTCTTGCCAGATTAATTGCTTTCTGTGGCAGCGTTGCCATCAGGCTGGTAAAGGGTGAAGCCGCCTCAGCCTTGGCCCCAGGCGGTCCGGGTAGCCCGGCAAATATGTACTGATATTCCAGCTCAGTGATTTTGCGTGTATTCGCCACCCAAAGACATTGCGCCAGAAACACCAGCAGCATGAGTCCGGCAAAAACCTGCGGCCGGCCTACCCTGAATTCTCTAAGCGCCTGAAACATGAATGGATAGTTGTATCATGCGCCCATTTGCCAGTGCTGAAACTGATCCAATCCATTGGCGCCGGCAATCCTTGCTTGACGAACGCAGTTGCCAAAGCACCTCCTGCAACGTCTATCTGATAAAGTCTTTACTGCTTCAGCTTCAGGAGAACCATGGAAATAGAACCAGCGCCTGCGGCTTCGTCTCATCCGCGAAACATAGTCCTCTTCAACGATCGTGGCCTGCGTGCCGGCTGGCGGCTGCTGATCTACATCGCGCTTCTCGCTTTTCTGATTGTGGTGGTTTTGTTTCCTCTGGCGCTAAAGACGCAACCGGAAGCAATTAAGCACGGTATTCTTACTCCGGCCCAAGCCTTGGGTGAAGGCGTGGGCTTTTTGCTTTTCCTGTTTGCTGCTTTCATTATGTCGCTCATTGAGAAAAGCAACATGGGCGAATACGGTTTGCCGATCAAACGTACCCCAGTATTGCGCCGCTTCTTTACGGGTTATGTGTTCTGGGGATTTCTTCCCTTATCAGTCTGCCTTCTGATTATGCGCTTATTTCATGCGTATAGCTTCGGGAGCCTTGAACTTCACGGCACAAGCATTTTGATTTGGGGCATTGAGTGGGGTGTGGTTTTTTTATTCGTTGGTCTCAGTGAAGAGTATCTTCTGCGCGGGTACGCACTCTATACCCTTGCTGAAGGAATTGGCTTCTGGCCTGCAGTCATTGTTTTGGCAGTTCTCTTTGGCATTGGCCACTCAGGAAACCCTGGAGAAACACGCATCGGCTTGATCTCTGTGGTGGCGTTTGCTCTATTTGCTTCTACTGCGCTCAAGTACACAGGGAATCTATGGCTGGCGGTTGGCGCCCATGCCGGTTGGGATTGGGGCCAATCTTTCTTTTACGGGGTTAGCGATAGCGGGCTTCGCGCCCAGGGACGTCTTTTGGCCCCTACTTTTAGCGGCCCCGCTTGGCTCACCGGGGGCAGCGTAGGTCCTGAAGGCAGCGTTATCGCGCTCATTTTATTGGGGATTATGACAGGAGCGATTCTGGTCTTTTACCGGCGTAGACCGGAGTTGGTAGTTGCAGAGAGCAAAATTTAGCTAACGGTCGTAGTAATAGCAGCCAGCCCAGCTTACGCGGCAGCTGCTTGCTATAGGAGCACGTGAAAGCCCGGTTCGATCCGGGCCTTAAGCGATGTGAAGCGAAGCGACAGATCAAATGTCAAGATTCTTCACATCCAGCGCATTTTCTTCAATGAACTTGCGCCGCGACTCCACATCCTCGCCCATCAGCGTGGTAAAGATCACCTCACAGGCTTCAATGTCTTCAGCTTTCACTGAAAGCAAAGTGCGCCGCTCCGGGTCCATGGTGGTCTGCCAGAGCTGTTCTGAACTCATCTCGCCCAGCCCTTTGTAACGCTGCACGCTGTATTCTTTTTTACCTTCAGCCAGGACGTAGTCAAACAACTCGCGCGCGGAATTTTTCTCCACCCGCTCGGCTTCAATCTTGGTCCGGCGAATTGGCGTCTTTGACGATTTCTTGGCCGCCTTTTCCAGGTTTTCCCGCTCAGCGTCGCTCAGGTCAGAAGCCTCGTCGCCATTGCTGCCCTTGGCTGCCACTTCCACCACAAACGGCGGCTCCATGTTCTCTTTGATCTGGTTGAACTTGGCAATCATCTGCCTGTATTCCGGAGTTGCAGCCAATGACCAGTTAATGTGGCGCTCTGCTCCCTGTGCATCAGTAAACTTCACGCCCCAGAGGTTATGCTCTTCATCAAAATAATCTTCCACCTGCTTAAGCTGATATTCCTTGGCGAGCTTGTTAATTTCCTTGACCAGTTTTCCAATTTTCTGTGGCGGCGTTTTCTTGTCGCCTTCAAAGTCTGTGCGCGGCCCAATGCCCAGACGCGGCATTAATTCAGTAATCCGCTCATGGCGCAGGCGCTTATCAACTTTGTCAAAGAAGGTGAGGTACTCGTTCAGCGTGGTCATGAACTTGGCCAGGGTTGCGCCTTCCAGCTTGGCTGCACCCTCGCCGTAACGCACTGTCATACCTTCTGCGGCCCGCCGGACCATGACACGTACAAATTCGCGATCGTCCTTGATGTACTGCTGTGATTTGCCTTTCTTAATTCCGTAGAGCGGCGGCTGCGCGATGAACACGTTGCCGCGTTTGATGAGCTCATTCATGTGGCGGAAAAAAAACGTGAGCAGCAGCGTACGGATATGCGATCCGTCAACGTCAGCATCCGTCATCAGGATCACTTTGGCATAACGTAGCTTGGCAGGATCAAAATCTTCTTTGCCGATCCCAGTTCCCAACGCCGTAATCATGGCGCGGATTTCTTCATGGCTCAGCATCTTGTCGTAGCGGGCTTTTTCTACGTTGAGAATTTTTCCCTTCAGCGGCAGGATCGCCTGGAAGCGGCGGTCGCGCCCCTGCTTGGCTGTACCGCCTGCTGATTCACCCTCCACAAGGAAGAGTTCGCAGCGGTTAGGATCGCGCTCTGAACAATCTGCCAGTTTGCCCGGCAGTCCGCCGCCATCCAGTGCGCCTTTGCGCCGCGTGAGATCACGCGCTTTGCGTGCAGCTTCGCGCGCGCGCGCGGCTTCAATCGCCTTGTTGATGATTTTGCGCGCAACCGGCGGGTTCTGCTCAAAGAACGCGCCCAGCCGTTCATTCAAAAATGCCTGCACCACGCCGGCAATATCGGAGTTCAGCTTGCCTTTGGTCTGGCCTTCAAACTGTGGCTGCGGCAGCTTCACGCTTACCACCGCCGAAAGGCCTTCGCGAACATCGTCGCCGGTCAGATTTTCTTTTACGTCTTTGAACAGTCCAAGCTGCTGTCCGGCATAGTTGATGGTGCGGGTCAGCGCCGTACGAAAGCCTGAGAGGTGCGTGCCGCCATCCACCGTGTTGATGTTGTTGGCAAAACTGAAAACAGTTTCTGAATATCCGTCGTTGTACTGCAGCGCGATCTCCATGGCCACGCCATCGCGCTCAGCCTCCATGTAGATCGGCCGGTCGTGCAGCACGCTCTTGCCACGGTTTAAATGCTTGATGAACTCAGCAATTCCGCCGGTATATTTGAACTTGAGGTTCTTGGCTTCGCCGGTTTTTGCGTCAGTCTGGCGCTCATCTGTCAGGTTGATTTCCAACCCTTTGTTTAAAAAGGCCAGTTCGCGCAGGCGCTGTGCCAGCGTATCGAAGTTGTATTCCGTGGTGGTAAAGATTTCCTTGTCAGGCAGGAAATGTACTCTGGTACCGCGTTTTTTGGTGGTGCCGGTTTTTTTCAGTTTGCCCTGAGGCTGGCCCTTTGAATAGGCCTGCTCCCACACATGGCCGTCACGCCAGATCTCCAGATCAAGCTGATGGCTTAGCGCATTCACCACTGAAACGCCGACGCCATGCAAGCCGCCCGAAACTTTGTAGGTGGAAGTATCAAACTTGCCGCCTGCATGCAGCTTTGTTAGCACGACCTGGGCAGCAGGAAGTTTTTCATTGTCCACCATCATGTCGTCAACAGGAATTCCGCGGCCATCGTCAACCACGGTCACAGAATTATCAATATGGATGGTTACATCGATTTGGGAAGCGAAGCCGGCCAGCGCTTCATCGACAGAATTGTCCACCACTTCATAAACCAGGTGATGCAATCCCATCTCGCCGTTTGAGCCGATGTACATCGCGGGCCGAAGGCGCACAGCTTCCATGCCTTC
>DASRDW010000036.1:0-6902 GCA_035652415.1 Candidatus Angelobacter sp. | reverse complement strand
CCATGCTTTTGCCGGAAGCCCTTTGCAGCTTTTTGCCTGGCAGACCTTGAAGCAAAATCTGAAACGGCTGATTTGAAACGGTTTGGGCCGCCTGATTTGATCGCTGACGGCCGGTGGTAACCAGATAGGCATAGCTCTGTTGTCATCAGCTGAGCAAAATTTCAATCGCTTTTTCAGCTACTCTGGTGTAAATTGTAGCCGGATAATACATCCCGGCACGATATATATATGCGTTACGACTGCGCCCCGCAAATTGAGCCTATGTCCTCCATTCGCTCATCGTGCGGACTAACTGTGCCTGCCTCTTTGTTGCGGGAAGACTCGGCAACCGAGTTCTCCCCCGGGCGGGCCGACCCAAAACTTCTGACATCGAGGCAAACATGAACCACTCATTAAAGTGCATTGCTACTGCTTTTATCTTTACTCTTGCCATTACTGGCTGCCATCACGCTGTTACTACGGCAAAGGCCCCGCAAGCGCCACCCACGCCAGCCGTTGAGCCGGCAGCCGCCCCAGCCGCGCAGCCTGCCCCCGCACCAGTAAATCCCGTGATAGCAAAGAAACCGGAACTCACGGATGAGCAGCTATTCGCGCAAAACGTCAAAGACATTTTCTTCAGCTATGACAATGCGGACGTTCGCGCCGACGAGCAGCCGGACCTCTCCCGCGACGCCGCGTTCCTGGCCAGCCATCCCGCCCTGAAGGTGGTGATTGAAGGCCACTGCGACGAAAGAGGGTCTGACGAATACAACCTCAGCCTGGGCGAGAGCCGCGCCGATAAGATCAAAACCGACTTGCTTCGTGAAGGGGTTTCTTCCGACCGAATCAAAGTGATCAGCTACGGTAAGGAACGGCCGTTTTGTTCATCGGCAGAGAACGATACCTGCTGGCAGCAGAACCGGCGGGCGCATTTCTCCCTGCAAGCGGCGGGGAACTGAACGGAAAGGGGACGTGATCGCCAAAAATCTCTTCGTCTCCTTCAAAAATAACTCCAGCTGATCATGGTGGACCCGGTGGCCGGCTTTCTCCATCTTGATCAGCTTGCAGTTCCATCCGTTCGCGGTGTTTGCGAAAAGGTTGGAGATCGCGCCGGCTTTAAGCTAAATCTTTCCCTCCTGATATTCTAGAAGCGTTCTTTTGATCCATCATTCAACACGCCCTGAAGGAACCCATGGCCGCACTCATCGATGCCATCGACATCAAGCGCAAAATGTTTTTTGAATTAGACGGCACGCCCTACCACTGTCTTGATGTAGAGGTAAACACTCCCACCGCGCGCGGAGGCCAGACTCTGGTCCGCCTGAAGATGCGCAATCTGCTCACCCGAGCCGTTTTTGACAAGACCTTCAAAGCCAGCGACAAATTCAAAGAGCCCGACCTGGAAATGGTCCCGGCCTCTTACTTATATAGCGACGCAGACGGTTATTACTTTATGGACCAGGAGAGCTTTGAGACTCTTACTCTTTCACAGGAGATGATTGGCGACGCACAGGATTTTCTTGCCGAAGGTCTGGTCATTCAGGTTCACAAGTTCAACGGCAATCCCATTGGTTTGCAACTGCCTCCTCATGTTGAGCTGACGATCTCCCAAACTGAGCCTGGCGTGCGCGGCGATTCCTCTGGCGGCAACGTGACCAAACCCGCCACGCTGGAAACTGGATTGGAAATCCGCGTGCCTCTTTTTATTAAAGAGGGTGAGAAGGTCAAAGTCTCCACGGAGACACGGGAGTTTGTGGCCAGGGCGTGAGAAAATTGCAATGTTCTTGCGCCAGCATCACGAGTTTGGGCGGCTACATAGCCGCCCAGCAATCAATAAAAAAGGCCCGATCAGCGGGCCTTTTAAGTTAATTTGATTTTGGGGTGCGGGAACTACTGGCCGAGGCAAGCCGGCGGGATATCACTGCAATCTCCACTGATGACTCTGCAGGTTACGGGATCATAATGACAAGCGCCGGTACCGAGGCCACTGCCAAAGAAGCTGCCGGATTTGCCAACCTTGAATCCGCCGGCGATCTGCTGAATTTCCTCATCACTCAGAATGCGGGCACCAGCCCGGCCTAACACGCGATTTGTTTCCATGGAATGCTCCTTCCTTGACTTCTAACAGGCATTATAAGCGGGCGAGGAAGCCAGCAATAAACGAAAAACCAAGTAGAACAGAGCTCTAGTTCTGAATTGGGAAATGAATAGAGCCAATTGCCAAAATCGCCGAAAGCACCAAAATTGAAAATTGAAGAGCCGTTGTTTCCGATCAGTGTTATCAGCGTTGCTCAGCGGCAAAGATTTTGCTTTGGAATTTTCTCCGTGCCTCGGTATCTCCGTGGTGAATTTGCTATCCTTCCTTTCGTGTCCTTCCCTCGCCCCAAGCGCACCTACGACACTGAAGAAGCGCTCTACAACTACGCCATCCGCTCGCTCTCGCGCCGGATGCGCACCGTAGCGGAGCTTAAGCGCCTGATGCGCCCGCGTGTTCCAGAAGGCGAGATCGGCGAATTGCTGATCAACATGGTCATCCTGCGGCTGAAAGACCAGAAATACCTGAATGATTCCAATTACGCTGCGGCTTACTCCGCCTATCGCCGCGATACGGAGAAGTTTGGCAAACGCCGCGTCATTACCGATCTGAAAGTCAAAGGCGTACACGCCGACGTGATTGAAAAAGCCGTGAATGAAGCTTATTCATCGGTTGATGAGCAGGCCCATGCGCGTGCCTTTTTGAAGCGCAAGCGCCTGAAGAAGCCTGCTAACAATCGTGAAGCTGCGCGCCTTTTCCGCGCGTTGCTGCGGGCTGGTTTTGGAGCAGGCGCTGCGATTACAGTCCTGAAAAAGTGGGAAGTGGACGACGAGGTTTTGACTGCGCTACAGGAAGAAGCGGAAGAGTGAGCAAGCGGCTGGGTCTTCAACTTCACTTCGCAGCACGACACGCCATTCCGAGCCTGAACTTCATTTCTGCAGCGATCTTCAAAAAGGTCGCATTGCGTCTTATGGGAATGGAAGAAATAGGACGCCTGGTCCCGCTAGCGCAGCAGTCAGCTAAAGGCCGCGACCACCCAGAAATTCCCGGGGCCGTGCTCTTTATCAGGACGGAAACAGACGCCAAACTTCATGTGGTAGTAACCTCTGGCGGCTACGTCTTTCTGCAGTTCTTCCGGCAAGTGAGGTTCTGATGCTGAAAAGACCACCAAGTAACGCCCGCTGATCCCATCGGAGAGCTTCGCCGCGTCTCCATCAGTGGAACAAGCAAGGTCATGCATGAGCGGATCAGGCTTCGCATAGACCTCCAACGAGCCTGTGACCTTTCTGGGAAGTTGAAGCCGTTCCGCCAAAGCGGCGCTGAACTCAGCTTCAGAGTAAACCGGCACCTGAAAGACGAAATCTTCTGTGGCGAAGATTTTGCCGTTCTGCTCTATGACTCCAATACCCACGGCGTTGTATTTGGGGTTGAGCATGTTGGCGCGATGCCCAGCGGAAGTCATCAGCGCCAGGTGAACATCTTCCACATAGCCCGTCAAGGCAATATTTTCTCCTGCCCTGATGAAACGAACGCCTTGCAACGCAATCCTCTCCTGCAATGGCTGTTCGCCGACAAGCAGGTGCGCAAGTTTGCCGTTTTCCGCCATGGCCTGGCTGTGGCCGCGCGCTGCTTCTGCCAGCAGTTCATTCCATTCCAGGGGCGCAAGCCCAGCTTTTTGCCGCTCTTGATTCAGTTGATCAAAGATTTGTTTTTCCGAAAGCAATGGCTTGGCAGCGGTCCGGGTCGCCGCTGCCAGGATGAGGACGAGCGCTGCGCAGAAAACCGATGCTCTCACAAGTGATGATCTATTCATTAGAATCGGGCTCTGTAGCGCGATAAAACGCCGCCACCACCCAGAACTTTGAGAATCCATTGCTGCCCCCTGTCTGTAAACAGACACCGATATTCATTTTTTGGATCGTTCTATCGGCAGCAGCTTTGCGCAGGTCGTTTGGCAACGGTCCTGGGCCAGACATGGTGAACACCAGCAGACGGGCCACGCCGGACAGTCCTTTGACCATTTTGTCAGTATCCATGTCATGGGCGCACGCGGCCTTGCGAAGCCGCACGTCGCTTACCACATCCACTGGCTGCATTCTGTTGGCGCGCCGCGCCTTATTGAAACTGGTGATCAAAGCATCTTGAAATTGCTTTTCCGTGTAGTTCGCCAGGACATGGGCAAAGTCTTGAGTGATGAAGAGTTCCTGTCCACGCTGGACAATAGATATGCCAATCGCGTTGTAATCAGGATTCAGGATGTTCTCGCGATGGCCAGGCGAATGCATGAGGCCTTGGTGCGCGGTGATCACATCAGGGGCCTGCGCCACGTTTTCCGCGACAGAGTTGAAGCGTGCGCCAGTTGCGCCAACCCGTTCCTGCAAAATTGGTTCCCCGGGAAACTGGTGCGAAAGGTCTTGGTGCGCAGCCAGAAGCTGCGAATGTTTCAGCGCAGCCCTGGCAAGGTCATCATTCCACTCCAACGCGCTCCGTCCGGCCCTGGCCCGCTCACGGTTCACCAGATCAAAGAGCTGTTTTTCCATTGGCGACTGTGCAGACACAGCCGCAGTACAAAGAATAAGAACCAGCGCAATAATGCTTAGCTTCATCCAGCTTGCATTGTAACGTGAGAACCGCACGCCATCGACGGCACGACTCTGCACTTTTGGATTCGCTTCCGCTCATCTCAAATAAACGCTTAAGTCGTGCCTCTGCAATTGTGTTGTTTGCGAAGGCGTTCTTCAATCCGCAGATCGCGCGAACTTCAACCAGGCTATGCTCGCTTGGCTTTCAGCTCGCTTAGGATGCGGTTGATCTCGTCTTCTTTTTCCAGTTGCGCAAAGCGATCTTCCACGCTGCCGCCATCTGCTGCCAGCAGTTCAGTCTTGGCCTGGCCAACAGCTTCCTGCCGCAACACCTTGTGCTTCATGCGATCAAAGTTGGCGCTGTGGTTTGGACTGGACATGGCAGAATGCGCATCGGCAGCTTTATCCAGCGTGCGGGCGCGGCGATGCTGCGCGATCAACAGGTCACTATGCGCGCGCGCTTCTTGCAGCTTTTGCTGCAGCTTGTTGAGCGCGTTTTTGAGTGTCTCCACTTGCAGCGTCTGGTCGGTCACCTGCTGCCGGAAGCTTTCTGACAATTGCTTGTAATGCAGCCCGCGCTCAATCGCGGCGCGCGCCAGGTCGTCCTGTTGTTTGCCCACGGCCAACTCCGCCTTACGGTTCCAGTCGGAAATTTTTTCTTCGTTCTCCTTCTGCTTCTTTTCCAGTAGATGCTGGTCAGCAATCGCGATTGCCACCTGCGTCTTCACCTGGAGCAGTTGGTTTTCCATATCCAAAATGACCTGCTTGATCAACTTTTCAGGGTTTTCTGCCTTATCAATAAGGTCATTGAGATTGGCCCGGATCAACGTTGAAACTCTTTCTAGTAGTGCCATAAATTCCTCCGCTTATTTCAGCTTTCTGTTTTTCGTTCTTTCCTCTCTCTGCGATTAAAAACTTGCTTCGCGCCGGGTGATGCTGTTGTTCACGACCTGGCTACGCCTTGCCTGGGCAGCGCCAAGAAACAGGCCGATGGCTAATCCCGTGCCCAGCCAAAAAAGCCATTTTCCAAAAACCATGACAACCGCAATTCCCAGCACCGCGCCCAGCAGCAATCCAATTAGCGAAAACTTCTTCATAACCTTGCTCCATTGCTAGTGGTTCAATTTCAGTTGCCGGCAGGCAGGCTGCGCTATCCCAGCCTGCCGACTGTGCGTTTGCGGACTTACTTGCCCGCGGCTTTCGCCTTTCCGCCAGAATCGTCACCGCTTGGCAATGGCGAAGGCGAAGGTTTAGGCGCTTTATCACCGATCAAGCGCACCTTGGAGAGCAGCTCAGAGATGCTCATACCAGAGAGCGACTCAAACAGCGCCGGCACTTGCGCAGCGATCTCCGTCATATCGCCGGTAATCTTGCTCACGCCGGCAGAGTGACCGTTGCCGGTTGAGACAACGGTGATCTTGTCGACGTTCGCCAGCGGCTGGGCCATCGCACGCACGACCTCAGGAAGACTGGTGATCAATTTATCGACCACTGCGGCTTGGTTATATTCTTGATATGCTTCAGCCTTTACCCCCATCGCGCGAGCCTCAGCGTCACCCTTCTTGAAGATGATGTCGGCCTCAGCTTCACCCTGCATGCGGGTCGCCTGGGCGCGGCCTTCAGCTTCAGCAATCAGCCTCTGCTTCTCCGCTTCCGCCAGATTCAGTACGCGCTGCTTCTCGATTTCCGCCTGCTTCAGCACGGTGGCAATCAGCTCATTCTGATGGCGCGCGATCTCCGCTTCCTGCACCTTGGTTTGCTGTTCGCGCTCGATCAGCTGAACTTTCACTTGCTCCGCAACCACTTGCTGTTGCTGAATGTTTTGCTGGATTTCATACGCTTTATCGGCCTGCGCCTGCTGCTTTTTGATCGTCTCCATATAGGAAGCTTTCTTAATTTCCAGGTCGCGCTGCGCTTCCGACTGCTTCGCGAGAGAAAGCGTCTCTGCCAGCACGCGCTCCTGATCGGCTTGGGCACGGGCGATGGCCGCGGCGCGCTGCGCTTCTGCTTTTTTGATGGTGGTGTCGCGTTCGGCCTCTGCCGCAGCAACGTCGGCATCGCGCTTTATGCGCGCCACGTCAGGACGGCCCATGTTGGCGATGTACTCGTTCTTGTCGCGCACTTCCTTGATGGTGAAGGAAACCACTTCAAGCCCCATCTTGCTCATGTCCGCCGCGCACGTATTGCGCATGCGGTCGCCCACCATCTCTGGTTCCTTCACAATCTGCTCCACCGTCAACTGGCCGATGATGCCGCGGAGGTGGCCTTCCATCACCAGACGGATGAGGCCTTCGCGCTCACTGGGC
>DASRDW010000035.1:0-13510 GCA_035652415.1 Candidatus Angelobacter sp. | reverse complement strand
GGTTTTAAGCCGCAATCCCGTGTTGCCATTCTTGTCAGACATAAAAAACTCCTGCTCGTGCCAAGAGCACGATCACTTGTAAAGGGGTAACACTTTATTTTAACGCGTTTGCGCAGCTTCTGCTGCGGTTCAATTCCTGCTACGATTTTGCCCGGAGGCTACCATGCAGAAAGTCGAATGGCCTTTAGCGCTTCTCAGCACGACTCTTGCTGCGGCATTCCTGTTCCAGGGTAACCTGCATACCGACGATACCGGGATCATCGCAGGACTTATCCTGCTCTTTGCCGGGATACTGGCCTTTCTCTTTCGTAAAGCTGGATTGATCTTGGGGGCGCTCCTCGGGCTGAGCATTGTGGCTTCAGAGCTTTGGAATTGGAAGATGGGCACTCCGAGAGCCCACATGTCGAAATTCTCAGATTTCGTGCTGCTTTTTGTGGTTGTAAGCGCGTTAAGCGTGGCGGGAAGTCTGGCCGGTTTTGCTATGCGTCGCGCACTCCGCACGCGGCGCACGCTTTGAAAGATCAGCCAAGCCACACCTGGATCGCTCCACGCCTGCCCTCTCTTGCAATTTGAGTGGATTGCTATTTTGCAGCCCGCTTGGCCGCGAGACCAGCAAACATCTTCTCCGGATCAATCGCGATAAACGTTCCCGTGCTCCGCGCCAGCACCTCGCCCGCGTCATTGCTGATCTCGGCGACGTTGGTGTGCTTGCGGCCTTCCACGCTTTGCTCATATCCGGTAACCGTTAGCAGCTTGCCCAGCGGAACCGGCTTGAGGTAGCGGATCTCCATGGAACTGGTAAGGGCCAACACATTGCGAAAGCGATTTACCTTGCCCATGGCTTCGTCCAAGATGGTGGCAATGATGCCGCCATGCGAGTGTCCGGGCGGACCGGTGTAACGGCGTGAGAGCTTGAATTTACAGATAGCGTGGCGGGTAACGTCGTCTAAAAAGAATTTTAGGTGCATGCCGTCTTTGTTATCTTTGCCACAGGCAAAGCAATGGTTCTTGCGCGGCTTAGGCTTGCCGTGGACTGCATGTCCGTGTGCAGGTTTTGGCTTTGGCATGGTTGAAGCGAAATTTTATCATCTGCTGCTGAACTCAGATTCATTATGGAACCAGCAGAGGATTGCAGAAGCAGGTGCAGCGAAGTTGCGCTGCTGCGCCGCGCACCGCTATGCTCTTTGAGTGATGTCAACACTGGTTGAATGCGTTCCTAATTTCTCTGAAGGCCGAAACAAAGCGGTAGTTGACGCGATTGTTGAGGCAATGAAAATTCCCGGCGTCTCTCTTCTCGATCGCGAGATGGATGCCGATCACAACCGCTGCGTAATTACGATAGTCGGCGACCGCGAAGCGATCACTGAAGCAGCCATCCGCGGTGTAGGCAAAGCTTCGGAACTGATCGATCTCACCAAGCATCAGGGAGCGCATCCGCGGATTGGTGCAGCGGACGTGATTCCGTTTATCCCTATTGAGGGCGTGACGATTGAAGACTGTGTGGCCATCGCGCGCAAGGTTGGGGAAGAGATATGGAAGCGCTTCAAGATTCCTGTGTATCTGTATGAATCAGCAGCCACAAACCCTGATCGGCAAAACCTGGAGAATATTCGGCGCGGGCAATTTGAAGGATTAAAGGATGACATCCTGGTCAACCCGGCGCGGTGTCCGGATTTTGGCGATCCGCGCTGCCACCCCACCGCAGGCGCAACCGTGGTGGGCGCGCGCAAAGCGCTCATTGCTTACAACGTCTTTCTCAATACGAAAGACGTTGATATCGCTAAGAAGATTGCCAAGGCGGTGCGTTACTCCACCGGCGGATTGCGCTTCGTGAAAGGTGCAGGGTTCGAAGTTCGTGGCATGGCTCAGGTATCGATGAACCTGACCGACTTTGAGCAAACGCCGATTGCGCGAGTCTTTGAGTTTGTGAAGCGCGAGGCCGCGCGTTACGGCGTGCAGCCGGTGAGCAGTGAGATTGTTGGCCTGATTCCCAAGAAAGCGCTTGAGCAGGCGGCAGAGTGGTTTCTGCAGGTAGAGAACTTTGATTCTTCCATGATTCTGGAGAACCGGCTGGCGGCAGTTACCAGCGGCAAGATGGCCGTGGGCGGTCTGCGGGCCGGAGTTGAGCCGTTCATTGAGCAGCTTGCCGCTCCTACAGCTACTCCCGGTGGCGGAAGCGCCGCTGCTGCAACGGCAGCCATGGCGGCTGCAGTGGGCAGCATGGTAGCGGCCATGTCGCGGACAAAAAAAGCCTTTGTGCAGTATGAGCCGCAGTTGAGCCAGGCAGTGGCCCGGCTGGCACAGCTTCGTGAGGAGTTGAAGGCCGCCATTGACGCCGATGCGGAGAGTTACAACCATGTGCTGGCAGCCTACAAATTGGCCAAGACCTCAAACGACGGGGAAGCGGCAATCGAGACCGCAATGAAGGGAGCAACCAGCGTTCCTATGGAGACAGCGGAGAGGACGCGCGAGGTCGGCGACATTATCGCCACCTTAAAGCCGATTACCAGCCCTAACATGGCCTCCGACCTTACGGTGGCATCGGCATTGGCAAGCGCGGCCCTGGTGAGCGCACTGGCCAACGTGGAGATTAATTTAGGATCGGTAAAAGATGCAGGTTTTGTCGATGAGATACGTTCTAAAGTTGTGGCGCTCCAGAGGTGAATACCTTAAGTAATGGGAAATTAGCATCCTGCTGCTGCTGGGTGCATCAGACCAGAGAAAACCGGATTAGAATATGAATATGAAACGCATCACTGTTTTTGTGCTCGCTTTGCTGGTGAGCGGACTCCCAGGCTTTGCCGCATCACTGGGAACGGCCGCCCGCACCGTGATTCCCATTGAAGTTCAGCAGATCATCAACGTGGATTACCGGCGCCTGAAGAACTCTGACACGGCCATGGACATGAAAGCCAAACTGCTGCCGCCTAACATGAAGCAGTTTGAAGATGCGCTCAAAGATATTGGCATAAATCCCGATAAGGATGTTGACCAGATTACGCTGGCCTCATTCCGGCAGAAGGACCACGGGCTGCAGATGATCGGGATAGCGCAAGGGCAGTTTCCGCGCAAAAAGTTGATGCTGAAGATTTCCAAGCAGAACATCAAAGGCACTAAGAAAAACGGTTCCATGATTTATCCCATGGCGGGCGGGATGCAGATGACGTTTCTTGACGATTGGACCATGCTGTTTGGGGATGGCACCGCGGTGAAGGCCGCACTGGATGCGCGTGACAATGCCAGCATGAGCCTGAACGCCAATCGCGAAATCACAGACATGATTCCTTCAGTGGAAGATGGAACAGTTTGGAGCGTGCTTGATTCCACCGGCACCCAGACCATGCTGAAGTCGGCACTGGGCAGCGCTTCTGACCTGGGAGAATTTGATACGGTCAAAAAGAAGCTGCTGGGCTCGCGTTACAGCATGGATTTTGACCACGGCGTGGATTTCAACTTGAACGTGCTGACATCGGACAACGTTACGGCGTCTTCTTTATCGTCAGTGTTGAAGGCCGGGATGCTGTTCAAGAAAATGGATGCGACGCCCACAGAAAAGACAGCCATCGACAACACGACAGTGGATTCCGATACCAACAAGCTGGTTGTGCACTTTAAGGCTGATGACAAGAGCTTCCAGCAGTTGATTCAGTCGCCGATGTTTGCTTCGGTGGTGCGGTAAAGCTTTTCACCCCACAGAGGGCACTTTTATCAGAATCTTGGAGCCTGCGTTTGTGCAGTTTTATCTGCAATCTCGAGCGTAGCGAGAGATCCATATCATTGCAAAACTCCGGTCTTCTCGCTTAATGATTTTTCTTTCCAGTTTGCTTCGGAAGTATCGCGGGAATAATGATCCCTCACCTGCCCAGAACGCAGGTTCGGGATTGCAGATGGAAGCTCCTTCGGTTTGCTGATTTATTTAGAGCTCCGTGCTCATCGCCTGCCCCAGGTCCTGCAAAGACTTTTCATTCCTGCGATACCACATCCAAAGGCCATGTTTTTCTGCCAGCACTAGCCCAGCCTTGCACAGAATAGCCATGTGGTGAGAGATGGTTGGCTGAGAGAGATTGATGTGGTCCTGCACGTCACAGGCACACATACCCACAGGCTTACCGATGGCGCATTGGCCTTTCTGTTTCAACAGGCGAAGTATTTTGAGTCGCGCCGGATCGGCAACGGCCTTTAGAGCGGCGACAAGTTGCTTATCAGTGTGGGGCATTGGGGTGCTGCTGCTCCGGAAGATTGATGTAGATTGATATAAATAAATCTACCACGGCGCGGCGGAAGCAGAGCAATAGCCAATTTAAAACTACCACGGATAAACAGGGATAACACGGATCGGAGTTTGATCTGCTTCAAGGGCTAAAATGGACTTATGGATGACAGCGGCATCTTCTCTGGCAATGAGCGGAAGGAAAAAGAGCGGGAAATGCAGCGCGAAGGGCGATTACCGCCCGGCCAATCTTTGACACTGAAATGGCCGGTGCTGCATTACGGTTCGGTACCCCGGTTTGATCCCGCGCGGTGGGACTTCAACATTCGCGGGCTGGTGGAGCAGCCAGTGCGCTTAAGCTGGGAGGAATTCAATCGTCTACCAAGAGTCAAGACGCACAGTGATTTCCATTGCGTCACGCGCTGGAGCCGCTTTGACAATGACTGGCAGGGCGTTGCGTTTCAGGAAGTGCTCAAGCTGGTGAAACTGAAGCCGGAAGTCGAGTTTGTCCTGGTGCACGCCGAGCAGGGATTTACAGCCAACGTGCCGCTGGCCGACCTTGATCGCGAAGACGTGCTCTTTGCCACGCACCATGATGGCCAGCCGCTGACGGCAGACCACGGTTATCCGCTGCGATTGATTGTGCCGCACCTGTATGCGTGGAAGTCAGTGAAGTGGGTGCGCGGGCTGGAATTTACTGAGAAAGACGTTCCCGGTTTCTGGGAGCAGAACGGATATCACATGTATGGAGATCCGTTCAGGGAGCAGAGGTTTGATACTGACTAGCTTTTTCCGGAGTCCCGACCCTGAGCTTGCGAAAGGAGAGGGAACCGTATAGCCGCGATGAATTTAACGAAGAATTGAGGCAGAGCTGTATCGCTATGAGCGGGATTATTCTGCGAATGGACAACGGTAATCGTAATAATAGGGCCCCCTCACTACGCTCGGGATTCCAGAAAAAGCTACTTCACAATCGCGTTATATCCATCATTCGCTAGCCGAGCGCGCATTGCATCAGCATCTTTCTTGTCACTATAGGGGCCGACCTGCACATGAAAGAGCGGGTCGCCGGTGTTGCTGGAAATAAAAGCGGGATACTGCTTTTTCTGCAGAGCGGCGCGCAGGATATCTGCATCTTCTTGCTTGGAGACGGCGGCCACCTGGACCATGAATGATCCGCCAGCACCGGTCTTAACTTCTGTTCCGGCTGAAGCGGACTGGTCTGGAGCCTTGCTTCCAGATGCCGGCTGGCTGGCGTTTTGCTGATCGGTGCTCTTGCTGGCGTTGGAAGAACCGGCATCGTTAGAGGCAGTAGAGGCCGTGGCAGGAGCGCAGTCAGTTGAGCCTGGCGGGCAGGTTTGGGTGATTGTTTCAGGGGTCTTGTTGGCGGCGGAAGGTTTGCCGGCTGAGCTGCCTCCAGTGGGAACGGCCCCAACAATCTCCGTGTGGCCGCCTGCTGTAGTGCTCTTGCCCAGCAGATAACCCATAGTGAAAAACACGCCGCAGATAATCGCCAGGGCAAAAAACATGCCTAGCAACTTTCCGGTGCTGAGGGTTATTTCTTTATCCTGAACGTGGTCGCCTTCTTTTTCCGCCATCTGTGTGCCAGCTGACATTCCTTTGTTCCCCTTTTTTGCTTTGCTGGCCCCAGTGTAACCCGATTTCCTATTATCGCTATTTACCACTTTGGTTGAGGGCCTTGGTTAGGGCAGAGAGCATGTCCACTGGTAATGGGAAGACGATGGTGGTGTTTTTCTCCACGCCAATCTCAGTCAGGGTCTGCAGATAACGCAGTTGGATGGCGATAGGCTCACCAGAGAGGATATGCGCTGCCTCCTGGAGGCGCTGGGAGGCGGAAAATTCGCCTTCGGCATGGATAATCTTGGCCCGCTTTTCACGCTCGGCTTCAGCCTGTTTGGCCATGGCGCGAAGCATGGATTCCGGCAGATCAACCTGCTTCACTTCGACGTTGGAAACCTTTACGCCGTAAGGCGCAGTGTGCTGATCCAGGATGCTCTGGATGCGGGCGTTCAGCTTGTCACGATGGGCAAGCAACTCATCCAATTCCACTTCTCCCAGGACAGAGCGAAGCGTGGTCTGGGCAAATTGCTGGGTCTGCCAATAATAGTTCTGCACCTGCACCACGGCCTGCGGAGCATTGAGGACGCGCCAATAGACCACAGCATTCACCTTTAAGGTCACGTTGTCGCGGGTGATGATGTCCTGGGGCGGGACTTCCAGAGCCTGCTGACGCAGATCAATCCGGACCATCTTCTGCACCGGGGCAAACACCAGGATCAGGCCGGGACCTTTGGCGTCCTCCTGCAAGCGGCCCAGTGAAAAGATTACGCCACGCTCATACTCGCGCAGGATCTTGATGCAGTTGATGCAGTAAAGCAGAATAATGACAATGGCAGCAATAATAGGAATGCCCACGAAGCCTCCATTCACAATGCAAGCGGGAAGTCGGAACGAATTTTATGGTACTGAGCAGCCAAAAGCAAAAATCAATTCGCGACGGTGGGCTGCAACACCGGCTCACGCAGCGGTTCCACCTGCAACACCAGGTTTTCTACGTTCTTAATCACCACGCGACGGCCAGCTTCAATATTCTGGGTTGAGATGGCGTTCCAGATTTCGCCCTGAACAAAAACCTTACCGGCTGGCGCAAGCGCCGCGGTCACCACGCCAATTTCGCCCACCATGCCCTGCTCGCCGGTCTTTACTTTTCTCATGCGCGCTTTAAAGGCGATGGTCATCAAGAAGATGGTGATCCCGCCTAGCGGCAAGCTGACGCCAAGAGCCGTCCAAATGCTGACGCGCATCTCCGGGATAGGACCATCTATGAGCAGCAGAGCGCCCAGCACCATGAGAACGATGCCGCCTAGCCCGGCCACGCCGTGGGTCTGGAATTTGGCTTCAAGCACAAAGAGCACAAATGCAGAGAGGATGAGCACCAGAGCAATGGAGCGGAACGGCAGCAAGTTGATGGCATAGAAGGCGAGCAGGATCGCGATGAAACCGACTACACCGGGAATAATGGCACCCGGATGACTGAACTCAAGCAGTACTGCCACAAAGCCCACAATCAGCAACAGCACCGTGATGTTGGGATCCATCAAGGCGGAGAGAATATTTTCCTTGACCGTCATGGGATAGAGGCGGGCATTCGTTCCAGAAAGATGGAAGGTGAACTTGGAGCCGTCAAAGCGCGTAATGGTTTTGCCGTCAAGCTGCCGCAGCAGATCAGACTGATCTTTAGCGATGTAATCAATCAAGTGCTGGTTCAAAGCTTCATCTGCGCTGAAAGACTTGGATTGCCGCACCGCGCTTTCCGCTACTTCCACGTTGCGTCCGCGTTTGGCGGAGTAAGAGCGCATTAAAGCTGCAGCATCGTTCTCCAGCTTTTCCTTCATTACAGGGTCCATGGTCTCACCGCTGCCCAAAACAGGATGGGCCGCTCCGGTGTTGGTTCCGGGCGCCATGGCTGCCACATCTGCCGATTCAAGAATGTAAAAGCCTGCTGAAGCTGCATTGCTGCCTGAGGGCGTTACATAAATGATGACGGGAACGGGCGATGACAGAATGTCATGGATGATTTCGCGCGTGGAGCTTACCAGACCCCCGGGCGTACGCAACTCAATGAGCAACGCTTCCGCATGTGATCGCTCGGCTTCCTGAACGGCGCGGCCAATACGCTCTTCCACTAGGGGATGGATAGGGCCATCCACCACAATCTTCAGCACATCAGCAGAGGCAGTGCGCACAGCAAGAAAAAGTGCTACAGCGATTGCGATCCGGGAGAGTGCGGCATGGGAAACGAGTGCACGGCGCATAACTTTGTACCTCAGCGTTCACAGAGATTCGGCCTGCGGCCGCGCCTGAAGGCACGGCCATAAAACAGCAATTTCCGCAGGTGTTCTCAAGATAATACGATTATAAAAGAGTTCAAGTTCCAGAGAGGGCCACAAGCATGAAAAGAGGCGAGCACATATTTGTCCTGACTGGCGCGGGCATTAGTGCAGAGAGCGGGATTCCCGTCTTTCAGGGAACCAACTGGCACGGACACAGCCACTATGAGCTGGCGAATATTGAAGCCTGGGAGCGCGATCCGGGATTGGTCTGGCAGTATTACTCTGATCGCCGTGCGGCTGCCGGCAACGCGCAGCCTAACGCGGCGCATAAGGCGCTGGCTGAGTTTGAAAAATCTGCCATCGCCGGCAGCTTCCTGCTATGCACGCAGAATGCTGATAGCCTGCACGAGGCTGCCGGATCAAAAGAGATCGTACACATTCATGGCAAGCTGTTTGAGAGCCGCTGCGGTGCGGAGTGCGGCCAGCCAGCGTTTGCCGACCGGAAGACTTACTCTCCCGATGATCTGCCGCGTTGCGGTTGCGGGGCATTACTGCGCCCGAATGTATGCTGGTTTGGCGAGCAGCCTTATCAGCTTGATCGCGTCTATCGGGCGCTGGAGCAGTGCGATGTATTTGTTGCCATTGGCACCTCAGGATCGGTGCAGCCAGTGGCCAGCTTTGTGACATTGCTTAAACGAAAGCTGCGCCCGGCAACAACGATTTTTCTGGGATTAGAAGAACCTGCCAATGCGCGTTACTTCGATGAAGTACATCTAGGACCTGCAGCCAAGGTGACGCCAGAGTTTTTGAGTTCTTTAGCGGTTGAGAAGCACTGAAGCATTGAATCATTAGGTGAACAATCAGACTGAAAATCGGCGCGGGAAAGAAGTTTCATGGAGCGGGAGACCGGGATCGAACCGGCGACGTCCAGCTTGGGAAGCTGGCATTCTACCACTGAATTACTCCCGCTCATTTCGGGGTAACTTCAGTGATTGTAGCACCGTGGATCGCTGCGCAAAACCATCCTTGTGTTGGTCCTAGGGGAACATTTGCTGGCGCCATTGCGAGTGAGCCAGTGCTGTTATCAAACTGCGGCACGTTTCAATAAGACTGGCTGAATGATTTAGCTTCGCTGCCTATCCAGACGAATACCAAGCATTGCAAACAAAAAAATCAGTACCTGATTCCGGCAAGGAAGCTTTGACCAACGGTAGCATTTCTTCCGTCGCTCAATTCGCTTAGGACGCTACCGTTTGAAGTACGATCTTCTTGAGCGCTCGGATGAACGTTTCATTCTGCTCTGGCGTGCCAATACTGACGCGGATTGCATTAGGAATGCCCCACGGCACAAGTGATCGAACGATCACGCCTTCTGCCTGCATGCGTTTGGCAAAGTCATTGCCGTCTTCATCGATAGTGAAGTAGATGAAGTTTGCGCTGGTAGGAACGGCGTGAATGCCCATCTCACGGAAGCGCTCCATCAGCCAGCCAGCACCGGCCGCATTGTTTTCCACGGTGCGGCGAACGTGAGCTTCGTCGCGGATGGCAGCCAGTCCCGCTGCTTCCGCCAGCCCTGATACTGAAAACGAGTTGCGCACCTTGCCAAAATAGCGAAGCAACTCCGGATCTCCGCAGCCATAACCCAGGCGGATTCCAGCCAGACCGTGGGCCTTGGAAAAAGTGCGAAGCACCAGCAGGTTCTGTTTTCCTGCTCGGACGTGCTCGAGCGAGCGCGAATAAACCACACCACGCTGCCGGGCAAAATGTTCGGCAAAGTTGAAGTAAGCCTCATCCAGCACTACCAGCACGCCATCTGGAACGCGAGCTAAGAAATCGTCGGTGGCATCGGCATCAAACATCGTCCCAGTGGGATTGTTTGGATTCGCCAGGAAGATGATGCGGGTCTGTTCATTAACTGCAGCCGCGATCGCATCAAGATCGTAAGCGTCATTGCGCATCGGGACCTGTATCAGACGTGCTCCGGCGGTTCGCGTGACCAGCGGATAGCTGATAAAGGTCTTCTCGCTTGTAATAGCGTTTGTGCCGGGGATGAGCAGCGTGCGCGCCAACACATCCAGAATTCCGAGCGAGCCATCGGCAATAAAGATCTGATCGGCCGACAACTGATGGCGCTCAGCCAGCGCAGCGCGCAGTTCACTGGCGTCATTATCAGGATAAAGATTGATCTCAGCAGAGGCTGCGCGTATGGCTTCTATAGCCAGCGGCGATGGTCCAAACGGGTTCTCGTTTGACGCCAGCTTGATCATGGGAACGCCGGATTCCTGCTGCGCCTGCCGCATGGGCTTGCCGGGAACATACCCTGCCAGGGCCTTAATATGTTCGGGTATCTGCGCGAGAACCGTCTTTTTCATCACAAATGAGAGGACAACAGAAGTTTGTATCACAATTTCTGTTGCAGTGCTTGGCACAGGTACGAAACAAAGTTCAAAAGGATTTAGGATCGACGATGGCGTCCTTTTTTGGCACTGCCAGGCGTATTCATCGCTCGGCGCTTCATTCGATCTAAAGAGCCTGCCACCGGTTCGCGGACTGATTTGCGTAAGGCTGCAACCTCATGCGGTGCGAGTTCGCGCGATTCGCCTGGCTCAACATCAAGGGTGAGTGGGCCGTAGCGAACGCGCTTGATTTTTTCTACGTGACGCCCAATCTCTTCAAACATGCGCCGAATCTGCCGGTTCTTACCTTCGATAAGCGTAACTTCATACCAGGGATTGGCGGCATCTTTGGTCAGGCGGATTTGAGCGGGCGCGGTAAAGACTTGCTTTAGCTTGTGATCTCCTCCGAACTTACCACGCGCTGAGGACCCCGCTTCTGATCGTGCGCCAATACGGATGCCGCGACGCAGCTTGCCAATATCTTCTTCCGTAGCGCGCCCGGCGATTTTTACCAGATATGTTTTTTGAACATGCGATGCTGCTCGTGTGAGGCGGCTGGCCAGATCGCCGTCATTGGTCATAAGCAACAACCCTTCACTTGACCAATCGAGCCGGCCTACCGGATAGATGCGCGCACCTACGTTCTTCACCAGGTCCATGACCGTAGGGCGGCCTTCAGGATCGGAAACGGTAGTGACGTAGCCTCTGGGTTTATTGAGCAGCAGATAGATGTGGCGCTCTGCGCCGCGCAGCAGCTTGCCATCAACCTTGATGTGGTCGGTGGAGAGATCGGCTTTGCTGCCGAGTTCGGTTACCGTATGACCGTTCACGCTCACGCGGCCCTGGGTGATCAGCTCTTCTGCCTTGCGGCGTGAGGCGAGACCGGCAGCAGCAATGATCTTCTGCAAACGCTCTGAAGACACTTCAGCCTCCGGTGCTTTCAGAAGCAATCTGCCCTGCGGCCTGCTCATCAGCCTCACTGTGCTGCGGATCAGAAGAGACGGTCGGCTCGGTCACGTTCTGCGGAACTTCAGCTTTGTCTTCCGCCATCTGCTCCACGCCGCCGTCATCTTCTTGGGAAGAATCGGGAATGCCGGTAGCATCGGCAACTGCGCCTTCGCCTGCGGAAAAGAGTTCATCTTCGGTCTGCAATTCGCCGGCGGCCAGCTTTTCAAATTCTTCCAGACTGGGAAGCTCGTTCAGATCGCTCAGGCCAAACCGGAGCAGAAATTCCTTAGTGGTTTTGTACAGCATGGGCCGGCCCACCACAGCTTTGCGGCCTGCAGTAGTGATGAGCTTGCGCTCCAGCAGCGTGCCAATCACGCCTGCTGCGTCAACGCCGCGAATGTCGCTGATCTCCGGTACCGTGACTGGCTGCTTATAAGCGATCACCGCCAGCGTCTCCAGCGCCTGTAGTGAAAGGCGAATCGGCGGCTTCAGGCTCTTGGAGAACGCGCGCACCACATCGTGGTGCTCCGGCTTGGTAGACATGCGATAGCCACCGGCCACTTCGCGCACCTCAATGCCGTGCTCAGGGTTGGCGAAGTCGGCAATCAGTTCATCGAGGTATGGTCTGAGCAGTCCACGCAACTCTACTTTTTCTGATTTCTCTTTGCCGCGCTTGACCGCGCGAGGCTCAGGAGCATCTTCTACAGCGCCAAGATGATTTTCAGCCTGCTCGGCCTGCGATTGCTCGCTATCCGCAGGAGTTTCTATCGCTGCTTCCTGGGCACTCTTCAGCGCCAGCAAATCTTCTTTCAGCAACGCAGCCATCTGGTCAATCGTGATGGGTTCTTCCGTCGCGTAAATGAGAGCTTCGAGTTGGGATTTGATGGACATCAGTCGTTAGTAGTTAGTACTTGGTACTTAGTCTTTTTTCTGCAATCCCGAGCATAGCGAGGGGCCCCTATAGTTTTGAGCTTTTGTTAGGCCTCGATAACCACCAATAAATCGTGATTATAGTGATCCCTCGCTGCGCTCGGGATTTCAGGAAACGCCAGGTTCATCTCCAGTCATCGCGTATCGCCGCGCCCTCGCCCATCACCGTATCAAACATCGGATGCTTCTTGATCAGGACCTCGCCAAAAACTTTTTCCTGCCGCAACAAAATCGCCTGCAGGCGCACCAGCTCCAGCAGAGCCAAAAAGGATGAGATGAGCGCATGGCGCGAGGTGATGTGCTGCAACATACGCTTCAAGCGGATAGGCTGGTCTTCCATCAACAGGCGGCGGCGAAAATATTCAATCATCTGGCCCACGGTCACGGTTTCCTCATCCACTTGCAGGATGGGCCGAGCCTTGGCGCGATCCAGAATCTGTTGGAAGGTGCGCACCAGATCAACCACGTCAGCGGCCAGCTCAGGCTCCGTGCCCTCAGCATCTTTAAATTCCTTCATGGAAGGATTGCTGACCACCGCGTCTTCAATCTGCTGTTTCTGCAGCAGCATTTGCGCGGCATTCTTGAATTTCTCATGCTCCAGCAGGCGCTGCACCAGCTCTTCGCGCGGATCTTCCTGCTCACCTGCCGGCGCATCAGGATCGCGCGGCAGGAGCATCTTGCTTTTGATATGAATCAGCAGCGACGCCATATAAATAAACTCGGCGGCAATGTCCACGTCGAGCTGCTTCAGATTTTCTACATACCCCAGATATTGCGCGGTGATCTTGGCAATCGGGATATCGTAAATGTCGATGTCCTGCTTGCGAACGAGGTCCAGCAGCAGATCGAGCGGGCCGTCATAAACCTCGGCCACACTCACCGCGAAAGGGAACTCGCTGGTTTGCGGCTTCGCGGATTGTGACGTTTCAGGCATTCAAATCAATTCTTGTAGAGCGCAGCCGCCCCTCGGCTGCAAACGCAGACACTTAGTGCCTGCTGACCCTTAATTCTAAATGTTATTGTGATTCTTGCGACGACTAGAGCTGTGGATTACGTGGGTTTTTTCGCGAGCATCACTGTAGCGCGCTGTAATCGCCCTCATATTGCTGGATGGAAAGTTCGCCTTCGGGCAGCGATAGGGAAGCACCGTTGCTGGATCTTTGCAATTTAAC
>DASRDW010000034.1:0-4728 GCA_035652415.1 Candidatus Angelobacter sp. | reverse complement strand
AAGCGCCGTCAACGTGCAACCAGAGTTGGCGACGCCGGCAAATTTCGGCCAGGGCTGTGAGATCGTCAATCGCGCCGGAATTGGTGGTGCCTGCGGTAGCGACAACGCAGAATGGCGAGTATCCAGCGGCCTGGTCCTGGGCAATCTGGCGCTCAAGCTGCCGCGGATCAAGCTGAACGTTGGCATTCACAGGAATACGGCGGAGCGCCTTGCGTCCCAGTCCCAGCAGGCCAACAGATTTATCCAGCGAGTGGTGAGCTTCAGTGGAGGTATAAAGCACAGGCTTGGCCGCGATGGCCGCAAGGCCGTCTTCCACGCTCTGCGGGAAGTGCGCCGCCAGCGCCAGAGCCAGAGCGCTGAAATTGGCTTCATTGCCGCCGCTGGTGAAGGTGCCGTCAAAAGGCCGGTCCCAGCCGACGCGATCGCCGATCCAGCGGACGGTCTCACGTTCAATGCGTGCGGCAAGCTGAGAGCGAGCCAGACTGGCGAGTTGCGGATTGAGGGCGGCCACCAGCATCTCAGCCAGAACGGCCATGTAGGCCGGCGTGGGATTCATGAGACCGAAATAGTTAGCGCTGGGAACGTGGAACCCTTCAGCAATCAGACTGGAGCAGAGATCATCGAGGATTTGCTCGGCGTTACCGGCGAGTTCGGGCAAGGAATCAGAAAGGTCTTTGAAACTGCGCTGTTCTTCAGGAAGTTGCACCGGCAGGTTGGGCAGGCTGGAGAAATAATCGTTAATGCGGTCGATGAGTTTGTAGCCAAGACGGCGGCGCGTGGCGGAATCGAAGTCGAAGGGCATAGCTATTAATTTACTCTGATAAGTTTTGCGGTCTGTTTAAAGAATTTATATGCAATAATCGGTTCCCCTTATATGAAAGTGCTTGATGATTTGAAACAGTTGCCTGAGGATTATCAGCTCAAATACTGTTGGGCAAGAGCTGTTGAATGGAAGATGCTTCCTGCCTTTATCGCACAGCCAGTATTGCCTATATTGTTTCTGCTATTTCCGTGGAAGAGCGTTTTGATCGGATTAATGGTGATCAATTTGGTCTGGAATTTCGTATTTTGCACCGCAGTTGTCAGCTTGCCTTTATCCGCATTTTCAATGCTTTGGAATAAGTTGAAATGGCTGACCATTGTCGTTTTCGGAGGGTACTTTATTTGGCGACACAACTGGGTTCTTGGCGGTCTTACAATATTTACACCTATCGTCGCCGCTCTGATTGGAATTTTAGTTTTTCGGAGTCCCATCGGTTTGATTCAAGAGTTTTTCATGCTGCAGCTCGGTCATGTGAAAATCGATCCTAGCCCAGAAGTTGCACGCTACCTTCAGCGATCAGTCGGTAAATGACATAGAATCCCGTCTGAACGGCTAGTTCGCGTTTTTGACATCATTCATCAATTGACTTAGGCGCATTTTCGTCCATCCATCTACAGTAGTTTGAAATACAAGGGCATCGACTGCAAAATCTGATTGGCCATCTGTCACTAGGTGCGCAATCGTCGTAGTCAACGATTCAAACAGCGCTCGTATACGTTGTTTTGCACCTTCAGCGCCTTGTCCTTTAATACTTATGGTGCATTCGGTATATTCCAACTCTGCCTTATTTAGATTGTCATAAAACTCAGCAATCATTTTTTGCTTAAGATCCTCTGGCCAATGAGCACAATATGAATCTATGGCAGTCGCAGAGATTATAGGGCCCAAATATGCCTGCAACTTGGTAATCTGAGACTCAGTTAATTGAGCTGCTGCTGCTCTCATTGTCATGTGCATATAAAAGTAGATGAGTTCATAAAACACAAAAACTTCAATTTGTTTTCTTGCTTTTTCGTCGGATCCTACAATTTGTCCTTTGATCACATCCCTAGAGTTCATTGCAGCAGTGACAATGGCAAGACTAACTTTACCCATTGGGCCGTATTCTTGATTGACTTTTTGTTGAGCATCAGCAAAAAGACGGTCAAGGGAACGATCTTGTGAGCTACCGAACAGCTTTGAAAAGAACGACATGTTCCCCCTTTTTTGTTTCAATGCAAATTCACGAATGATATGCCTGGGAACCGGTCAAGATGTTAGCAGAGATGGGCAGATTTCCTTTTTGCCTACGGAGGAAATTCTGTTATATTTATTTCGTATTTTCTTTGCATAGCAAAGAGCAACTATGCCACATGATTTGAAATCCGGCTGAGGCCGGGTTTTTGAGTTTTGGGGTTGTGACCCACTGCTGATTCTTGGGTGACATTGGGTGAGGTTGGGTGAAATTGAGTGAACACTGGGGGAGGGGTAGGGGGCATTTGGCAAATGGGTAATTTGGTAAGTTGGTAATTGAAAAACAAGAACTTAGATTTCCAACCTCTGCCGAAATTTGGATGGAAAAAACATGCATTTTACTCAAATTTCAATTTGGCGCCCAAACGATAGGCAGAGGGCCACAACAGAATCGGGAGATTGGGTCATCTGGTGATCGCGCGTGATCGGAAAACCAAAACCTCACCACGGATCAACACGGATGACACGGATTGGAAAGCGTAGATTCAGAAATCATAAATTCAGAGATCGTAGAGACGCGATTGAGAGCAAAAAAAGAGGCGGCATTGCTGCCGCCTCACCCTCTGGAGAGGAGGAGAAAGGAGATCACTATCACTTATCCTGCGTTTGCTGTTGCTGGTCTGACTTCTTTTGCATGCGCTCCTGCCGGCGCTGCTCGTGCTGCTGCATGAGTTGCAGGGCCTTCTGACGCTGGTCAGGAGTGAGCACGGAATAAATTTGTGATTTAGTACGCTGTTTTTCTACGATCAGGTTGCTCATGATCTGGGCCTGCTTGCCGGCAAAGGTGCGGGCTGCGGCCTCATCAAAGTTGCCGTTGATGTTGGCATTCTGCGCCTGCTCATTTTGCCGGAGCTGCTGCATCAGCGGCTTGGTCCGGGTGCGTGAATCTGCCATGATGCTCTTGATCTGGGTTTGCTGCGCATCAGTCAGGTTCAGGGTCTTGGTCATGCGTTGGAGCATCCAACCATGCTTGTGACCGAAGCCGCGCCCCTTGCCCTGGGCAGAAACGGATGCTGTGAGGCCGGCTGCCACGGCCAGTAAAATTGCTGTAACGATGAAAAACTTCTTGTGCATTTACTAACTCCTTTTAAAATCCTGAGCGGCAGCTCTTCGGGTCCCAGTGTTGAAAGTTTGTGTACACGAGGCGAAAATTTAACTGCCAATAGTGTTAACCCGACCGGCGGGCGTTTTACGTTATGAGTTGTTAATTCGCGGGATAACAGGCTTGACATTTCTTAACCCGATACATTTGTATGCTGGGTTTATGGTGAACGATATGGTTTCTGTGCTGCTGATTGACGACGACACCGAGTTAAGCAAGCTGCTGGAAGAGTATCTCCAGAGCGAGCAGTTTGAACTGGAAGCGGCGCATGACGGCCCTACCGGCTTGGAAAAAGCCCTGGGCAATCACTATGCGGCCGTGGTGCTGGACGTGATGCTGCCGGGCATGAGCGGGCTGGACGTGCTGAAACAGCTACGCCAGAAAAGCTCTGTGCCGGTGCTGATGCTTACGGCACGCGGCAGCGAGCTTGACCGCATCCTGGGATTGGAGCTTGGGGCTGACGATTATCTGGCCAAGCCTTTCAATCCTCGCGAGCTGGTGGCCCGCTTGCGCGCCATACTTCGCCGGACTTCAGGCACTGCCAACGCAGGCGCTGCCCAGCCGATCCACTTGGCCGGCGTAGAACTGCATCCGGAATCACGCAGCGTGACCTGCGCGGGCAAGCCAGTGAGCCTTACCGGCGCCGAATTCGATCTGCTCTACACTTTCCTGCGCAGTCCAGGAAAGATCATTACTCGTGAAGACCTGACGCAGGCCGCGCTGGGCCGCCCTATGTCCCCCATGGACCGCAGCATTGACGTGCATGTGAGCAATCTGCGGCGCAAGCTTGGGCCTTATGATGGCGACCAGGAGAGAATCAAGGCCATACGCGGCAGCGGCTATGTGTACCTGCTTCCGGGAGAGCAGCCGTGAGGTATCGCACCCTTTTTTGGAAGATCTTTTTTTGTTTCTGGCTGGCTGCGGCGGCCATGATCGGGGCATTGAACGTGATGCTCTGGCTCTCTTTTGCCAATGATCCAAATCCTGAGCGTCGGCGCGGCGCGCTGGGTGAATCGCTCAATCTCTACGCTGAATCCGCTGTCCAAGTTTATGACAGCGAAGGGCCGCAGCCGTTTGAACAGTACGTTCAGCGTTCACTGCGGGAAGCAGGTACGGAAATCGCACTGTTTGATGGGAACGGCAAGCCGCTGACCACAGTGCTCTCACCTGAGGTCATGAGCGCCGCAGCAGAGATCCAGCAGACGCAACAGCATGTCTCACATATCACGACTTTGGGCAGGCTAACTTGGGGGCGGCCGGTGGTTGCGCCCAGCGGGAAGACTTATATCTTTGTCAGCCGCCTGCGTCAGCCTTACGTGCCGCGAGGCTTGCCACGGTTGGGCATTGTCCTTAGCATTCTTGCTGCGGGGCTCATCTCGTATCTATTGGCCTTGTACCTGACTTCGCCAGTCAAGAAGCTGATAACGGTGGTGCAGTCATTTGCTGAGGGCAATCTGGATGCGCGCGTGACGCCCGAATTAGGCAATCGACGCGATGAGCTGGCTGACCTGGGCCGCGAATTTGACCACATGGCGGAGCAAATTGCCGCGCTCATCTCTTCACAGAAGCG
>DASRDW010000033.1:0-22998 GCA_035652415.1 Candidatus Angelobacter sp. | reverse complement strand
TTTTTTTCCTCAACATGTTGGAGGTTGTTGCCAGAAACTCGTCAATCTCAATCGGTTTGAACATGATCCCGATGCCCTGGTTAGAGGCTTCATCGGCCGTATCCTTTGTGGCATACCCGGTCAGCAGGGCCGCTGGCACTTTTGGATTGGCCTCTCTGGCCGCGGAGATCACTTCAAAACCTGTATGCTGCTCTTCCAGCGAATAATCGCATAAAACCACGTCGAACGCCTGCCCCTTGAGGGCTGTAATGGCCTCAACTGAAGTCCTGCAAGCCACTACATCATAGCCTTGTTGCTCCAGGATGAGGCGGTAGGTGAGCAGCACGGCGGCCTCGTCATCCACCACCAGCACCCGATATTTGCCGTCCGTCTTCACAATTTTACGACCGGCAAATCGATCTTGAAAACCGTTCCCTTACCCACTTTGCTTTTCACCGTAAGCTTGCCGGCATGGTTTTGCAGTATGCCTTTCACAATCCACAATCCCAGCCCTGTGCCGCGCTCTCCCTTGGTGGTAACAAATGGCTCAAAAATGGTGCGGAGCATCTCCCGCGGTATTCCGGTGCCGGTATCGGCAATCAGAATTCGCACCCAGCCATGCAAATCATCAAAGCCGGGAATATGACGGGTGTGAATACGCAGCCGTCCGCCTTGAGGCATGGCATCCTTGGCGTTAATCACCAGATTGGAAAGCACCTGGCGGATTTGATCGGCGGCGATCACAGCATCTGGCAGCGGTTCCAGCTCAGTCTGCACTTCCACGTTGGCGCGCTGAAGCTGGCGATTCAGCAGCAACAGCGTGTCCTCAACAATAATGTTTACATTGACGGGCTTCACCTGCTCCGTATTGCGATACAGCCCCAGCATCTGCCGCACAATGCGCGCCACGCGCTCAGTCTCAGACTTCAGGATGTTATAGACCGGCATGGCATTTTCCGGCACGGCGCCGGCCAGCAGATAGATGGCGTTCTTGATGGCCTCCATGGGGTTGTTGACCTCATGGGCAATGGTGGCGGCAAGACGCCCTGTCGCGGCGAACTTTTCAATCTCCAGGATGCGCCGTTCAACCTTGAGCTGCTCCACGCGACGCAGCGCCGTCAAATCGCGCAGCACGGTCACCGTATAAGCAACCTGGCCTTTTTCATCGAAAATCTTGCCCGAACGGGCGTCATATTCAATCTCCGCTTTCAGGCTGGGATTGTAGAGACGCAGCGGAGCATTTTCGCGCTCGGCAAAAGAATAGGTAAAGCTGTCAACGTAAGCGCCAAATACCGTCTGATTTTTGAACTGCACGGCGTCTGGAGAAGCATCATCCTTGTCAGTTCCAAAAACTTCCTGGGCCAGCGGATCGGTCAGCACGATCTTCGCCCGGCTGTCGCAGACAACAATCGGATCGCCTACGTTCTCAATAATCAGGTTCAGTCGATCGCGGTCCTGGCGAACCACTTCTTCGGCATCGCTCAGCTTTTCATAATTGAGGCGCAGCTCCTGGTCAGCACGGCGCAGGTCGGTCACGTCTCGCATCACCGTCACCGTGCCAAGCTGGATGCCTTCCGGCCCATAAGTGGGCGCGGAAACGGCCTCAAACAACATCTCTTCGCCTTCAATGGCGTCCACCAGCGTCAGGTCGCGATGTGAATCGCTGCCGGAGACCAGCATGGAAGAGAGCGCAGCGGAAAAGAGGAGGTTGTTGAACTCCACGGCGCGCACCAGGCCTTCAGTCATCTCGTCCGGCACTCTAAAAAAGCGCTCAGCCGCTTTATTCTGCATGATGACGCGATGCTGCGTATCCGTAAGGATCACCGGGTCAGCCATGCTCTGCATCACCGTGCCCATCTGCGCGATGGTAATTTCCATATCGCGCATGCGGTTGTAATAGTGCTCAACCTTGAACAGCCGTGAAAGATACCGGTTCGCCAGATCGATCAGCTCGCCCATTTCGGCAACACTTTGATCGGTGTAAGTCTTGGGCAGCTCCACCACCACTACGGCGGCATACGCGCGCATTTCGCAGGTAGAGCAAACCTGGTCTTCCAGACGGACTTTTTTTTGCTTGCGGAAATTCTGTACGGCCAGGCAGCTTCCGGTGCGGATCCGGTCAGCTTCCCAGCAAAGATTGCGGTTGGAATAAAGAATGGGGTGAATATAAAGAGGCCGGTTATGCAGCGCGGTTTTTTCCAGCACTTGCGGCCGGAGCGAATGCATCACCGAGATCAGCGGATGGTCAGACATCCAGAGCGCGGCAGAAAAGCGATCCATCTGCTGGCGCGGCCACTTGAGCGCTGCCGCCGGTGTCACCTCGCCAGAGTCAAAATTTACGTCAACAACCAGCGCCCGCGGACTGCCCAGAGCGATAATCTCTTCCAGTAACAGAGGAAAGATTTCTTCTGAGCGCTCCGCCTGTAAAAGCCGGAGCACCGCTGGACGGCGAGGCTGCGCAGCCCGCCGCCCGTTTACGCGCTCGGGCTGTAACCGGATTTCGGCCGTAGCCATGCGTGATCCCAAGACAAACCTTAACGTCGCCGGCGGGGTGTGCGCGGCCTGACTTCAACCAGCTCTCCCTCTTCACCTTCGGCGCCGCCCTCGCCCAGGGTCGGCCTGGAAACCAGCCCGGTGAGACCTACCGCGTCAGCGTACTTGAGATAGGTGTCAATGGACGCGACCACTACGCGGGCTTCAACCGTGATCAGATCGATACCGACCAGTGAAATTCTGACCCATGCATCAATGACGATTCCTTTATCAAGTACCCGATCAAGGACATCAATCAGACTTGAACCGCCGGATACACGTTCTACGGCCATCGCTTGGCCTCCTTCGTGAAAATCAGCCTCTTGCTTTCACCCGTCGAGCACGAGTGGCTTGCTTGCTTCGGCCCGGCGCACCTGAAGCCGGTGGCGCTCCCGGTAACTGTGCTCTGCGGACCACAGGTTCCGGCGCCGAAGCGGTTAAGTTCGGATCAAATTTCCACCAGTTCAAACCAATTTGCTCCGCTTTATCGACGCTGCACACGAGCAGGCGAATTCGTATCGTGAGCAACTCGACGTTAGCCAATGAGACCCGGATATCGCCGGCGATGACGAGCCCCTTATCGAGCACTCGGTCGAGAATATCCAGAAGATTGGCTGTTCCGGAAACAGTTGGAACTCTTTGCATAATATCTCAAGGAAAATACAGAAGAGATCGTCTAGGAACGGTAGACACCAGCGCGACCCATGTCCCGAATCCTAACCAGCCCCGGACTAACTGTCAACCATCGCCGCTCTTTGCTTGCTGCACTGGCTTCAAAGATCCGGAAGGGGGGAGACCAGTGCGGTGTCTTTACGATGCACTTAGCCCTGTAGCGGGTTGGCTGACAGAAATCTCTTATTACGACCAATCTAAAATACTGGCCAATAGGCCTATTTGTCCAGTAAGTTGCCCAAAGGCCCAAGTTCCAGGTTCAGGTCTTCAGGCCGCAATCCGAAAGCGGCAGCCAGTTCGTGCACTTTGGCTTCCAATTTCATCAACGCTTGCCCCATCTCTTCAATTTTTTCTTCTCCCAGGCTTCCGCCTTCCATCCTGCGGATGGCCTGCCTCTCCAGCAAGCGCCGTAACAACTCCACCAGGCTCAGCACCAGCCGCGCCAAGCCTTGCTCAATATTTTCCGACGAACAATCAATGCGCTCAATCGCCCCTTCGCCCACGGCTTTGAGTTCACGATTGACCTCAGCGACTGCTGCAGCAATCTCCTCCGGAGTGATTTTTCGCATCTCGGTCATTTGGCGCCTGCCACCTGCGGCGCTCGCACTTGCTCGCTTAAAAATTCTGCCGCAGGCCACGGCCCGCTGACACGCCGTGAAAGCGTTGGCGGCACCGCTTGCTGCTCCACAATGGAACGAAATTCTTTCTCTCTGCCCCGCTCCGTCAGAATAAAAATCCGCGTGCCGTTCTTCCCTTCGCGCACCTTAATTTCGCGTGCCAGGCCGCTCATGCCTCCTTGGATGGTCTTCACATGCTCTTCCTGTTCCCGCAGCATCGCAGCTTTCTCCCGCAGATAATCTGCTCCTGAGCTGTTATTGGTTTGCCTGCGCGAAGGCGCTGGAAAAATTACGCACTCCATCTGCACACAGTCTTTCAGCTTTTCCAGATCGGCAAGAAATACCTTTGCATGCTCAGCCGTGAACGTGGCCAGCGATCGTTCGTCCTCAAAGATGGAAAGCAGGCGGAATGGAACCACGGCAGCTTGCCTGAAGACATGGGAGATCACATCATGAAATTCCAACGCGTTCTTCTGCATGCGCTCTGGAGCAAAAGGCCACTCCACCTCTGACCACAAAAGCCGCAGTTCGCCTTCTGCCATTACCCGCACATCGGCAGCGGTTACTCCCGTTGACGGCAAAGAAATCTCCGGCCTATGACAGAAGGCGCAATAAGCCAGCGCGCGGCTCACTTGAGCCTCCGCTTCTCCTCTGCATTCAGGTTGCGCAACGCCGTCTCCACTGAAGTAAGGATCACATTCAGCCCCACGTAAACAAGGTCCACACCCGCCAGCGATATCACCAGCGATCCATGGATCACCACTCCCGCATTCAATACGTGGTCAAGGATCTCAAGCAGGGAGATCTCGTCTTCTCCAGGTTCGCTTAGCGTAATTGGCTCAGAATCAGTCGGCATCGGAAACAAAGGAGTACGGCGGCCACGGGCCATTTAATTCGATGCGGCGCAGCCCATTCCACTGCTCCACAAATTCACTCAAAACTTTTTCCCATTGCTTTTGGCGGCTGCGCGGCACAAGAAAAGTCGCCTGCCACACCAGGCTGGGCTGTGCCCCGCTTACCTTGCCGCTGGGCGCAGAGGCGCTGGCTACTTTCTCCAGCGCGGCGGCAAACTTCTCCAATTCAGGATCGGCACGCTCTGGCCTTTGTTTGATCTGGGCCGCTTTCTGCTGCAGGTACTCCTTGCCCGATCGTGCAGAGGTTTGAGCGGCAGGACTGGCTGCTTTTTCCGCAAACACCTTCACGCCCCACTCATCGGCATTGGCTATGCGATCAAAAACTTTGGCCAGCGCCTTGCTTCTTCCCGCCACATTTTCCAGCAAAGCCGTTTCCCCAGAAAAGATAGTGCCGAACCGGGCGGGAACAATCGGCATTTGCGCCGCCACTTCTCCCACTACCTGCTGGTGGCGAACACTATGCAGCGCCAGCCACTCCAGGTTTTCCATGTTGCGCTCCAGGGCCTGGGCAAAGCTCGCCTGGTCTACATGGGAAACCCAGCAGAGAAAATCTCCGCAGGCCAGCGCGCTTACTGCGCTCACGCCATCAATCCCCACACTGCTGGTTTTCTGCGGTGCTTTGCTTCCGTTCTTTTTGGCCGCAAATGAGATTCCGTACAAGTACAGCGCCTTTTCCGTGTTTACTTTTCGGGTTGGATTTGCCATAGCTCGCCGGTAAATCTTTTTAGCGTCTCTGCGCCCGCAATCTCCGTGGGAAATTCACGCAAAACGTAAGTACGATGCTTCCCATATTTCTGTGGCAATGACTGTAGTACTGCCAATTGCCACGCTCGCGCCCGCGCACATCGCTTGCAGCGGTCCCCAGAATCCTGCAGCACGCGGTTTACAAACAGCGCATCTACCGCAATGCCCAGCTCTTCCATGGCCGCCAGCAAACGCCGAGTCTGCCGGTCTGGGACAGGCTCAGGCAGCATTACCACCCAGGCGCGACTCTGCCTGGGATCGCGCATGATTTCAAGCAGCTTGCGCACTCGCTGCCCTAAAGCTGCCAGTTCTACCGCTACGTCCTGCGCGAGGCTAAGTGTACGGTGCGCGGCCAGGCTTTTCAACAGCAGCCGCGACCATTGCAGAATGCGCTCCGGCATGCGCAACAGCTCAAGCGCATGTCCCGTGGGCGCCATGTCAATCAGCACTCTGCCCGGCTTCCCCTCCAGCAAATCAAGGATACGAAAGATCGCAAACACCTCGTCCACGCCGGGAGGCACCACATCCATCAGCGCAGCAAACGTTTGCTTTTCAAACGTTAGATCAACGTGCAAGCCTCCGGATTCTATGCTGGTGGCGGAGTCGAGCTTTTCTTTGATGCGTCCGGCCCAGCGGCGAAACTCTGCCACGGAATCCATCTCGATGGCCGCAAACCCTGAGTCACCAAGCACTGAAACCGGATGGTTACCAATCTCTTTTTGAAAAATATCATCCAGCGATGGCGCTGGATCAGTAGAACAAACCGTAACGTTTATGCCTGTATGCATGGCCCGCGCACAGAATGCCAAGGCGGCAGTGGTGGTGGTCTTGCCCACGCCACCTTTGCCAACGGTAAAGCCAAGCCGCGTATCCGTGATGGGCCAGGATTTTTTGACGAGCTTGAGCTTGCCGGGCTTCTTCCGCGCTGCTGCTTCAAGTTTGGCTTTGCGCCCGCCAAAAACAAGATCGCCAAACTTTCGCAGTAACGGCGCTCCCAGCAGAGGATTTCCCGGATCAGGCCCTATGAGTCTGGGTATTCGTGGAAACTGATGCTTGAGAAACGCTTCTGCTTTTTTGTCTAATCGTGCGCGACCCTGGCAGTGCCGGCACGAGCCTGGTACGGTCACTATCCTGTTCAATACAATCGCGCCCACCCGCATCTCCGGCACAGACTCCCGCAGCGATTGCAATGACCGCACCGCTTCATTCAGTGAAAATGTCTCCGACGTGGTCACCAGCAGGATCTCCGCGCTGCCTGCGCTGAATGCCTCTTTCACCTGGCGCACTATCGCCTGCCACCGCTCGAGGAAAGCATGCATCGGTGTGCCCAGCCGCCCGCCAAAGCGTTGCGCCAGCAAGGCATCACGGCTGGAAGCTACCTCCAGAAAATCCAGAAAACGCTGGAAATGACCCGGCATCTCAAACAACCGCAACGTATGTCCGAAGGGCGCAGTGTCCACCACAATGTGGTCATGCTCGCCGCTCTCCAGCAACTCCCTGATGGCCAGAAGCCCGGCCATCTCCGCCATCCCCGGCAGCGTTGTATCCAGCAGCGGAGCAATCTCTTCCCGGCTGAAAAGCGTGCCGTTCTCAACTATGTTCAGGATGCCTTCGCGGTTTTCAGCAAGAAATTTTTCAAACTCTTTCTGGCTATTGATCTGCCAAACCGTGAGCCGCCCCTTCACTCCTGCTACTCGCTGACAGCCTGGCTTCGCCTTCAATTCCATCATGTCCATGAGCGAATGCGCCGGATCGGTGGACATCAGCAGTGTGGATTGCCGAGGACGTGCGGCCAGATGCAACGCCAGCGCACAAGAGACTGTCGTCTTCCCTACTCCGCCTTTCCCGACAACGAAGGTTAGCCTGGCCACATTGAGATTGTATGCGGAGAAGACTAAAACCTGCCCACTGATGAACACGGGGTGCACTGATCAAAAAGGCCTACTGCGGATCTACGTGAATCGATACTGTGAGAACCTAAACCGTTTATCCGCGTTCATCCGCGACAATCGCGATTGAAGGTTTTTGCTGATTTCCGAATCGGTATTATTCATGTCATCCGTAGTGAGGTTTTCTCACTTACTCAAACAAAACTCTGCCACCAGCGGCAAATGGTCTGAAGCTACCAGAGCCATACGGCTGCGATGCAAAACAAATTCTTCCAGCGCCAGCTCGCGGTCAAAATACATGTGGTCCAGATGCATGATCGGCAACACGCCAGGATAAGTCCGCTTGCGGTTGAGGTGCAGTTGGATATCTACGCTCTCAAAAGCGTTTTGCAACATGCGTGAAACCAACCCATGGGTCCACTCATTGAAGTCGCCAATCACAACTCGCGGATGTTTCAGATGCGGTGAAAGCAATACATCACGGCTCAGCAGCAACCGTGCCTGCTTCCGCCGCTCCATGTAACCCGTGCCCAGGTGGACATTGAAAATATGCACAATCTTGCCAGGCGCAATCTCTATGTCGCACCGGATGCACCCACGCGACTCCCGCCGAGAAGCCGTCAGGTCGTAAACCCGCACTTCTTTCACCGGAAACCGGCTCAAAACCACATTACCGTAGGCCGCGCCACGCAGCTTGCGCGTTTCACCGATGCGAAACTGGTAACCCACAGCATCGGCAAGATATTGCGCCTGGTTTTGCTCCTTGCGAGCGCCGCTGAGGCTTACTACTTCCTGCAACGCAATCACGTCGGCATCCAGTTCGCGCAGCACCTCCGCCACCCGCACGGGACGAATCCTTCCATCCATGCCGCGGCATTTGTGAGTGTTATACGTGGCTATGCGAAACCGGGGTTGCTCCTTCATCTTTATCTGGCAGGATACCGTTTGTTATTGTTCGCGGGCAATGAGCCAGCCCAACCATTCCATGGCACGTTCCCAATATGATCTGCGCTCCCAGCGTTCCAGCGTTTGGCGGTTGGACTGCGCCAGGTCCTGCTGAAAATTTTCGTCCAGCTTGCCTGCCAGGGCAGGATCTATTACCGCCAGGTTAACTTCGTCATTCAAGCCAAAGGAGCGATGGTCGAAATTCGTGGAGCCCACCACACACCACAGGTCATCCACAATCATGATCTTGGCATGGATCATGGCCGGCTGATACTCATAAATCTCCGCACCAGCCTTGAGCAGGTCGCCATAGGTACCCCGGCTGGAACTGCGCGTCATGCTGTGGTCGCTGTGCTTGCCGGGAACAAGAATCTGGAGCTGCACATGACGGTCTTTAACGGCCCGAATCAACTCTTTGCGCAAACTTTCGTCCGGCAAAAAGTAAGGCGTTGTGATCTTCAAGCTCTTCTTGGATGAAGCAATCAGCGTCTGGTAAAGAATGCGCGCCCTGGTGGAGCCGCCTTGTGACGGGCTGCTGTCCACCACCATGGCCGGGGAGCCATCGCTGTTTTCTTCAGCCGGTTCAATCGGAAAGTAGTTATCGCCAATGAGAATTTGTCCTGAAGATTCCAGCCAGTTCTCTACAAAGGTGCCCTGCAGCGATCGCACAGCCGTGCCGGAGACCTTAAACATTGTGTCGCGCCACGGCATGTCCTTCTTCTCGCCATGCCACCAGTGGTCGGCAACTCCGGCGCCTCCCAAGAAGCCCACGCTTCCATCAATGACAATCAATTCACGGTGCGTCCGGTTGTTAGTGCGCGGCCAGTTGTACCAGCGCAGCGGATGGTACCAGGCCACCTGGCCTCCCGCCTTACGCAGATTGTCAAAGAACTTCTTTGGGGTTGTGAGGCTGCCTATGGAGTCGATCACCAGATTCACCTCCACCCCGGCGCGTGCTCGCTCTGTGAGCGCATCCACAATCCGCCTGGCAATGTCCCCTTTGGCAAAGATGTAAGCCTCCCAGTCAATGCTTTTCTGCGCCGAGTGGATTGCTTCCAGCTCCGCTTCATAAAAATTCACTCCGTTCGGCAGGGCTTCCACATGAGTGTGCAGATCTGCGTGCGTTCCCGCAAGCGCGGTCAGCTCGTTCAGGAACTCAGGCGAATTCAGCTCTGCTGCCGGGTAACTTTTAAGCTGGTATTTGGGGATTGGCCCAAACAGGTCAATCAATATCCAGGAGATGATGGCCAGCATTGAGATTACGGCAAACCACCGCAACGCGCGGTAATGCTCCAGTGCCTCGGCAACTTCGCCTTCGTTGTGCGATTTTGGCTTTTTGGGCTTGCTCCTGGGGTGAATCAATGTAGACATAATCGGGGCTTCGGCCTCTTACAATTCGATGCGCGGGAATGTATGCGCGCCTGCAGCTCTCGCTGGGATTTAGAATTAAGCCGTGGCAACTCCAGTTAAAGCTCAGCCTGGTCGTTCGCGCAAATCTTCCGCCCAGCGCGTTCTGCGCGCTCCTGTCTTGCAGCGAATTCCCTGGCTTATGCACGCTTTCAGCATCCGGGCGGGTGGACGAAGCACCGTTTATGGTGGCCGCTCGCTCAATCTGGGCTTCACCAAAGACGATCAGCGCGAACGCGTGGAAGCGAACCGCAAACTCTTTCTCTCTGCTGCGGGTGCCGCAACAAAAATTAAGCCGTGGCCGCTGATCACGCTTCGCCAAGTCCATTCCGACGTGATTCACGTTGTGCGCTCACCGCAGCCTGGGCCACTTGCCGGCGATGGCATGATTACCAATGTTCCCGGCATAGCGCTTGGCATCCTTGTGGCCGATTGTTTTCCGGTGCTGCTGGTGGATAGCAAGAACAAAGCTATCGGAGCTTTTCATTGCGGCTGGCGTCCAACCGTAAAGCGCATGGTGGAAAAAGGGCTTGGCATCATGCGCTTCGAGTTCGGCACGCGCCCGCAAGACATCTATGCTGTGATTGGTCCCGGCATTCAGAGTTGCTGTTATGAAGTGGGAGAAGAGCTAAAAGAGCAGTTCGAATCCCAGTTTGCCTACGCCGCCGATCTTTTTCATACGGTCCAGGATTCTGATCCGGTGCGCGAGAAATATCCTCTGCTCTTCATGAACCAGCGCGCACCCGGCCACGGCGATCTTTGCATTAAGCTCCATCTTGACCTGCGCGAAGCCAATCGACGCCAGTTGCTTGCGCTTGGCGTGCCGGAAAAGAACATCTCTGCGCTTTCAAACTGCACTGCTTGCAATACGCGCAAATTCTTTTCACATCGCGCAGAAAAGGGTGTAACTGGACGGATGATGGCTGTGGTGGGAATTAAGCCCTGATTGCTGTTTCTAAACTTTCAAACAGGAAAAGCTAACGCGGGTTAGCTCTGCTGACCGTCTGAAGCCGAAGCTGCTGGCGGTGCGGCTTCCTGCCCGTGATTGATCACATCTTTAAGTTCTTTGCTGGGCTTAAAGTAAGGAATCTTCTTGGCTGGAACATCCACGCGCGCGCCGGTCTTGGGATTACGGCCAACGCGGGGCTTGCGCTGCCGCGTGCGGAAACTGCCAAAGCCGCGGATCTCAATCTTGTCGCCCGACCGCAGGGAGCGAACCACACTGTCAAAAATCGTCTCTACAATGATCTCGCTGTCCTTGCGGGTTAACTCCGCCAGGCGCGAAACCTCTTCAATCAAATCGGCTTTGGTCATGGTGCTATTCCACCCGAAATAGGCGTAAACGTCAAGAACCGTTTTAGTTACAGAGAGATAGGGACTAGAGCCACAGACCTGATGCCTTTTTTGTCGATCTTCAACTGGCAGGTGACGTACAACAGCATTTACTAAGATTTGTGGATCGCAGCCGCCCTCGGCTGCGCTGATTCCCGCCATGCCCAAGGATAATCGTGAGGTCCCTTAGCCAGCCCTGCGGCAATAGGGTTTTGGACAATGTAGAGGAGTCTGTATTCAAAATCATGGTCAGAGCGAGGAATATGATCAAAGGATTCAGGCTCCCAAAGTGTTCCCTTCCTGCCGAGGAGTTTATTCACGCTATGGCTGGAAGCTCCTTTGATTCCATTCATAATCTCAGCTAGTAAATAGGGTTCTCCTTTGTCGCTCTCCAGTGGAGTAAAGAGCAGGTGGACATGAGTCGGCATTACAACAAATGCATGCATATGAACTTTGCGGTCATTCTCAAATAAGCAGTGATTGAAAACCAAAATCCTTGCTTCTTCCGGCAGCACAAATTCTTCGCGAGTGCTGAAGGTCACGAAGTAGGAAGCACCATCTTTTTCGATGTGAGGAAGGTTCCTTCGATAGAAGGTATTCATAGCAAGCGAGAGAGCTACAAAAGAACATAAATATCCAAAATTAAAGACCTGTGGACCGCAGCCGCCCCCGGCTGCGCTGAAGACTATTTAGGAAACGCAGGCGAGGCGCCTGCGCTCCACGATTTTTATTTGACTAGACGTACATTCTTGATCCTTTTGCCAACTCGTATAATGCGTTGCATTGGAATAAATGTTCCGACAATCATTGTAGTTATTAGCTGGCCATCAATTCGAACGGCATTCTGTTTGACTTTTCTAGCACCATCACTTGCTGAATCTGCCAATCCACTTTCACGTAGCAGCTTATCGACACGAATGTAGCAAGGGCCTTCCATAACGTCTACGAGGTTTTGCCCTCCGGTAAGTGCCTGTGAATTGTGCGCTTCGCTTCCTTCACTGAGAATTTTCTCAATACTGACACTCACTGTCACCACATCCTCCGGCACCTGATCTCTCTGAAACTGCTTCGCCCAATTCTCATCTGCTGCTTTGGCCGCCTGCTCTCCGTGAAAGTCCTGGACAATCCGCCGGGCCAGCTCCTTCTTGGCCTCCATAGGGTGCTGGGATTTCTTTCGTTCTTCGATCTCCGCCATCTTCACGTCCGTCAGCAGTTCGTAGTAACGCCACATCAGATCGTCTGAGATTGACATTACCTTTCCATAGATTTCCTGGGGTGGCTCATTGATGCCGATGTAATTTCCATACGATTTCGACATTTTCTGCACGCCATCCGTACCCTCAAGGATGGGCATGGTCAGAATGATCTGCGACGGCTGGCCAAAATCTTTTTGCAGCACGCGGCCCATCAGCAGATTAAACTTCTGGTCTGTGCCGCCCAGTTCCACATCGGCCTCAAGCGCCACAGAGTCATATCCCTGGCAGATGGGATAGAGCAGCTCGTGCATGGCAATGGGCTTTTCTTCCTGAAACCGTTTATGAAAGTCTTCGCGTTCCAGCATCTGCGAAACCGTAAACTTCGCTGTGAGCCGCACAAAATCTTCTGGCGTCAGCTTGGAAAACCAGCGCGAGTTGAAGTCCACCACAGTCTTCTGTGAATCAAGGATCTTGAATACCTGGGCTTTGTAAGTCTCCGCGTTGCGCTCGATGTCCGCGCGCGTGAGCGGCGGCCGCGTGACCGACCTCCCCGAGGGATCGCCGATCATCCCCGTAAAATCGCCGATCAGGAAGATCACCGTGTGGCCCAGGTCTTGGAAATGCTTCAGCTTGCGGATGAGCACGGTGTGGCCCACGTGCAAGTCCGGCGCAGTGGGATCAAAGCCGGCTTTCACGCGCAGCGGTTTGCTAGTTTTCAGTGAGTTTTCCAGGCGCTCGCGTAGTTCGCGCTCATGGATAATCTCCGCCGCGCCCTTTTTGATGTAAGCCAGTTGTTCGTCAACAGGAGGAAAGTTTGCCATTTTTTGTGCAATCCCAAGCGTAGCGAGGAATCACTATCGCTACGAAAAATATCACTATACCCACAGAGCATAGCAATGGTAGAGTTTCCTCGCTGACGCTCGGGATTTCAGAAAAATCTACCTTCCGCTCGACCCAAACCCGCCTGCCTTGCGGCTGGATTCGTTCAAATCTTCAACCACCTGCACTTCGCCGGTAAGCACAGGATACGGAATCAGGTTAGCGATCTTATCGCCAGCGCGGATCGTCGCCGGCTGATCGCCTAGATTTTCCATGAGCACTTTGATCTCGCCGCGATAGCCAGCATCAATCACGCCGCCCGTAAGCGCTAGACGACGCGCTGCCATGGAAGATTTATCGCGCAGAAGCGCACCCATCTTTTCGCCGGAAGGAGACGTGCATTCAATAGCAATACCTGTGGGTACAATCGCCTGTCCGCGCGGTTCCAGAGTTACTGTCTCAGCCGCAAATATGTCATAACCCAAATCTTCCCCTGGGTGTGCGACGGTTGGCGCCTTGGCAGAAGCGCTTAGCAGCTTGACCTTCAGCATCTACCTGGCCTCCGCGCGTGCCGGTTTGTGTACAACTTTTCTCTCCTGCAACTCTATTTCGCCGGACAGGACCAGTCCTATCGCTTCAGAGTAAGCAACGTGTTCTTGCTGCAAAATTCTGGCTGAGAGTGAATGCGCATCGTCGCTATCCAGCACTGGCACTATTTTCTGTAGGATGATCGGGCCGTGGTCCAGATGCTCGTCAACAAAATGAACTGTGCAGCCGGTGACCTTTACGCCATACTCCAGCGCTTGCTTTTGTGCATCCATGCCAGGAAACGCCGGTAACAATGAAGGATGAATATTCACGATGCGATTAGGGAAGGCCCGTACAAAATCAGCCGAGAGCAAACGCATATACCCGGCAAGGCAAACCAGATCGACCTGAGCTTGCTTGAGCGCCGCCACAACTTCAGCATCATGCTCTTCACGAATGCGGCCCTTGGATGGAATCAGGAGAGCGTTCAGCCCGCGCCTCCTGGCTGACTCCAATCCCAAGGCATCAGCGCGATTGGAAATCACAATCGCAATCTCCGCGCGCAGCTTGCCGGCCGTAATGGAACCGGCAATGGCTTCAAAATTCGAGCCGCGGCCGGAAAGCAGGATGCCAAGTTTTTTCAATGGGGGCACATTTCATTTGTATCATCTCTGGCTCTTCAGAAACAAAACGTACTCATTCAGGCCAGCCCTTCTAAGATCAGGCATCTGCCGAGAGTCCCATACCTTCCATAAACGCATTCGTAAAGACTTTGCGCGTTGGCAAATCCAGAAGCTGCTTGCGGGCTGCAAGCCATTGCTTGACGTCATCACCATAAAGAGTTGTCATGTCCGCTGGCGTGAGCTTTGACATTTTTCCCCAGTGAAACCGATGCGGAATACTTTGGTCGATAAAACTTTTCGCTACCAGGTCAAAGAACGCCATGGAATCATTGGAATATGCGCCATCCAGTTCAATGACGCAGGTGGAAGGATAGTGGATCCAGCCAAGCGTTGCCGGATTCCCCTTCACAAAGCGTTGAGAAAAAATGCCTGCAAAGGGGCCGTTACTCTTGTTCAAAGCCAGCAGCAGATCAAGCGCGCGCGTAGCGTAGTCCACTGGAACAGCCATTGATGTGCTCGCGGTCCGGCCTCGAGTGGTGGTGTTGCTGAAGATCTCACCGAGCGTGCCTAAAACAGGCTTGTTAAGGTCAGGGAACTCAGTATTCATGAAAACGTTGATGGTCGCAGGCGTTAGCCCCGGAATAGTCTGTGTGACCTTTCCAAGCACGGCCAGAGCGTCGTCTCCCTGAGTTCTGCCACTCAGGTCAGTTACTGCAGGATCAAACCCTCCACCGTTGGCCGTGTTCTTGGCTTCATCTTTAGGGTCGATCGTTGAACGGTACAACGTATTGACAGAGACTCCCTTCTGATCGACGTCATAAGCGTTAATCAATATTTGGAAATGATATGGCCGCCCTGGCTTCGGCAAAGTGATTTTAGAAAAGTCCAGGGTATTCATTACATCTTTCATTGCCGTGTCATACGGCATTCTTTTACGGTACATCTCATACAGAAAAAGAGGGTCTGTCTCAATCATGAGCCCGTGAATAAGTCCAAACCCGCCAATGCTGATCAGGGCAGCATTAAACAGGTTGTCATCGCGTATCCACTCAGCGCCCAGCGCGTCAGCAAAATCTTTGGTCACCACGGGATAAGACGCGCGTTCCAGCCAAACATGACGACTAGGGCCAACAACAATATGCAAGCCCACAACATAGTTTGCAATCGATCCTGCGTCGATTCCGGCTCCGTGGGTTCCTGTGGAGAGTGCTCCTGCAAGGCTCTGCCCATTGCTTGCTCCACAACTCTTCAGCCCGCGGCCCTGCTCCCTGAGTTGCCGGTGGAGTTCAAGAATGGAATTACCACACTGAACAAAGCGCAAAGTTTTTTCCCGTTCAGGATCAGAATAAGCTGGATCAACCAATTCAGCGCCGATCGGAAAAACTGGAATATTCATCAATTTGGTATTCACCAGAATTCCATCGGTGGCAGGCGCGGGAGATAGAGACCAGCCTCCACCCAAAGCTCGCAGCCCGCAATTCTGGCTTTGCGCCTGGCCAATAAGATCCATTAGCGTCTGGGTGGTGGCATTGTATCGGTCAAAGTTTTCTCCCTGTGCGGGGTTCCAAAGGTCATAAAGCTGACGGATAGGCTGGTTATAGGTTACGTGGGCATTCTGCCAGCTTGTCTGGTTCGTGGGTACAAGTTTTGGCTTTAAATCCGTATCACCGTTCATTGGAATCCAGCCTCGTTTGATATTCGTTCAGAGAATTTGGATTGATCATGATGGATTGTTCAGGAAGCCTGGAGCATTTCCAGTGCACTGTGGTTGGAGACCAGAAACCAACAGTGGCTACGGTAAGAAAATGATAGCCAAGATTGGAACTCACGTTGACTTCATCCATTGATCTTGAGTCGGCGCACTTGGATACAGCATTCTTCGCCAACAGCCCCCAGGCCAGCGTATGAATTGTCTGTTGTCCTGAGAGCTGTGCAGAACTTCCTTGAGGCGGCGCGCTCAAAACCAGGGATACAGGTTTCTTTTTATGGATGGTGTTACTTGGTGGCTCATGAGGTTTTGAACACCGCCATTCCACCTGGGAAGGCGACCAGAAACCTAATGTGCCTACAGTCAAAAAGCTGTAGCCGAGATTCGAACTCACCCGGACTTCGTCCAGCCCGGTATTGTTCAGGCAGTTACTGGCAGGAACATCCTTCTTCGGGAGTTTTCCCCATGCCAGATTTTGTACCGTTTGCTTTTTATATTCTGAGCCGGGATCAGGCTGAGGCACAATTACGCGAACGTGATAACAGCCGCTGATCAAAAGGCAGCTCAAGGATAGAAGTGCAACGGCCAGCTTTCCATGGACTTGCCGCGCGGAACCTATGAGAAGGTTTTGCATCGAGAGACTCTCCTCTCTATATGTGAATAAAGACACGAAAACGTTTCAAAGTTGAGTAGCCATGCGCTATAAAAATTACGTAAGGAGACGAGGGAGCCTGATTATATATCTCATCAGATTGCACAGAATAGAAATGGCTGAAAGGCTCGATTAAAAACTAAGGGTGTGTCGCGCTCAACTCTTTTCCCACCGAATCCAGCACCCCGTTGATGAACTGTACTGACTCCGGCGCGGAGAATTTGCGTGCGATTTCCAGCGCCTCATTGATCACCACCGGACGCGGCGTCTCATGATGGCCTAGAAACTCCGCCACTCCTGCTCGCAGAACGTTGCGATCCACAGCGGCCATGCGGTCCATACGCCAGTGCTGAGCGTGCTTCTGAATCAACTCGTCGATCCGGGCTTGCTGATCAACCGCCACGCGGAAAAGATCATCGGCAAAGCCGCGCGTTTCTTCATCTACCTCGCCGCGCTCGGCCCAAAAGGTCTTGCGCACCTGTTCCGGCGGCTGCTTGCCCATGTCCCACTGAAAAAGCATCTGCAAACAAAGCTCGCGGGATTTACGCCGTGTACCCATCTAGCGCTTCCTGCTTTTTTTCGCGCGTGCGGCTTTCTTCGCCCGGCCGGCAGTCTTGCGCTGCAGGCTCGCCATCTCCACGGCGGAAATGGCGGCTTCAAATCCTTTATTGCCGGCTTTCAGCCCCGCGCGATCCAGCGCCTGCTCCAGGTTTTCACAGGTCAGCACGCCATAAGTATGCGGCACGCCGGTCTCCTGGGCCGATTGTCCTATGCCCCGCGTAACTTCAGTGGAGATGTGTTCGTAATGTGTAGTTTCGCCGCGAATTAGGCAGCCCAGCGTGACAATCGCGTCGTACTTGCCGGTCTTCGCCAGCGTGCGCGCCTGCGATGGAATTTCAAACGCTCCCGGCACTCGCGCCACAAGAATGTCTTCGTCGCGGCAACCACCGCGGCGCAATGCATCCAGAGCGCCCTGTAAGAGACGCTCGGTGATAAATGAATTCCAGCGGCTCACCACCACGGCAAACTTCATGCCACGCGCATTAAGGTCGCCTTCAACCGCGCCCTGGCTGGGACGGTTCTTCTGCCAGAACAGAATTTTCAAGCCTTTAGCCGGCTCAGCCACAAGGAACCGTGAATTCCACGAGGTAGGCTGTATTTCAGCCTTAAGCTTGGTTTTTTCTTTAACAAGAATCTCATGCACCGAATCCAGGTCCGTCACTTCAATCCAGATATCAGCATGGATCGTCTCCAGACCTTCCACAAACTCAAGCTGCCCCAGCGGGACCTTGAAGGGCATTCCCTGTCCGCGCGCAGTCTTCCACGGCGTGCCACGTTCAAAACCAAGCGCGTCAAACAGCTTGCTCAGCGCCTTAAACTCCCTGGCGCCGGCAGCATGGCGAATTGTGGTAATGCCTTTGATCACGATCTAAATCAATAGCCTCAGGAGGCTCGGGCAGAAAAGAATCTGGCTTCAAGAGTTCTTTTGCCGTCTCCAGGTCCTGCTCCGCCACTTGCAACCGTATGCCGCCAATCACGTCAACGGCCAGCGGATGCACGCGGTGCATATGCTCATCGCACAGGAAACAGTCTACGCCACACGATTCAAGCAGCCCCACGGCAATATCGGCTTCCTGGAGATTGTAAAAGACGGCGGCCGTCGCCAGCTTATTGGGGTTCCATTCTGTCATGGTTACCTGCCCTGGAAGTTGGCGGGGCGCTTTTCCAGAAAGGCAGTGGTGCCTTCCTTCTTATCTTCCGTGGCGCAACAGATGCCAAACAGCGTGGCCTCAAGAAACAGCCCTTCCGGCAGAGTCATGTTCATTCCCTGGTTTACGGCTTCCATGCAGTATTGGATCGCCAGCGGCGCCATGCCGATGATCTTCTGCGCAATCTCCTCTGCCCGCGACATCAGGCGGTCTGCGGGCACAACTTCATTCACCAGCCCAATGCGATGGGCTTCCTGCGCGGTAATCATCTCGCCGGTCAGCAGAATCTGCATTGCCAAACCCGTGCCGACCAATCGCGGCAGGCGCTGCGTGCCGCCATAGCCAGGAATAATGCCCAATTTAACTTCAGGCTGCCCTAGCTTGGCATTCTCGCTGGCTAGGCGCATGGTGCAAGCCATGGCAATCTCGCATCCGCCGCCCAGAGCAAAGCCATTGATGCAGCCGATGACCGGCTTCCCCAGATTCTCAATTAAATCCAGCGTGGCTTGGCCCTTGTGGGTGTAAGCCTTGGCCTCGACAGGATTGTTCTTCGCCAACTCATTGATGTCCGCGCCGGCGACAAAGGCCTTCTCCCCTGAGCCGGTTAGAATCACCACGCGAATCTGCTTGTCGTCTTTCAAGTCGCTGAACACCTGCCACAGCTCCTGCATCGTGGCCATATTCAGGGCATTTAAGACCTTGGGCCGGTCAATGGTGACGTAGGCGATTTGGTTTTTCTGTTCTAGTTTGACGTTTTCGAAGACCATGCAAACCTTTCGCCGCTGATTTACGCTGATCGGCGCAGATAAAAAATTATTCTTGATCAGCGTGTATCTGCGTTCATCTGCGGCTAAAACTTGTTTGGTACTGGATTGTTCGGGTCCGCGTAATCGTAAAAACCCTTTCCATTCTTTCTGCCATACCATCCGGCCATCACCAGGCGTTTTAATAATGCAGGAGAAGCAAAGCGGCGTTCGCGGAACTCGTCAAACATGACGTGGGAGATGTAGTAAGTCGTATCGAGCCCAACAAAATCCAGCAGCGTGAACGGCCCCATCGGATAGCCGCAGCCAAGCTTCATGGCATTGTCGATATCGGGAATCGATCCAACGCCCTCTTCATAGGCGCGGACCGCGTCCAGCAGATACGGAACCAGTAGCCGGTTTACGATGAAGCCAGTTTTATCACTGGTGCGGACAGGAACTTTGCCCAAGCTTTTGCCGAATTCGTAAGCCGCGTCAAACGCGGCATCGCTGGTAGCTATGGTTCGCACAACTTCCACCAATTTCATCAGCGGCACAGGATTGAAGAAGTGCAGGCCGACAAATCGCTCAGCGCGTTTGGTGGCTGCTGCGACCTCGGTGATGGAAATGGAAGAGGTGTTGCTGGCAAAGATCGCCTCTTTTTTCACGATTGCATCAAGCGCGGAAAACATTTTCTTTTTTTCTTCCACGTTCTCGATGATGGCTTCAATGATGATGTCGCAATCGGCCAGCGCTTGCTGGCTGGTGACGCCCTTCAACCGGGCGCGCGCTTCCTTCGCCTTCTCTGGTGTGATGCCTGATTTCTCCGGCTTTTCCGCAAGCTTAGTCAGCGACTTCTCAATCCCAGCAAAGCCTTTATCGATAAATTTCTGCTCCTGCTCCAGCACCGTCACGTCATATCCGGCAACCGCGCTCACTTGCGCGATGCCTGATCCCATCAGGCCACAACCTAGTACGCCAACTTTTTTAATAGTCATAAATTTCCTTGTTCAGTTCGAAGCTTCTATCTGAAATCTCGAGCGGAGCGAGAGATCCCTATGATCTGTTAAAAGCGTCAGTACATCGAGACAACCACCAAATCAAACAAACAAACCGAAAACCCAAAAGCATAGTAACTATATGGATCCCTCGCTGCGCTCGGGATTTCAGAAAAACCCACAAAAACAGCGGGTTCGGGACTTCGGAAAGTGCTATCTCTGCAGGTTCTCCACAATCATCGCGATGCCCTGGCCGCCGCCAATGCAGGCCGTTGCCAGCCCATACTTCGCCTTGCGACGACGCAGCTCGTGCAGCAGCGTAATTACCAGGCGCGTACCGGTTGCGCCCAGCGGATGTCCGAGAGCAATGGCTCCGCCGTTCACATTCACTTTGCTGCGGTCGAGGCCCAGCTCTTTTTCCACTGCAAGATACTGTCCCGCAAAAGCCTCGTTGACCTCAATCAAATCGATGTCATCCAGCTTCAGCCCTGCTTTCTTTAGCGCCAAGCGCGAAGACGGCACCGGACCGCTGCCCATGATTTTTGGGTCCACGCCGGCAATGCCCCAGCTCACAATGCGGCCCATCGGCTTCACATTGCGCTTTTCAGCTTGATCCAGCGTCATCATCACCACGGCAGCTCCGCCATCCACAATGCCGCTGGCGTTTCCGGCTGTAACGGTTCCGTTCTTGCCGAACGCAGGTTTTAGCTTGGCCAGGCCTTCCATGGTGGTCTCAGGGCGCAGGTGGTCATCTTTCTCAAACAGCTCGCCCGTGGGCTCGCCCTTGCGGTTCTTGAGAGCCACAGGCGTAATCTCTTCAGCCAGGCGGCAGGCCTTCTGCGCCGCGCCTGCCTTCTGCTGCGATTGCAACGAGAACTCGTCCATCTTTTCGCGTGTAATGCCCTGCTGTTCCGCATAAAGCTCCGCGGTGTTCGCCATGTAAAGGCCGCAGTAAGTGTCCAGCAGCGCCACCATGAGCGAATCTTCCATCTTGCCTTCGCCCAGGCCCAGCCCCCAGCGCAGGCCACGGATCACATGCGGAGCTTGCGACATGGATTCCATTCCGCCGGCCAGAACGGTGCCGGCTTCGCCCAGTTGGATCATCTGCGCGGCGTTCACCAGTGACTGCATTCCTGATCCGCAAAGCCGGTTTACGGTCAGGGCCGGAGTTTCGATGGGCAGCCCGGCTTTCAGAGAAACGTGGCGCGCGCCATAAAGCGCGTCACCCGAGGTCTGCTGGGCATTGCCGAAAACTGCATGGTCAAACTCTTTAGGATCAACTCCCGATCTCTTGATGGCTTCCTGGCCGGCCACGGCGGCCAGCTCTATGGCGCTGAAATCGCGCAATTTGCCGCAATAACGGCCCATGGGCGTGCGTGCGCCGCTTACGATTGCAATATCTGTATTTGTACTCATTTTTATAACTGCCTATCAGTAAGGTTGGGATCAATAGTGCAAACATTTAATCTTATCAGCGGGTTCGGAGCGCGGGCAATTGCACGGGCAGCAGCAAAGATCCTGCCGGAGAGTCGCGTTTAGCCAGCGCCTGAATTTGCCCCGCTAAAAACAAAAGCCGCGCTTGGCGGCTTTTGTTGCTGAGTTGATCAAAGTTCTATTTGAAAAAGCTATCGGCTTGGGCCAGGCGCTTGTTGACTTCGTCCCAGTTCACCACGTTCCACCATGCTTTCAGATAATCAGGCCGGCGGTTCTGGTATTTCAAATAGTAGGCGTGTTCCCAAACATCGTTGCCGAGCACCGGAAATTCACCGTTGGAAATAGGATTGTCCTGGTTCGGCGTGGATGTAACTTTGAACTCGCCAGATTTGGTTTTTACCAGCCAGGCCCAGCCGCTGCCAAACTGGTTCGCGCCCGCGGCTTCAAATTTTTCTTTGAAAGCGTCAAAGCTGCCAAAGGTTTTGTTGATAGCGTCAGCAATTGCGCCCGTAGGATTGCCGCCCTTCTTAGGGCCCATGATCTGCCAGAACATGGTGTGATTCACGTGGCCGCCACCGTTGTTGCGGATGGCTCCGCGCACATCTTCCGGCAGCGCGTTCAGGTTGCGAAGTAAATCTTCAGGGCTCTTGCTGCCCAATTCCGGATGTTTCTCAATTGCACCATTCAATTTAGTGACGTAAGCAGCGTGGTGCTTGTCATGGTGCAGGTGCATGGTTTGCTCGTCAATGTGCGGTTCCAGCGCGTTGTACGCGTATGGCAACGCCGGGACTTCATGTGCCGTTATGGTTCCTTGTGCCATCTCCAACCACCTTTCATTTATTCATACTGGACTTAAAAACCTTGGATGATTACTGCCCCGCTTGCGATGCTGCTTATCTTTTTCTTGTTACATGATCTTGCTATCTTGCCCCGTTCTTAAATGCCGTAAAGGCCAGTTCCAACAGCGTCTTCTGCTCCATTTCATGCGCCGTGTGCGAACCAGTGGACGGGCTTGACGAAGGCGAACGCTTTACTGACCGGAAAGGCGCACCGCGTGCCAGGCGTTCCAACTGCGGCGCAAGGAAATTGAGCGCTCCCATATTGGCCGGCTCTTCCTGCACCCATAAAAACTCGCGCACGCCAGGATGCTGCGCAAACGCAGCTTCCAATTCTGCTTCCGGCAATGGATAGAGCTGCTCCAGGAATATGACAGCGGTCTTTGTATCGCCACGGCGTTTTCGTTCGCGGCGCAATTCATGCCCAATCTTTCCCGTGCACACAATGAGGCGCTCGGCATTCGTGATCTCATTTTCCTGAATCACGGTTTGGAATTTTCCGCTGGTAAGCTCGTTCAGAGAGCTGGCAGCGTTAGGATGGCGCAACATGCCTTTGGGCGTAAACACCATCAACGGCTTGCGCCAGGGGCGCAGTGCCTGCCGTCGCAGAAGGTGGAAATACTGCGCCGCAGTGGATGGCTGGGCCACCTGAATGTTGTCCTTTGCGGCCAACTGCAGATATCGTTCAATGCGGCCGCTGGAGTGCTCCGGCCCCTGGCCT
>DASRDW010000032.1:0-8159 GCA_035652415.1 Candidatus Angelobacter sp. | reverse complement strand
CTCATGAAGCTTGGATTCATGTCCTATCAATGAACCGGAAATGTATTCCATAGCAAGCGATGCAATGGCTGGTTTCAGGAAGTACGAAGGAATTTTGGCCTGGCCTAATAGATGTCTCGATGTTCCGATCTTTCGATCCGTGTCATCGGTGTTTATGCGTGGTGAGATTCCTCTGCCTGCCAACCGCTGTCATCCCTGAGACCTACTGAATTTCTCTGACCGTCTTTTGCAGCGCGCCAAAGGCAGTAACCAGCAGCATGGCTACGCCTGCCAGCAGGAACATATATTCAAAGTTCCAGGCAATTAAGAAGCCCGCAATCGCCAGCGAAACCGGAGCCAGCCCATAAGCGGAGAGAATGACCACACTCATCACCCGTCCGCGCACGGCTGCTTCCACGCGCTGCTGGATCCAGGCCACAATGTGCACATTCGACATTCCTGCAGCAGCGCCCACGACGCCTAACAGCGTCATGGTTTCCCATAAGCGGTTAAGTATCCCCATGAAGCAGAGACAGGTACTGAGCACTGTGCATACGCCAAGAACCAATATTCCACGGCGATGGATCTTCCAGACTCCGGCCAGAAGAGTGCCGAGCAAGCCGCCGACGGCCACAGCGGAGAGCACCAATCCCAATACTGTCGCCGAGCCGAACCTGGTTTTGGCCAGGTAAGGCAGGCCAACAGCGAACGGCCCGGTCAAACAGAAATTCAATACCGTTATCAGCAACAACAGCGTGCGCAAAGGCACATCTTTATGGACGTAAGCAAACCCATCCAGAATCGACTTCCACATCGGCGGCCGGGCAGTTGTTGATTTTGCCACCGGCGGATCAGGCAACTTCCATAGTGCGCCGATGATAAAGAGGAAGCTGATCGCGTCCAGGATGAAAGCCCAGGCCGCGCCGAGTATCTTGATGACGATGCCAGCCGGAGCGGGGCCGGCGATTGTGGTGAACTGCGCCATGGTTTGAAAAGCCGAGTTGGCGGCCACCAGTTGCTTAGGTTCCACCAGTGACGGCAGATAGGCCGAACCTGCCGGCATGCCAAACGCATCGGCTACGCCAAAAGCAAAAGCCAAAACATAAAGTTCCCAGATGTGCAATACGTGAAACCAGAGCAGGACTCCAATCATCCCCACAAACAGGGTCCGCGCTGAAGCAGTGCTCATCATGATCTTGCGCGGAGAGATGCGGTCCGTAAGCGCGCCTCCCAGCAGCATGAGAACAGCGCGCGGAATGGCCGCGGTCATCAGGATGGTTCCCATGGCCACTGCAGAGCCGGTCTGCTGCAGCACTACCCAGGGCAGCGCCACCAGGTAAAACTGGTCGCCAAAAAGAGAAACGGCGGCGCCAAGCCACAGCCTGCGGAAGTTACGCTCGCGCAACGGATGCACTGGAGGAGCAGGTGCGGGAGGAGTGGGTTGAATAGCTGCGGCCATAGCGTGTTCTCTTTCCTTCAGCGGATCAGCAATCCGATCATGCGGTGATTGCAAACAAACTCAAGCCTGCGATGGTTGCGGGGTGATTGCTTGGCGTCAAGCTCAATCGCTAGCGGTGACAGTACGGTTGCATTCTCTGCGTCGAGCGGAGAGCTGTCATCATTATCCAAGCGCGCATGTGCCTGCAGCAACCACGCCGCCAGTCCCATTGTGGAACGTTCTGTTTCGTCGCTGCGCATGCTTCCCCAGCAGCGGCTGTTCCAGCCCCAGAGCGCGTTTGCCGTTTTGTTTGCATAAAGCCCGGCATAGAGCTTGTCCCGGACTGCATTTTGTCCTGTCGGCATAGTGGTCTCGCTCCTTAAATCCTTATCTGTGGTCCCGCTCATCCGTCCCTGAAAATGTAAATGTAAATTCACATTTACATTTTTGTCAAGTACTATTTCTAGCAGCATGAAAAAGAAGAGAGCATTAGCGCCGCAGCAGGAGCGCAGCAGGGAATCGCTACGCAAATTGTTAAAGGCCGCGGCTGAGGTTCTGGGGCAGCATGGCGTGGAAGGAACCACGATCCCGCGCATCGCCCAGCACGCGGGGCTTACGCCTGGCGCAGTGTATCGCCGCTTTCATGACAAGGAAGCGCTGCTGGAAGAGGTGATCCTGGGCATGTTGGAGCGCCAGGACGAACGGATGAAAACCGGACTCACCCCGGAGAAAGCGGCGCAGATCCCGCTGCCGGTCTTTGCCGAGCAGGTAATTAGCGGCATGGTGATTACTTATCGCGCCAACGCGGCGCTTTTGCGCGCCATGCGCATGTTTGTGCTGGGCCGCCCGCAAACCGCTTTCTACCGGAAGGCCAGCAAAATTGAAGCGATCTCCTTCGAGCGCCTGATTGACCTCTTTTTGGCCCACCGCAAACACATCAGGCACCCTGATCCGCGGGCGGCGATCTCGCTGGCTTTCATGATGGTCTCCAGCATGCTCTATGACTGGGTGGTCATGCCGCTGGATGTGGCTGAGTGGAAGAGCTTTTTACCGAAAGACGATCAAGCTCTCAAGCAAGAGCTGACGCGCGCGTTCTTGAGTTATCTGGAAGTGGAGCCAAAAAAGGACGGGTAACGCTTGCTGCCAGTTCCACGCTGAAATATGCTGTCCCTCTGGAACTCATAGTTGCTGTATCCGTTGGCCAGAAATATTTCCATTTTCCTTCCTTGCAATAGTAAGGGTACTTCCTTACAATGGTAAGGATATATAAACCCGAAGGTCCTCGTGAAAATTCTCGCTGAAAGCACTCTCACAAGCAAAGAACAGCTCACCGTCCCCAAAGTCGTGCGTCAGTTGCTCGACCTTCATGCTGGGGATAGCCTGGTCTGGAGCCTGGACGCCGAAGGCCGGTTGGTTGTTTCCGGCGGACGTACGAACACGTTGGAAGACATTCGGGCAGCCGTTGCCGCCGCGGAAAAAACTCAGGGCAAACCTGGGGGCACATCAAAATCGCCTGCGGGTGTGACTGTTGAGGACATGAAAGCTGGGATTGCCCGTGCCGTCCGGAGCAAACATGGCCGCCATTGACACCAACGTTCTCGTGCGTCTGCTGGTGGCCGATGATCCGGCGCAGACCAGGCGCGCGCTCGCCTATTTGGAGGCCCGCCGTCCTCTGTGGGTTTCAACCGTGGTGCTGGTGGAAACGGTCTGGGTACTGACCGCTGTGTATGGCTGGTCCAAGGCCCAGACCCTGGCCATGCTGGAGACCGCCAGCAACAGCCGCGACTTTGCTTTTCAGTCGGTGGAGGCTGTCCGCGCAGCTATTACCGCTTACGTTTTCGGCAAGGCTGATTTTTCCGATTGTCTGGCTCTCGAGCTAGCCCGTGCGGAAGGTCATCTGCCGTTTGCCACATTCGACAAAGCTACCGCCAAGTTGCGGGATGCGCTCATTCCATAGTTCAAGGACGTTGTACGGCGACTCAGCACCACTGACCGCTGTTACAATAAAGCTTAGATCTGCATCCAAAGATTGGACCTTTTCTGCGTAAATAAAGCCATTATCTATGTTTGAAAATCTTCAGGAAAAGTTGCAACGAGCTTTCAAGAACCTACGTGGGCAGGGAACGCTCACGCCGGAAAATATCCAGGAAGCGCTCAAAGAGATCCGCATGGCGCTGCTGGAAGCCGACGTTAATTTCAAGGTAGTCAAAACTTTTATTGACCGCGTCTCGGAAAAAGCCGTGGGCACGGAAGTGATGACGGCGCTTTCACCGGCGCAGCAGGTAGTGAAGATTGTTCACGATGAACTGGTAGATATCCTGGGTAAAGATACGGCCAAGCTGAAGTTTGCTTCGCAGCCGCCTTCGGTCATTCTTATGGCCGGCCTGCAAGGTTCCGGCAAAACCACCACGTCAGGCAAGCTGGCCTCATGGCTTAAAAAAGGCGGGCATCGGCCCATGCTGGTCTCGGTGGACGTCTATCGCCCGGCGGCGCGGCAGCAGTTGAAAGTTGTGGCTGAGGCTATTAAAGCTCATCTTTATGAAGGCAAGGTCGAAAGCGCCGACACGCCCACCGTCGAGCGGCTGGCAAAAGAAGCCCGCAAAGAGGCCACCAACAGCGGCTGCAACTTCCTGATCGTTGATACCGCCGGCCGCCTGCACATTGATGACGAACTGATGTCGGAGATGCAGTCGCTTAAGAAGATCCTGAATCCGCAGGAAATCCTGTTTGTGGCTGACGCCATGACGGGCCAGGACGCCGTCCGCTCCGCAGAAGAATTTCACAACAAGCTTTCCATCACCGGCGTGGTCCTCACCAAGATGGATGGCGATGCTCGTGGCGGTGCGGCGCTTTCCATCCGGCAGGTCACCGGCCAGCCCATCAAATTCATCGGCGTGGGTGAAAAATACGACGCGCTGGAGCCGTTCCATCCTGATCGCATTGTCGGGCGGATTCTCGGCATGGGCGACGTAATGACTCTGATTGAAAAAGCCCAGGAGACAGTCGATCAGAAAAAAGCTGAAGAGTTCGCCAAGAAAGCGCTGGGCGGAGAAGGATTTTCCTTGGAAGATTTTCGCGACCAGCTTCGCCAGGTGAAGAAGCTGGGATCGCTACAGAGCGTTATCAAGATGCTGCCCAGCATCGGCCCGTTTGCCAACATGCAAAAAGCGGCAGACAACGTGGATGAAAGCCAGATCACGCGCGTGGAAGCCATTATCAATTCCATGACGCAAAAAGAGCGCAATCATCACGAGCTGATCAACGGCAGCCGTCGCAAGCGCATTGCCCGCGGCTCCGGCACCAGCGTGCAGGAAGTGAATCAGCTTCTGCGCCAGTACGCCCAGATGCGCAAGATGTTCAAGGACATGGGCAAGGCCAGCTTCGGGCGCAAGTTGGCAGGAATGAAGCTGCCAGGAATGCGATAGCTTTGTAATTCCGGGCGAAGCGAGTAATCCCATCTGACTGCCTTTCGATCATCACCTTTCGGTGGTGATAGAGATTTCCTCGCCGTGCCAGATTTGCCTTACGCGCACGAGATTTTGTGCGCTGCCATCACCTTCTTGATGTATTGCCACAATTCATCTTTGAAGGGCTGAGTGAAATTTTCTGGCCAGTTGCTCTTGTCTGCGTACAGTTTGTTCAGGCCTTGCTGCACTGCGGGATCACCGCCGGTAAACCCGCGAAGCAACTCTGTCCATCGCTGCGCCAGCGCTTTTGCTTTGGGTGAAGCCGGATCAAGATTGGCCGCCATTGCCGCTTCCACATCTGCGAACAAGGTTTTCCAGTCTTGTTCCACTTTGGCCTGCAACTCGGGCGTCCAGGTGCCGGCGCGCTCGGCGATCTTGGCTTGCGCTTCTTCGCTGTAATACTTTTTTGTCCACTCCATGCTGTTTTGCCTTTCCATTACCTCAATAATTTTCTTCAAGGCCGCCAAATCAGGGGCAGCGCCGGACTTGAGCGAGCTCTCCGTTTCTTCAATCGTCTTGATCGCCGCCTCAATTTGCTGGCGCTTTTCCAAAAGCAGGCGACGTTGAAGCTGAAGGGCCGATTTCAAATCCAGCTCATCCTGGTCAAGCAGGTCCTTGATTTGCCGGAGAGGCATGCCGATGAACTTGAGCGTGACGATCTGCTGCAGCCGCGCAAAGTCGCGTTCGCCGTATAGGCGATAGCCCGCTTCGGTTCGGCCACTGGGCTTGAGCAGCCCCAGGCGATCATAGTGGTGCAGCGTTCGCACCGTTATGCCCGCTTTTTCAGCAAACTCGCTCACTCGGTACATCGCATCTCCTCTCTTTTTGCAATCGTGGGGTATGACGTAAGGTCAGGCGCAAGAGAATTTTTTCTAATTCCCGAGCGGATCAGATTTCCCGCGCGTTTTTTGCGCGGTGGGGCATAGTGAGGAATCTCTATAACTACCATGATCTCTCAAGCTATGATCCGTGATCAATTTAAACGGTCGCGATTAAAAACACACTTGATAGTCTTAAAGTTGCTGTGCCCACCGCAAAGGCTTCGCGGCTAGAGGGATTCCTCCCCTTCGCAAGAAGCTCAGGTCGGGACTTCCGGAAAAGCTGGGCATCAATCTACCAGCTACTTGCATCCCAATACCCTGACGGCAAGTCCCTGTCTCCCCATGCGTAATATAAAGATTTTACTTTTCATCACGATCCTGAGCTGCTCAGCTTTTGGGCTGGCGGCCAAGCTTCGCCAGATTGCCCTGGTTGACCTGCCGGGAAGCCCCGGCTTTAACGAAGTAACAATGGCCAATGGGCAGGTGGTGATTACCCGTCCAGGGACCAACACGATTGAAATTTTCAGCCCGGTAAAGCGCCGCGTGATTGCGCGCATTTCCCAAATCAGCGATCCGCGCGGCATGGCCGTGGACGATGAAGCCGGTATGCTGTATGTAGCGCTGGCCGGCAACAGCGGCATTGCCGTGGTGGATACCAGAAGCTGGAAGGTGGAAAAAATTATTCCCGTGGAGCACCGGCCAGACAGGCTGCTCTGGGTGCCGCAAACAAAAACTCTTTACGCCACCAGCGTGCTTGATCGTACCCTGAGCGCTATTAACCTCAACACCGGAACTGAGGGAGAGGTAATTGAGCTGAACGCCCTGCCGCAGGACTTGATCTATGACTCTGCGCGGCGTGTGTTGTTCATCAGCTTGCAGGACCTTAACCAGGTTGCTGTGATTGACAGCTCAAACAAGATCGTCAAGCGCTTTAATCTGGTGGCATCTGAACCCACCGGTCTTGCCCTGGATGAAGATCGCCGCCGCCTCTTTGTGGCCGTGCGTTATGCGGTGCTGGAACTTAATCCAGAAACTGGCGCTGAGGTCAGGCGCATTCCTGCTCCTGGTGGCACGGATGCTCTGGTGCTTGATCCCAATGGCAGCCTGCTCTACGCCGCTGCAGGCGATGGCTCTGTGCTGGCAATTGATCTCAATCGCAATATGGTGGACCATGAGCTCCCCACGGATGTGAAGGGCTACAGCATCGCTTATGATCCGGCACACAAAATGCTCTTTCTCCCCGGCGGACGTGAGGGCCGTTCCAAGATGGTGATCCTTAGCCCCAGCGGCGTAGCTGAACCGGCGCGACTCCAGAATGCGGCCAGCCCACCGCCTCCTGTCTCAACCCAGCAATCGCCGCAAACAGCAATGAATAAGTAGCGACTTCCTCGGGCTTTAGTTGTCAAAGAACTTTCCGGCATCCATGCCTGCGAAAGCAGTGTGCCCCACCTTCCTATTCCTCTTCGTTCCTCACCACACCCGTGGGTGACACATCCTTTGCGACCCAGGAATCTGTCCTTGGTGCCCAAACTGATTACGGCCCGCAAAGGGTAGGTGACACAAACAACCAAAAGCGTTAATCCCCAGCAACCTCTCCGCGTCCCGCCCAAAAACCATTCTTCGATCTTTCTCTGTACCCCCGCATCGACTTCAAACTCTGCAGCCCGCTGCCCCATCGAAGAAGCGCGCCTCTGGAAAGGAGCCTGAGGCTGTTTCCTATGCAATTTCAACTAACTCCGGCCTGAAACAACAGTCCAATTGCGCATAGGGAGGACGTGTGGAAACTTTCTTTCAAGACATTCGTTTTGCTCTTCGCGTGCTGAGAAAGAACCCGAGTTTCGCGGTTATAGCTGTGGTGGTGTTGGCGGTCGGCATCGGAGCCAGCACGGCGATCTTCAGCATTGTGGATACGGTCTTGCTCCGCCCGCTTCCTTATCCCGGAGCAGAGCGAATGGTGCTTCTGGAGAATTACTACAAGAGTGTCGGGAACACGCCCATCTCCTTTCCGCAGTTTCAATTCTGGCGGGAGCAGCGGCAAATCTTCGATCAGGTGATCACATATACAAACGGCTCAGCCGCCCTCACCGGACAGGGCGAGCCGGAGCAGGTGAAAATCCTGAAAGTCTCGTCTAATCTTCTGCCGACGCTGGGAATCTCTCCGGTGGCGGGCAGAAGTTTCCGTGACGATGAAGAGCCCAAAACCGCCGCTCCTGTGGTGATGTTGAGCGAGGCGTTCTGGCGCAAGCACTACCAGGCCAGCCCCGCCGCGCTGGGCCAAAAGCTTACTTTGAATGACGACGTTTTTACCATCATCGGCGTGGCGCCAGAGAGCTTTCGCATCGGCCGCGCTGATTTTGATCTGGTAACGCCGCTGCGGTTCAACCCGCCGGCAGGCCTCAACTTTCTGCCAGCAATCGGCCGCGTACGCCCGGATATGAACATTGCGCGCGCTCG
>DASRDW010000031.1:0-3565 GCA_035652415.1 Candidatus Angelobacter sp. | reverse complement strand
CTGGCGTGTAAGCCGCGCCCCACCGCGTCGGACAAATAGCATCGACGAAACTCTACTGTTCAGGAGCGTCTCCCGCCCTTCCGCCTGATACTCTTTGATCTGCTTTTGCGCCGCTTGGCCCAGAGGGACGATTCTTTCTTTATCTCCCTTGCCTCGCACCAGCACATGGCCTAGTTCCAGTTTCAAGTCTTCCAGTTTTATTCCGATAACTTCTGAAACGCGCAGGCCGCCCGCGTACAACACCTCTAGAATCGCTTCATCGCGTTGTGCCAGCACTGCCGCAAGCTTTGCGTTGCTTCGACCACGTCCACTAGAGTCAGGAGCAAGAGGTCTCTTCCTGGTCGATTCCAGCATAGCATCAATTTCGCTCTGGGCCAGTGATTTGGGTAGCACCTTCCACTGTTTCGGCGAGTCAATCTCCAGGGTGGGGTCGTGCTTGATGATCCTGTCGAGCAAAAGATATTTGTAGAAATGCCGCAGCGTGGAAAGCTTGCGCGCTACCGAACGGTCTTTTGCGCCGTTGGCAAACAACTGGCTCAAAAAACCGCGAACATCTTCTCTTCGGGACTGGGCCAGCGTTCGCCGCTTTGTGCTTAGAAACTCTGCAAATTGCACCACGTCACACTCGTATGATTCCACGGTGAGCCGGGCCAGCCCCTTCTCGACCCTCAGGTAGTCGAGAAAACTGCGCACTAGCGGATCGCGGGCGTCTTTTGCTTTTCGCTGGTTATCAGACCTCATCATTCCAGTATCGCGCTACACATTTTTCCAGCAAATAGCAGCCGTGGTTCTGCTGGCTGATGGCCACGCATGGCAAAATAGCTGGGATGCCATCCCAACCCTCGTCGATTCCTAGTTTTCTCTACGGTACTGCATGGAAGGAAGACCGCACAGCAGAGCTTACTGAGCTTGCCATTCGTAGCGGTTTTCGCGGGATTGACACTGCCAACCAGCGCCGCCATTATTTTGAGGCTGGTGTTGGACAAGGGTTGGCTGCTGCGTATCGCGCTGGAATTGTTAAGCGTGAAGACCTTTTTCTGCAGACGAAATTCACCTATCGAGGCGGCCAGGACCATCGCCTGCCTTATGATCCAGCGGCACGACTCGCTCAACAGGTTGCGCAATCAATGGCCAGTTCGCTCGATCATCTGGGCACGGACCATGTTGACAGCTTTGTCTTGCATGGCCCTTCCCACCGCTACAACTGGACCACGGACGATAGCGAAACATGGCAGGCTATGATCCATGAACGCGATGCAAGCCGCACTCGCTTGCTTGGCGTAAGCAACGTTGCGTTCACGCATCTTGAACAGATGTTGGAAAGTCACTTAGAGCTACCGGCATTTGTCCAGAATCGTTGTTACGCGCGCCTGGGATGGGACAGGGAAGTGCGACTCTTCTGCCGCGAGCACAACATCATCTACCAGGGATTCTCTCTTCTTACCGCGAACAGAGAGGTCTTGCAGCATCCTGCTGTCGTTGCACTTGCCATGCAGCTAGGCGCTACGCCCGCGCAGATTGTGTTTGCTTTTGCGCGCTCAGTTGGAATGCTGCCGCTTACGGGTACAACAAATGCTGAGCACATGCAGCAGGACCTTGCCAGCAAAAATCTTGTTTTACCCCCAAACATTGTCCATGCAATTGAGTCGCTTATGGGCTAGGAAGGGTTGGCGCTCTTCTTCCCGGGCGATTTTTTCGCAGGCATCACGAATGGCATTTCTTCAATGCCACAGGCCCGCGCCACTTTTTGCGCGTTCAACGCGCTGTCTGGGCGCTCTTCATGCTTGAAGAACGCATAGACCTCGCGCTCTGCCTGATTGGCCTTTAACTCTTCGGCCACCTTTTCCAGATCGGGCATGCTGTACTCCGGCTCGCGAAAGCGATAGTAGAGAAAATCGGCTGTCGCGACTTTAGGCACAATAATTTTCTCGCTCTCCGCCCAGCACAGCGCGGCATTTCTGGACTTCAGGATTTCATACACCGCATCGTTGAACCAGCTCTCATGGCGAAACTCAAAAGCAAACCGGTACGCCTGCGGAAGTATCTGGGCGAAGGCGCGCAGCAACTCCAGATCGACCTTCAGATTTGGCGGCGTCTGCACCAGAATCGGTCCCAGCTTGCCCGACTCGCGCATCGGCTCCAGGCTCTGCAAAAAAAAGCGCAGCGGCTGGTCAGCGTCCTTCAATCGCTTGAAATGAGTAATGGATTGATGGACCTTGGCGGCAAAGCGGAAGTCCTGGGGCGTAGCGCTCACCCATCCGGCAATGGCGCTGGCCGTAGGCATCCGCCGGAACGTGGCATTCAACTCCACCGCGTTCAGCCGTGTGCCGTAAAACTCAAGAAAGCGCTTTGATGGCAGCTTCTCCGGAAAGAATGCTGGCTTCCAACTAGCGTATGACCACCCGGAAGTCCCGATGTGCAGCTTATCCATGAAGAAAAAGTATATTCGAAAGCCTTCTTTGACCTTGGCCAAGTTAAAAAAGCAGAAAACAACGTGGTCTTCGCGGCTGAGTTGGAGATTGCGCGCCTGGGACACGAGCGAACTCATCATTTGTAGAGAAGATACTTCTGCCGCAGCTCCCTGAACTTCTCCAAATCGTCCTGCCAGGCTTGCGCAATGTTGCGCGGATCGTCACCGTTGGCTACCGCGTCATAAACCTGCCGATTTGCAAGCAGCGTGATCATGCGGTCAATCTTCCAATTGTCTGGATATAGTTTCTTTAATGCCGCCGCCAGTTCGATGCCCATTTCGGGCGCGTCGAGCACTGTGCGATCGGTAACAATCATGTTCACGCCCTTGCATAGTTGGTTCTGATATGGGCCGCTGACCGGGGTGAACGTAATCGGCACAAAGCGAATGCCGGGAATCAGCCGCTGATTCAGGTAATCAGAAAGCGTGTGCGGGTCGATCCAGGGCGCACCCATCACTTCAAAGGGCGTGTCAGTTCCACGGCCAACAGAAACATTTGTGCCTTCAATGATCGCCACGCCGGGGTAAAGCTCAGCCTCATTCACTGACCTCAAATTGGGCGAGGGGTTCACCCAGACGACCCCGGTGGAATCAAACCAGTCGCCGCGAAGCCAGCCCTGCATGGGGATCACGCGCAGGCGTGCACCGATCTTTTTTTCTGTGTTGTAGAGCTGCGCCAACTCGCCCAGCGTCATGCCATGCCGCAACGGGATTGGATAATAATTATTGAAATTCAGCATGTCCCCTTGCGACATGGGGCCTTGGACAAATGATCCGTTGACCGGGTTCGGGCGGTCCAGCACGATCACTTCTGTATTCGCCTCTGCTGCAGCCTCCAAGAGATAGCCGAGCGTCGCTGGATAGGTATAAAAGCGTGCGCCCGCATCCTGAACGTCAAAGACTACGGCATCCAGTGTCTTGAGCAGATCGACTGATGGACGCTTTTTGGCGTCTGTTCGGCCGTAGAGCGCATAAATGGGTACGCCGGTTACTGTGTCGGTTGTGTTTTCAACCTTTAACTGATCCAAGTTGCCAAAGATTCCATGCTCCGGAGCAAAAATTGCCGCCAACTTGATTCCTGGGGCTGCTGCCAGC
>DASRDW010000030.1:0-14308 GCA_035652415.1 Candidatus Angelobacter sp. | reverse complement strand
CGCGGACGCCTGGAACTGGAAAAATTCGATACTGAATTTCTTCTAACGCCTGCTTCAGCAAACTCCAATGTGGGGCAACACGAGCCGAGGCGTATCCACTGGGATGCGCTCTCCACTGATCTCAATTACAGCCCGTCCATGATCTCATTGCAGCGAGGAACGCTACGACGCGGAGCCGCCCAGTTCGGCTTTACCGCCAGCGCCAGCCTGCATCTAGGCAATTTTGACGAAAAGAACAGCCAGCTCAACATCTCACTTCATATCCAGAATGAAAACGTGGCGGATATCCAAGCGCTGGCGGAGACGAACTATCCTGTTACCGGTGTGGTCAATGCTGACCTGCAGGCTGCGGGCATGCTGAGCAATCTCCACGGCGGCGGAAAATTGCAGATCAGCAAACTTACCGCTTATGGCGAGCCTTATAAGTCCTTCAGTAGCGATCTCCACCTGAACGGAAGCAATGCCGCGCTTGAAAATATTCTTCTTACGCATAACGGCGCACGGCTTACCGGTTCAGCCGAATACAACTTTGGCAACAAAAATTTCCAGTTTGACCTGACCGCCGCCAACATTGACTTTGATAATTTTCGCGACGTGATGCCCGCGCGACTGAGCGTGCAGGGGCAGGCAGGTTTTCATGTGACCGGCTCCGGAACAGAGAATGAGCCAGTAATCAATGGCCAGCTTGATCTGCACAACATTGTGCTGAACCACGAACTGGTGGGCAATATGACCGTGCAGATAGAAACGCATGGTGAAGAGGCAGTGCTGCGCGGCCGCTCCACTTTTACTGACGCTGAGCTTAGCGTGGACGGAAACATCCATCTGCGTGGCGATTGGCCAGGACAAACCACCATCAAATTTTCCCGGCTTGATTTTGATCCTCTTATACGAGCTTACTTCCAGGGGCAGATTACGGGACACTCTTCTATCGCCGGCGCTATTGAAGTGCGCGGGCCGATGAAGAAGCCCGACCGGCTCAGTATCACCGGCAACGTCAGCCAGCTTTCTGCTGATGTGGAAAACGTGAAACTGCAGAACAGCGGGCCAATTCACATGGCAATTGAAAATGGCGCGCTGAAGGTGGATGAGTTTGACCTGATAGGGAACCAGACTGACATTTCAATCCAGGGGAGCGCCCAGCTTATCGAGAACCATGCTCTCGATCTTCGTTCCAAAGGGCGATTCGACCTGAAACTGCTGCAGCTTTTCAATCCTAATCTGGTGGGTAACGGGCCGGCCACATTCACGGTGAACATCGGCGGAAGCTCGGCGCGTCCTCAGTTCGGCGGCCGGCTGGAACTGGCCGATGCTTCAGTCTCATTCGTTGATCTTCCCAATGGGCTGAGTCACATTAATGGATCGCTGGTATTTGCTCAGGACCGCATGCAGCTTGAAAAACTCACGGCGCAGACTGGCGGCGGCAATCTCAACGTCAGCGGTTTTCTTGCGTTCCGCAACGGACTCTACTTTGACCTGACGGCAACCGGTAAAGACGTGCGCCTACGTTATCCGCCGGGCGTAAGCTCTTCTGCCGATGCCACGCTACGTTATACCGGGTCGGCCAAAAGTTCATTGCTGAGCGGTGATATTGTTGTTACCCGCTTCGGTATGAATCCGCATTTTGATTTTGCCAGCTATCTGGCGCAGAGCAAGAAGGCCCCGGTGATCTCCACGCTGAATCCATTTCTGGATAACATGCGCCTGGACCTGCACATTACCTCGACTCCGGATTTGCGCGTGGAAACTTCTTTGGCCAAGCTCTCTGGCGATCTTGATCTGCATGTGCGGGGAACGGCTGCCCGCCCGGCAATTGTGGGGCGCGTGAACATTGCCGAGGGCGACATCTTTTTTAACGGCACCAAGTACCGGCTGGAACGTGGCGATATTACTTTCAGCAACCCGCTTACCATTGATCCAATCATCAACATTGATATGTCTGCCCGCGTTCAGGACTATGACATCACCATCGGCCTGCATGGATCGGCTGCCAGCGGCAAGGGTTTGAGCATGACTTATCGCTCTGATCCTCCACTTTCCAATGACGATATCATCGCACTGCTTGCCTTCGGACACACCCGTGACCAGACGCTCTACAACGCAAGCCAGCCAGGGCAGAGCACCAATGATGCGGCTTCGGCCTCTAATGCGATTCTGGGCGAAGCGCTTAATGCAACGTTCAGTGATCGCGTGCAGCGGCTCTTTGGCGCCAGCCGGGTAAAGGTTGATCCGCAGTTTATTGGCTCAGAAAATAACCCAAGCGCGCGTTTGACGATTGAGCAAACCATCAACAACAACATTACGTTCACTTACGCCACCAGCCTCACACAATCGGCGGAGACGGTAATTCAGTTGGAATACAACATTGACAAGAATGTCTCCATCGTAGCGGTAAGGGACCAGAACGGCGTTCTGGGTTTTGACGTGCACATCCGCAAGCGAAAGAAATGAATGATGAACGGAAACGGAGCAGAGCCATTTACAGCTGAACGATTCGCCATGGTGGAGCGGCAACTGCGCCCGCGCGGCATCCAGGATGAGCGGGTGCTCACTGCGATGCAAAAAGTTCCGCGCCATGAGTTTGTGGATCGGGAGAGCTGGAAAGATGCTTATGCCGATCATCCAGTAACCATCGGCGAACAGCAGACCACCTCGCAACCTTACATGATTGCCGCCATGATCCAGGCCGCACAGATCAAGCCGGAAGACCGTGTGCTTGAGATCGGCGCCGGCTCCGGATACCAGACCGCACTGCTGGCCGAGCTGGCAAGCCAGGTCTTTGCCGTGGAACGGTATGATTCTCTGGCCGACGCTGCCGGAAAGGCGCTGGAACGGCTGGGCTATCGCAATGTGAAGGTCGTGGCTGGCGATGGCTCACTGGGATTGCCTGAAGCCGCACCGTTTAATGCGGTCATTGTTTCTGCCGCTGCTCCGCGTGTTCCACCAGCCCTTATCGAACAACTTGCTCTGGGCGGTCGGTTGATTATCCCTGTAGGCGATTCTCAGGAGCAGGTTGTACAGCTTGTGCAGCGCGATCTTAATGGCTATATCACCCTGCGAACGCTGGAAGGCTGCCGTTTTGTGCCGCTAATTGGGCAGCAGGGGTTTGCGGCTTAAATTTTCCGAAGCCTCGAGCGAAGTGAGAGATCCATATGGTCAAAGAATATTCTTCAGGGTAATGGTTCCGATCATTAAGAGAGTGTAAGTCTATATGGATCCCTCGCTGCGCTTCGGGATTTCAGAAGAGCAACTGCTAAAATACTCTGTGCCTCTCCTCACCAACATCAAAACCACGCTGGAGATGATCAAGTGGGAGCACTCGATCTTTGCGCTGCCGTTTGCTTTATGTGCGGCCATGCTTGCCGCCGGAGGCATGCCCACAGCAGCCAAGCTGGGCTGGATTGTGCTCTGCATGATTTCAGCGCGGTCAGCGGCCATGGCTTTCAACCGCATTGCCGATGCGCGAATTGACGCCGCGAATCCTCGCACAGCCATGCGCGCTATTCCCGCCGGACTGCTCTCACAAAAATTTGCAGCGATTTTTGTGGCTTTAGCTTGCGGCGTGTTTGTGCTGGGCGCGGCGCAGCTTAATCGCGCGACTCTATATCTCTCGCCCGTGGCGCTGGCCATTGTGCTGCTTTATTCCTATACCAAGCGTTTCACGCGATGGTCACACCTAGTGCTGGGCTTTGCGCTAGGCATTGCACCGGCAGCGGCGTGGATTGGCATTCGCGGATCGCTTGATCCACGCATCTTGCTGCTGACTGCGGCAGTCACATTCTGGGTGGCAGGTTTTGACGTGCTTTACGCCTGCCAGGACATTGAATTTGACCGCGCCAATGGGCTCAACTCCATTCCGCAGGCATTGGGCATCCGGCGCTCGCTCTTGCTGGCCCGCACTCTTCACGTGCTCATGCTGGGATTGCTCCTGGCTCTGGTGATGGTATTTGGCCTAGGCAAGCTGGCCATAGCCGGAGTCTTGGCGGTGGCGCTGCTGCTGGCTTATGAACACTCGCTGGTTTCCTCTGACGATCTCAGCAAGCTCAACGCGGCATTCTTTACCATGAATGGCGTAATCGCCGTAGTGTTCTTTGCGTTTGTGGCGGCCGACGTACTGATCAGGCAATCCCATCCCTGATTTTAGGAATAAAACTCCGCAATCGACTCCACCACGTGCCGCTGTTCATCTTCTTCAAGTTCAGCGAAGATCGGCAACGCCAGCACATCCAGCGCAGCTTGCTCGGCTTCCGGCAGATCGCCCAGAGCATATCCCAGATAAGCAAAGCATTTCTGCAGGTGAAGCGGAATGGGATAGTAAATTTCTGAGCCTACGCCGCGCTCGTTGAGGAACGCGCGCAGCTTGTCGCGGTCACGCACGCGGATCACATATTGGTGGTAGATATGGTGCGCGCCGGACAGCGTCTTTAGCAACGTAACAGGAGGTGCGGAGTTTGCGCCGGTCTTGGTCAATCCTGCGCTGGTAAGCAAGCGGCCATAAGTGCGCGCGCGTTCACGCCGAGCTTCATTCCACGTTGCCAGATGCGGCATCTTCACCCGCAGCACAGCGGCCTGGATCGCGTCGAGCCGGCTATTCCAGCCAATCTCATCGTGATAATAGCGTTGCTTGCCGCCATGGTTGCGCAGTGAGCGCATGTGCTCAGCCAGTTTAGGATCATTTGTAGTCACGGCGCCTGCATCACCAAAGGCACTGAGGTTTTTTGTGGGATAGAAGCTGAACGCAGCCGCCACTCCCAGCGATCCAGCGCGCCTGCCGTTCCAGGTAGCGCCTACGGCCTGCGCTGCGTCTTCCACGATCTGCAACTTGAACTCCACTGCCAGCCGGTTAAAACCGTCCATGTCTGCACATTGGCCGTAGAGGTGCACCGGCATCACGGCGCGAAAAGAAGAGCTTTTCACCCGCTGCTCAACTTTGGCAGGATCAAGGTTCAGGGTTTCCGGATTCACGTCGGCAAATACCGGTCTGGCCCCGGCGCGCAGAATGGAGCTGGCAGTCGCAAAAAAGCTGAACGGCGTGGTAATGACAGAATCGCCGGGCTTGACGCCAGCGGCCACCAGGGCCAGCCAAAGCCCGTCAGTCCCAGAGGCGCAGCCTACAGCTTCAGCGCTCGCGCAGAGCGAGGCAAATTCCCGCTCAAAGGCCACTACTTCTTCGCCCAAAATATAGTGCTGGGATTCACAGACGCGGCCAATGGCCGAAAAAACTTCGTTGCGAATGGAGGCAAACTGGCGTGATAAATCCAGCATGGGAACGGTGGTTGCTGTTTTGTGGCCTGCGCTCTTCATCACGCAATAAAAATTCTAACATCTCCGCTCCAGAGCAGCAGGCGTGGGTAGTGTCCCAGGGCTGCATTTCACTGAAGTTTTTGGCCGAAAGCGGCATCAACGCACTCATAAGACACCACTCAGGCGTGAGGTGCTTTTGCCCGGAACGCAGCAAAAAGTTACAATGGCACGGACAAGCCACCTAAGGCTGTTTCCCGGTTCTATGCAAGCTATACAGGAGAAAGATCGGCAGATGGAAAATAAGCCGGCACAAAACATACAGGATTCGTTTCTGAATACCGCGCGCAAGGACAAAAGCCAGATCACTATTTATCTTCTGAGCGGGGTGAAGCTTACAGGCCGCATCCGGTCCTTTGATAAGTATTCAGTCGTCCTTGAAACCAACAATCAGGAACAGCTCATCTTCAAACACGCCATTTCTACCGTGGTCATGGCCAAAGGCATGATGCACCATGGTGATACCCGCTCGCACGCAACAGCGGAGGGCGAAAGCAGTTCAGCCAAAGCGGAGGGCTAATTCATTCCTGGGCCTCGTTCCCGCCGTTTCACTGCTGAATCTTCGGCCGGGATCACGACTGGTCGTGACGGGCCGGAGCGCGCATTCCTGGTAGCTCTGGAGTTTCGCCACCGTTCGCGCACCGATCGCGATATTGACGTGCCGCCCAGCGCCGTATTGGCGCGCAACGCCGCGGCAGGTCGCGCTGAAGCCAGGAGTGTCTCTCATCTCGATATTGAAGAGTCGCTTGCGGAGTTTCGCGAGCTTGTATCTTCTGCCGGAGCAGAAATTGCCGGCGAATTTGTCCAGCATCGTGACCGTCCTGATCCGGCGACGCTCATCGGCAAAGGCAAGCTCCAGGAGATCGCCGGAGCTGTCGCCTCCGTGAATGCCGATCTTGTCCTGGTGGACCACGAACTTTCTCCCTCCCAGCAGCGCAATATTGAGCAAGAAGTCAACGCGCGCGTGATTGACCGCACCCAGCTTATTCTGGACATCTTTGCCCGGCACGCCCGCAGCCGTGAAGGCCAGCTTCAGGTCGAACTGGCGCAACTGGAATACATGCTGCCGCGCCTTGCCGGACGAGGCATTGAGATGTCGCAGCTCGGCGGCGGCATCGGCACGCGCGGTCCCGGTGAAACGCAGTTGGAAACCGACCGGCGAAAAATCTATCGCCGGATTCGCCACATCAAACAGCAGCTTGAAGATGTAAAGCGCATTCGCGGCCAGCAGCGGCAGCGGCGTGAATCCGTCCCGCTGCCCACGGTTGCCTTGGTGGGCTATACCAACGCAGGCAAGTCAACGCTCTTCAACGTGCTCACCGGCGCGGGCGTGCTGGAGTCGGCCAAGATGTTTGCCACGCTCGATCCCACCATTCGCGGGCTTACGCTGCCCAGTAAACGCAAAGTCCTGCTTTCTGATACCGTAGGATTTATCCGCAACCTGCCCACCACGCTTGTTTCTGCTTTCCGTGCGACGCTGGAAGAAGTCCAGCGCGCCGCCTTGCTGTTGCACGTGGCCGATGTCACCAGCGCTTCCGCTCACGACCAGCAGACCCAGGTTGAAAGCGTGCTGAAAGATCTTGAGGTCATGGACCGTCCGCAGATCCGCGTGATGAACAAGATTGACCTGGTGCCCCAAGCCGAGCGCCGCGAGCTCAAGAACACCGCGAACCGAGTCTATATCTCAGCGCAGAAGCAGCTTGGCCTTGACGATCTTCTCTCGGCCATCGACGACCATCTGGAGATTGACGCGCTGCAAACAATGCGAATTCGCATTCCCCAGAGTGAAGGCAAACTGCTGGCGCAGATTGAATCACGGGCGCACATCCTCAAGCGCTCTTACCGTGACAGCAAGGTGCAGATGGACGTGGAAGCGCCGGAGTCGCTGGCGCGGGTCTTGAGAGGCTACGAAATGAAGCCCAGGAACCGGTAAGCTTTTCTGAATTGCCTTTTTGAATCCGTGTAAATCAGTTTTATCAGTGTTATCAGCGGTAAGGTTTTGGGTTTCGGGTTAAATTTGGATTGAATTTGGATCGATTCATACACCAGATTTCATCTAAGTCCTGGCTTTCAATTACCAAATTACCAACTTACCCAATTACCAAATTCCACCCTCCCCCTCCCCCCGGTTTCGACCCCATTCGACCCCAGTCGACCCCACATGACCCCATGCTGGGGTCCCCGGACAGCGCCGCTTTTGCGCTGGCTGGGTTGGAATACTGAGAGCATCGGCAGTGGGTCGCAGCGCTTCAAAGCCGCGCGGCGCAATTATCGCCGCGCCACACGTTGTCATCGTGAGCGAGCGGTGCAACCGCGAGTCGAACGATCTAAATTAGGCGAAGCCTCACCCTAATTCTGGCTGAATGCTGACCGCTGAGTGCTGACGGCTAAGTTTTCAAAGAACTTTGCACCGCTCACCCACTGAGGGCTGCTGGAGAATAGCTGATTTCGCGGGGCGATGCAATAGCGAAAATAAGTAATCTCGAAGTAGTTGCTCCTAGTTGTCGTGCTTGCCGGGTTAAAGCGTACCTCATAACCCGCCGACCATGATTTTGGATGGTAACTATCCGTCGCATAAACTATCTATTATGAAGTTAATTGATGAAGAGGAGCGCACGTCTCTTCTAGCCCCCAAAGATAAGGCAACCCTAAGGCGAGCCATTGTGCTGGAATCTGAATCGACCCAGAAGCGCGCCATCTGCCGTTTGGAGTTGACCAGGACACTACCTGATCTATGGCAAATCCAAATCCAAGGCGACTGCCCAAAAATGATCGAAATACAGCAGCTGTTCGAGGCTCATCCTGTTCCAGAGGAGAGCGCTCCGGCTGATGCGGAAGCTGTCGCCGAATTGCAACTCAAGCGGTGGTCCGATCTTCTTGATGTTCTACGGTTAAATGGCTACGAAGTTGAACCGCTCCCACAAGGCGACTGCCAGTTCAACATGAGCGTCGACCTGTCTACTGGTCGCTCCCTATCGTCGCTGGATGCTATGCATGCGTTCGCGGACTCGAGCGATGTTATGGCAAAGGCTCTGACGGAGGCCATAGGCAAGGTTTTCACGGAACCTGCCGTTGCATTAACTCGCAGCATTGAAGAATCCCTCTTAAAAAATGATGTCAACGGCGCTGTGCGGGCGATCATGGATGCTCGCGACAAAAGCACGCTCGCATTTCCCCCCTCTCAAGCTCTGCTCAAAGCAGTTAGTGCCATCAATGTTTCCAGGCTGAGTCAGGCAGACCGACGCTTGGTTCGCGATGCACGGTTAATGATTTCCAGCCGCCTTGAGGCGTGGGACGTGGCGGCGGCCGAGGCAGATGCTCTTCTCTCGGAAGACAAGGACACACTCACCGCAGACCAAATCGTTGACCTTAGACTGGCATCAGCGACGGGTGCTTTAAAGAGGGGGCATACGGAGTCCGGGCTCCTCGTTATACGGGAGCTGCTGGGTGCAGAAGGCGGTCTGCCAGCAAAGCAACGAGGATGGTGTTGGAGGAACGTTTCTTTGGTGCTCGAACCGAGAGACGTAGAAGCTCGAAATGCTGCGCGTCAATCTGCGGACGCATTTTTACAGGCAGGAGAAAAGAAGGAAGCCGCAAAGAGTTTGGTTCGCCTTGCCGATTGCCTTGTTTTCGGGCGGCCCGAAGAGGCAATCAGAGCACTTGATGAGATGTTCGCCCTAGCAGCCGAAGAGGGCCTGGATGAACGGGATCTAGGCAGTGCCGCAAGACATATACGCGCGATCCGTCTCGCCGAGTTGGGCAGACATCCAGAAGCCTTCGATGATGCCATGACGGCTGTGGAACTCCGACGCGGAATTTTTGGCATGGAAACACAACTCGCAAGTTCTCTGTATCTGGCATCCATGGAAGCGGAACATCTCGGCCGGACGGAAGAGGCGCAGAAATTGGAACATGAAGCCGACACCCTCTCCGAGTCGTCCCCCGATCCTCATCACAGGTTTGCGGTCGAAGTCCAAATGCTCTTCAGCAGCTTTGACAAAGCAAAGGCAGAAGATTCGGTGAAGCGCGCCGAAGCCAGCGGCGCCGTAGAAATTGTGGCTGCGGCCAGAGTTGCGACCGCAGAGCTTGACTCTACCCTTAACGAAGCAGCGCGTATTGGGTTGCTGGAACGCATATTAAATGATCTTGACGCTGCTAACGTGCATGAGCGGGCCAAGGAGCCTGCAAGATTTGCGCTCGCTCTGCGGTTAGGAAATCTTGGACAGGAAGGGCGGGCAGAGGGGTGGTACCGAAAAATCCTGGCGGCAAATCCGAATAATTTTCCGGTCCGCGATAGATTGATCCAGTGCCTCTGGAATCAAAAGAAATGGGGCGGGGCAGCCAAGCTCCTGAGCGGTGAGATCGACCGATTGGGGAGGGTTCCGGGCTTACTGTTTGCACTCGGAAAGTCATTGGTCGAGGCGGGGGACTTCACTAGGGCTGTACCTCTCCTCACCGGCTCTTTGAAATTTGCAGACGATCCGCAGCTGAAGGAGCTAGCTCGTGCAATACGGGAAAGGGCGCTGGAATCAGGTGGAACCGTGCCGCCGCCCCAGCCCATTCCAACTCCGGCGAATCTTGTCACCTACGAAGTGCTCGAATCAGCACTGGCTGACTTCTCGAAGTTCATCGCTGCGGATAAGAGGATGGCCTTTTGGACGCCCATCGGCAACAACGATCACAAATGGGTCGAACAGCCTGAAAGGCGCGCTAAAGATTTCCTCCACATCTTCCTGAAAGCAAGATTCCATGACCGCATGGACGTCTTCGAGGAAATTGGAGCAGGCGCAGGCCGCATTGATATGTATCTGAAGTTCGGGAATGGACTCTCTGCGGTGCTTGAATTGAAGATGTGCGGCAAGGGGTATAGCAGCACCTACGCAGCCTCCGGCGAAGAACAGATTATCCACTACCTTGAAAATCGCGACACGAGCCGGGGCTATCTCGTAGTCTTCGATGCTCGCATGGATGATTTCGGCAAGGGTCTACTGAGCGCTCCGGTGTGTGGCAAATTCACTATTGGTGAATACTTCATCGATTTACGTCCGCGAGTAAAGCACAGGGCTGCTTCTAATCAAAAGGATGCCAAGAAAAAAGCCTAGCAAGCGATTTTGCGTGAGGCGGGACGGAAGTTAAGCAGGCGGGGGCGTCCATGACTTCTGTGTCAGCTTTCGAACCAAAATGAGCCCTTCATGCTGAAAATGAAATCAGCGTCCTTCACGAGACAAAGCCAAGAGCTATTTGGTTGGCAGGAAATCACTGCGGATCGACAGGCGTGTCTCGCAACTCCTAGGCAGACACCTCAACCACCTTACCATCGCGCCAGATTGAGATTGGACGCCCGTCTCGTATATGCGATTCAATGACCTTCTCAAAAGCCGCTTTGAGGGCCATTTCAGCGCGTTCTGCCATGGGTAAGTCGAGAATATTTGCCGGCGGCTTAGTCATGTTTCCCATCTTGCGCAACTAAAGCTTCGTATGCGTCTCGCTTCATTATACGGCGGGGGTGGCCATGCTTTCGCCCGGTGTTGGCGAAGCGTGGGAAGGAACCGTGGCGCGAACACGACGGCCCACAGAAGGAGCACGTTACCGTCTGGACCATTTTCCCACGTCGTCTAGATTTTGGCCGCACAATATGAGAGAGCTCTATTCGCAGGTGTTTGGGGTGGAAGCCCCGGCAGGCCACCCCAGCAGACCAAAGGCGGGTCTGCCGGGGACCCCGGATGGCCGGGGTAAGGAACGTTTCTCTTCAAATTTTGCGCTTTAGCGCTGGTGGTCGCGGGTCAAGATATTCGCGGCGCTTTGCGGATGAAAAAGGGAAATCCTCCGGGTACGGCGTCAGGCCGGCGCGCACGGGATTATCAAAAATGTAATCGCGATGTTTTTCGTAATCTTCTGCATCGCGGATACGATGGTTCGTAGGTTTAGGCTGCCAGACTCCGCTCAGCCCCAGTTCGCGCCGTGCTACGGTTGCATATCCGCCTTTGATGTATTGCACGGCCTTCTCCAGCGGAATCCGCTCTTCGGGCGTAATGATGAGATGAAAATGATCGGGCATGATTACGAACTCGTGGAGCTCGAATCTTCCTTCGCCGCGGTAGAAATAGAGCGTGTCAATTAGCAGTTCGGCGGCCTCTGCATTCTTGAAAAATGCGTGCCGTCTGTTCGTCACGGATGTGACGAAAAAAGTTCTTATCTCCTCCACCCCACCACGCGAAAAGCGCGCGTGTTGGGGGCCCCGGCCTGAGGAGCATGGGCCATATTTGATTGTTCATGAAAAACGACCACCAGCGCTAAAGCGCTGGATTTTATCAGACGCCCTCGCCCGTTTTCGCTTCGCTCACCCCGGCCGTAAAGGCCGGGGCTTTCACCCAAAAAAGGTGGTCGGGAAGCGCCCAAAAGTTAACACGAAATTCCATGATAGATTTGCAAAATGCCAGAAAAGCGACCGCTTCGAGAACCGGTGCGCGAGGAAGCGGGGCCGGCGCCCAAAAACTACATCACGCCTGCCGGGTTGCAGCGGCTGAAAGACGAGCATCGGTTCCTGCTCAGTCGCGAGCGGCCGGCGGTGGTGGAGGTGGTAGCGTGGGCTGCCGGCAATGGCGATCGCAGTGAAAACGCCGACTATCAGTACGGCAAGCGACGGTTACGCCAGATCGATTCGCGAATTCGCTTTCTTGAGAAACGCATTGAGGCGGCCGTGGCCGTCGATCCCGCTGCTCCGCGCCCGGCATCAGCCGCTACGCGCGTCTTCTTCGGCGCAACCGTGACCTACGAGGACTCCGCCGGCCTGGAACACGTCGTCTCTATCGTCGGCATCGATGAGGTGGACCTCGAGCGCGGCTACATCAGTTGGCGCTCGCCTCTGGCCAATGCGCTCATGAAGGCCAGCGTCGGCGACAGCGTGGAACTGCGCGCACCAGCGAAGACGGAGCATCTAGAGATCATCCGCGTCGAGTACGTGCCGATTCCGATGGATCTTTTCCGCGAACCGCCAGGAGCTCAGTCGACGCCGAAGGACGAAGGCTGATAGAACGAAGACCAAGCCGCCGACTCTGGACGTTCTCCCGATCCTTGTCCGTTTTGCTTTTGCCCAAATTTCATCTACCACCGATCTGCGCTGATGAGCCCTCATGCGGAAATGAAATTAAGTGTCCCTGGCGAGACAAAGCCAAGAGCCAATGGCCAATATCTGATTTTTTATTGTGCGGCACAAGACAAAGCCAAGGGCTAGAAGCTAGTAGCTGATTTTTAGGGGGCGAAGCCAGCCCAAAAATTAAAATGGGCCTGAAAGCAAGAAGCGGTGACGGTTTCCTTGCCTACAAGCCCATTCGATCCTGAATCGGATCGGAGGTGATGTATTTATTTTAGGCGAGCCACAGAGGATGTCAAGACATAGGACGGCTCTTTTTTACCTTACTTACTCAACTGGATAACCGCCACTCTCTGAGAACTCAAAATAGCCGCTGAATTAAGTATATATAAATCATGGTGTTAGCGGCTTCATAAAAATGAAGCGATTTGCGGGAATTTCAGAAAGTTATCTCCCCCACAGCAGCTTAATCCCGATGATTATGAGCAGCGCGCCAAAGATTCTCTGCAAAACCACGTCTGGCAGCTTCTGCGCCCAGAGACCCCCGAAATAGCCTCCGGTAATGAAGCCCAGGGCAATCACCAGAGCAGCTTTTAAGTCGGCATTGCCGGCCTTGTAGTACTCCCAAAAAGCCAGTATGCCGATGGGCGCCAGCAGCGCTCCCAGTGACGTACCCTGGGCTTTGTGCTGGCTCATGTGGAAGATGTACACGAGCGCGGGAACAATCAGGATTCCGCCGCCAATTCCGACAATACCGGAAAGCACGCCTACGAACAGTCCAAGGATTAAGTAGAGAAAGATCATGGCCCCGAATGATAACGAGAAGAGTGGCTTTCTAAAACTCACAAAATTTCTTTTCGCGCGCTGAGAACGTGCGATGATAGAAGTAAGCACTCATTTTTGGGGAGCAACAGGGAAATCTGCGCGTTGACATCGCAGCAAGGCGAATGTTAGCTTAAAGAGTTAGGTCATCGCCCCCAATCGCTTCAGATCACTACAACTTAACCGATAATTTTGCATGGACGAATTACTCAGGCAAGTAGGCGAATTACTGATCTCATCCATCCCCACAGCAATCGGCTTGCTGGTGGTGTGGGCGGGGTATCGTTTTATTGTCTACGGAAAATTACAGCAGGTGCTAAAGCAAAGGCACGCGCTTACTGAAGGGGCAGTGCAGCGCGCCCAGCAGGAGATTGCCACGGCGGAATCCCGCACAGCCGAGTATGAACAGCGCCTCCGCGATGCGCGGGCCCAGGTTTACCAGAGCCAGCAGGCCAACCGGCAGCGATTAGTAGAGCAGCGCAATGCCGCCCTGGCTGAGGCGCGCCAGCAGGCAATGGAGATGGTGAAATCCGCGCGCGCAACCCTGGAAAAAGATATGCTGGCGGCGAAACAATCTTTGGAGCAGCAGGCCAATGTTCTGGCTGATGAAGTGATTGAGCGCGTCTTGCACACGGCTGCAGCGGCGGGAGGGCAGTAAAATGACCGCACACTTGCACCGATATCTTTCCGCCGGACTGCGTGCGCTACTGCTTTGTGCAGTGATCTTCTCTTTTGCCACGATACATGCGCAAGAAAGCTCCAAACCTGCAGATAATGCGCCGGCAGCACAGGTCTCACAGCATGAATCCACCTCTCCTGCCAATGAATTCAAAGGCAAGGAGGGCGGAGAGGCATCAGATTCCGTTCGTAACTCTCCAGCCGTGGTTTGGCTCGCGCACAAGACCGGAATGTCGGTCGACCAAGCCTACTGGTTGTGCATCGGCATCAATTTTGCCGCGATCTTCATTTTTGTTGTAGTGTTCCTTCGCAAAAAACTTCCTGGGTATTTTAGTGGGCGTACGGACTCAATCCAAAAAGGAATTGAAGAAGCGCGCAAGATGAGTGAAGAAGCGCGCCAGCGGCTGAGCGAAG
>DASRDW010000029.1:0-9882 GCA_035652415.1 Candidatus Angelobacter sp. | reverse complement strand
TCAATTTTGGCCAGAAGCTGGCTGAAGGCAAGCCGGAAGAAATTCAAAATGATGAATCAGTAGTTGAGGCTTACCTGGGTAAAAACACCTTCAGGAGCACTCCGCGTGCCTGATCCTCAATCTCCTGATGCCAACGATGACAAGCTCCTTGAAGCACAGAATCTTGAAGTAAGCTATGGCGTCACCCAGGTGCTCTGGGGAATTTCTTTTGTGGTTGCCCGCGGCAAAGTTACCTGCATCATCGGATCAAACGGAGCGGGAAAGACCACCGCGCTTAATACGATTGCCGGCGTCCTTCCTGTCAGGAAAGGCAATATTCTTCTCAACGGAGCAGACCTTACACGATTCCCGGCGCGCGAGCGCGTCAAGCGTCATATTAGCCTGGTTCCAGAAGGCCGCCAGCTATGGCCGGGGATGTCTGTGGAAGAAAATCTGCTGATGGGCTGCTTTCTGCCTGCGCTCCGCTCCCGCGCAAGTGCTGGTCTGGCCCGCGTGTACGATCAATTCCCTCGTCTGAAAGAGCGGCGTCATCAATTGGCCGGTACGCTTTCCGGCGGTGAACAGCAGATGTGCGCCATTGGCCGCGGTCTGATATCTGAACCACAACTGCTTATGCTTGACGAGCCTTCACTGGGACTGGCTCCCAAGCTGGTGGATGAGATTTTTGCATTCGTTGCCAACATTGCCCGCCAAGGCGTTACTATTCTGCTGGTGGGGCAAAACGTGAACTACACCTTGCAGGTTTCTCACTACGGATATGTTATGGAAACGGGCCGCATCACTTTGGAAGGCACCAGCCAGATGCTGATGAATAACGAATTCGTGCGTCGCGCTTACCTGGGCGTGAGCGAAAGCTAATCTCTAAAAATTCTGAAGCGCAGCAAGGGATAGGAACTTCTCCTGCTACGCTTCCGGATTCCTTCAAAAGCAAACAATTTACTGAAACATATCGCTGATGTCATTGCCCAGTTGGTTTCTTGGGTTCAACGGAGCCAGGCCAAACGTATTTTGGATGAATTTCAGGATTGAAACATCATCCATCTGCACGTGAGAGATGTAGTTTTTCTTGGCCAGCGGAGAGATCACCAGCATGGGAACGCGAGGCCCATTGCCCTGAGCATCCACTTGTGGCGGCGGCACATGGTCCCACCATCCTCCACTGGTATCCCAGATTACGATGATCGCTGCATTCGGCCATATTGCTGATGCCTGCACGTTGCGAATAAAGGTATCAAGCCAGGTAATGCCATCTCCAATCGGTCCGCCACCCGGATGCATGCTGTGTGCCGGACCAGGCTGCACGAACGCCACCGTTGGCGGACTGGTTGAAGCAAGGTCAGTCGCAAACGTTGAAAAGTCGCGCACGTTGGCTGAGTCATGACTGTCAGTAAAAAATTGAAATGGGTTTTCCTGAGCAACGTACTTGCCACAAGTATTAAGGTCTTCCTGATACCACGCCCAAGTTAGTCCTTTGGCTGCAAGCTGGTCTCCCACATGCTGAAACGTATAACCGGCGGTAGCTATCACATCAGTATTGCAGGGCGGGAAAAACGGTTCTATCGAGTTCGGGTTACTGTTATCGTCAGCGGCCACCAGGTAGAGCTGGTTCGTTGGTGCGTCACTCATCACTGAAGGAAAAAAATTATCTGCCAGGGCAAACTGCTGTGCCCAATTCCACAAGACGGCTACATCGGGATTGGTGTTGTCATAGTGTCCCATAGAAACATCGCCGTTGAAGAAAGCGTATTTGTCCATGGCGCCCATGTCCCATACTCGCAGGAACTCATTGCGCAAGTGGGGCAGGTCAGGCGTGGAGGTTGCGGTTAGCAATTGCGGCGTCACAGTGGAGCCGGTTGCATCAGTTTGGCTGAATCCGGGGACTCCAGGCTTGATTCCGTTGGCGCCTGGAAACGTGCCGAATAGGTTATCGAAGGACCGGTTCTGCATGATCACGACGATTACGTTTTTAACCTGTGCTTGGGTTACGGGTGTTGGCGTAGGAGAAGGAGACGAAGAAGAGGATTTGACTCCGCCACACCCAAGGATTAGGGCCAGAAGGGGAACTGTGAAAAAAAACGCACAAATTCGTCTCAAGGTTTCTTACACCTCATTAGGTGTTTGAGAGAACCCGCGTTGCAGAAGTTGGCTTAAGAATTAACGGTTTTTTAATGGAAAGATTCTCTCGCCTTAAACCTATCGAACTAAGGATGCAGGTGAAAGATCCTTTCTTTTGCGCTAAATCCCGGTTAATCTCCTGCCAACAGCCCCATGCCAGGCATATTGCGCGATTTCTTGCTCTCGTTCTGCCCAGCGATCTTCAGGCAAGTTGTTCGGCCTGAAGTTCCGCAACGGACACTCCAAGCCGCGACTTGGGGCGGCTTGGCCCAGTTCTTCCTGGCTGCTCTGGCTCTTATTATCCAGTTGAAGGTTTATTTTGTCCGGCGAGCTCATGAGTTAGCGCCCTACATCGCTGGAAAAAATGAAGCGGTACAGACCGGAACCGTTATCATCGTCACGCTGGAGTACTTACTCCATCCGCTTGCTTTACTTTGGCTCTATCTGGCGATTGAAGGTCTGTTCCGATTTATGGCTGGCTTGATAAGCGGAGAGGTGCTTCCTAGTTTTCTGGTCGTTTTGGCCATCAAGGCCGTAAATTTCTCCAGCCAACTGAGTAAGCGTCGACCAAAGATGAATTTGGTTCCAGATACCATGGAGAACTTGCCGGACGGCCGCGTCCGCATCTCGTCTGCCAATGTCAAAGGCAACTGGAACGCGAGCATCATGATCGGGATTCAGGGACAGTGGTTTGAGGTCGAGAGCCTGGAGCAAGGCGATCCGCCGCGTGTGTATGTTTACCTGCTTCGTCCCGCGCCTCCGGGAAAGATTCTGCGCGGCTATGAAGAATACGATCTTTCCTCGGCGGTGAAGACGTACACCGTCAGTCGCCCATGAGGCGGGAATAGAAGTGGCCCTTTGCCAAAAATGAGTTGACCTAATTTCCTCTAGTGTAGGTACAATCCAAATTAATTATGGCAACTTCAATTGCTCCGATCGCTCCGGCAGATCCTCCGGTGATCAAGGCCGCCGGCGGAATTTTGCAACGCACGACCCAACGTGGTGACGAAGTAATGGTGGTTTACCGCAAACGCCATCAGGATTGGACGCTCCCGCGCGGCAAGGTGAAAGACGGAGAATCCTTTCAGGAAGCAGCGGTGCGTGAAGTGCTGGAAGAAACCGGTTGCTCCTGCAGCATCGGCAATTACCTTGGCACCATCAGCTATTCCGATAAAGGCGTGCCTAAAGTCGTATTGTTCTGGAAGATGACGGTCGTCGATGACAAGGGTGTCAGAAACAGCGATGAAATCGGCGAGGCCGTTTGGCTGCAGATTCCCGCCGCCATTGAACGCCTGACCCATCCGCAGGAAAAAGCCTTGCTCTCCCGCATGGGCATCATTCAAAGGCAAGCGCCTGCCGAGTCTGTTTCCAAAGCACAAACACCTGTTCCCCAACCGGCAGCACTGCAAACTCCAAGATCATCTTCTGAAGATAATCGCGCGCATGCCAGGCTGCTGCGGGAGGCAGAGGCTTTCCGTGTTGAGCTGGGATTTCTGGAACGGCGCAATATTGGCTCAGACAATCCCTGGGCGCCGGCAGCGCATGAACAGCTCAATAACGTGCAGCGCTGTCTGGAAAGCAATGATATTGAAGGCGGATGGTTTTGCCTGCATGCCGCACAGCGCTACGCCGTCTTTGGCATGAACCAGACAGAGTTGGCGAACAGGGCCTATGTTCTGCGGGAAGAAGCCATGAAAATCTCTTCATGGCGAGGCGAGGCCATTGATAACCTGCTCGCGGTTGGCCAGAGCCAACTCACCGCTGAGTGCGTGGCAGACGCCATGGCGTTGCGCAATGAAGATTCTACCAACCAGTATTACAAGACGCGTGTCACTGGCGACCAGCTACGCATTCTTATCATGGTTTGTGGACTGGCTGCTGCAGCGGCAGCGCCATTCTTGTTCCTGCATGGACGAACTCCCATGATCGCAGCCGTATTATTCTTTGGCTTGCTGGGCGCTACGTTTTGTTCGGCGCAATCGTTGATCCTGGGGCGGAATGAGTCCAGAATTCCCAATCTGTTTGTCACGCTCACGCCAGTATTTTTTGGCGCAATTGCAAGCCTTGCAGGATATGCCATTTATGAGTACATGGCATTTCTTACCTTCGGTTCAAGCGGCGACCGCCACATTAGTGGCGTTTTGGCTATCGCCTTTTTGTGCGGCTGCCTGGGACAAAAGTTGCTGGCGCGCATGGCCAAAGCAAGAAAAATCCAACGAGTTCGGAACCAGTCAGCCTAGTAAAATCGGGATGGTGCGTGTAGCAATTCCTCGATATTGTCCCGCTGAGCAGAAGTCAGCCAATCAGGGCGCCAGCGTGCTAACAACATTTTGAATTCACCCATTCCGCAGACCGAACCGAATTCCTCTCAGCCTTTAGCTCGACGGCTTGGGCTCTTCGACGCCACCATGCTGGTCATGGGCGGCATTGTCGGCTCTGGCATTTTCATCAATTCTTACGTTGTCGCCCAACGCGTGCACACACCTGCACTCGTGTTGGGAGCATGGCTCGGTGGAGGATTGCTGGCACTGATTGCAGCGTTCATCTGGGCTGAGCTGGCAGATCGCATGCCGCAAGTAGGTGGCCAATATGCCTACTTGCGCGAAGCTTACCACCCGCTTGTCGCGTTTCTTTATGGCTGGGTTTTGTTGCTGGTGATTCAAACTGGCGGCATGGCTGCCGTTACCGTCACGTTCTCACATTACTTTCTTGAGCTCACTGGCTTGCACGTCGCGGAATGGCTGGTTTCCGGCATTACACTGCTGGTGCTTACCATAGTGAATTGCCTGGGCGTCCGCGCCGGCGGAACGCTGCAAAGTACTCTGATGGTGGTAAAGATACTGGCGATTGGCACTCTTGTTGCTGCTGGAGCAGTTCTTGTCCGCGGAGCGCATATTGCGTGGAGGCCAATATCAGACCAACCGGTTTCATCTGGCCTCATATCCGCTTTTGGCACAGCCATGGTTCCAGTGGTATTCGCCTATGGAGGTTGGCAAACCGCGAGCTTTGTAGCTGGTGAGATGAAGCAGCCCCGGCGCGATCTTCCGCGAGCGCTGGTGCTGGGCGTTGCCGGTGTGGCATTACTTTACGCGCTGGTGAACTATGCTTACGTGCGCACCCTTGGTGTTGCCGGGCTGGCTGCGACCAAAACTCCAGCATCGTCTGTGATGAACGTTGTGCTCGGCCCAAAGGGCGCAACCATCATCGCTCTGGGAATTGCTTTCTCAACGCTGGGATTTCTCAGCCAGAGCGTGCTTACGGCCCCACGCGTCTATTTCGCCATGGGTGAGGACCGTGTCTTTTTTCGGCAACTGGCGTGGGTGCATCCGCGCACGCGCGTTCCTGTGGTCGCTATCGTAGTGCAGAGCGTGTGGACCATGGTGATACTTCTTCTCGGCAGCTACGAGAAAATCCTTGATTACGTCGCATCAATGGATGCCACCTTTTGGGTGCTCACAGCCGGCTGCCTCTTCGTTTTTCGTCGGCGAACGGGTGCGCCATCCTCCTTCCGCATGCCGGGCCATCCTTTCACCACTGCGTTTTTCTGCCTGGCCTGTGCAGGAATAGTGGCCAACACGGTTTACAAGTTTCCCGGGAATACGCTAATTGGTGTAGCCATTCTGGTGGCGGGCGTTCCCGTGTATTACATTTGGAAGTGGATCTCACATCAATGACTTATTCACGAAGCTCCGCAGTTTCTCCTTATATGGAATGGGCCAAGGTGCATTCGGCTGCCCGCTTCAACCTGGCCACCAGCGGCATGGTTAATTTACCGCTGGCCGAGCTGGGAATGACCATTGACCAACTGGAGATCAACGGCCCCTCAATCTATGGGTATGAACCGCTGCTGCAAGCGATTGCCCGCCGTTATCGCGTGCCGCTGGAATCAGTCGTCAGCGCGGTCGGAACGTCGCTGGCGAACTATCTTGCCTTAGCGGCAACCACGGAGCCAAGCGATGAAATCCTGGTGGAACAGCCAACGTATGAATTGATTGTGAGCACGGCGCGCTATCTTGGCCTGGAGGTCAAGCGTTTTCCACGCCGGGCTGAAAACAATTTTGCCATTGACCCAGCCGATGTTGAGCGTAACATCACTCCGCGCACTCGCGTGATTGCCATCTGCAACCTGCACAATCCAAGCGGCGCGCTGGTGTCTGACTCAACCCTCCGCGAGATTGGCATATTAGCGCGCAAAGTTGGCGCTTACGTCATGGTGGATGAGGTTTACCGGGAAATGCTGTTTGAGTCTGAACCGCAAAGTTCATTCCATATTGATCCGGAGCGATTCATTGTTACAAACAGCTTGACGAAAGGGTACGGTTTAAGCGGGCTGCGCTGCGGATGGGTGCTGGCCCCGCCTAATCTGGCCCAGCGTATGTTTCGCATCAATGACCTGCACGGCGCAACCTTCGCTCATCCGGCAGAACTACTGAGCGTTGTGGCGTTCGCTAAGCTGGCCCAGATCGCAGCGCGCATGAAAGCGCTTCTGGATACGAACCGGCAACTGCTGCGCAGCTTCCTGCTCTCGCGCAATGACCTTGAATGCTTCTGGCCGGAATATGGCACGGTGGTTTTCCCGCGCCTGAAGAATGGCCGCGTGGAAGAGATGTGCAAGCTGCTGCGGGAAGAATTTGAGACGTCCGTTGTTCCCGGCAGGTTCTTTGAAAACCCTGATCGTTTCCGCATGGGAGTGGGAATCCCCACCGAACAGGTGCATGACGCCTTGCAGCAGTTCAGCCGCGGGCTAGACCGCTACAAGAAATCTGTTCACGTTAACGCGTAAGCTGCGACGGTAAACGAACTCAACAGATCAGTTTTTATCGACGCCCCACTTCCCTGCTCCACGGCAAGCTATAAAAAGCGCGACGAAGCAATAAATCACTGCAAGCTCGCCGTGATTGACGATTGGGAAAAAGCTATGCGGAAAATGGACCATAAAGTAGGCCACAGCCATTTCACCGCTGACGATAAACGCAGCCAAGTGCGTGAGAAGGCCGATTAAAATAAGCGCGCCCCCCACAAGTTCAATTCCGGCTCCGGTCCAATCCAATACGTGTTCTGGTCTGTGCCCGCCCAGAACTCCAAAAAACTTGCTTGCCCCGTGGCAGGCAAAGAGAAATCCAAAAACAATACGTAGCGCCGCATAGGCGTACGGTTCAAACTTTTTCAGAGCGTCCATTCTCGCATCCTTGGCTTTGAGTTGAAGTCAGAGTTCATGGATTATAACAAGAGCGCTGTTCTCTGCCTCAGCTCTTCACCCTTAAAGCAATCAATACTGCTTAATTTCAGTGTTGGGATAGTAGTGTTCAAAAATCTGTTGGAATGTAGCGCCGTGCCGCGCCATGTCCGCACCGCCACGCTGGCACAACCCGATGCCGTGTCCTCTGCCGCTTCCTTCCAGCACCACTGCACCATCTTCTTCATGCGATGTATAGGAGTTACCGGGGACAGTTTTCCATCCCAATTTGCGCGCCAGCTTCAAGCGCGAGCTTTCAGTCCCTGCGAGTCCTGCGGCATCAGCCTGGCTGATCTTCGCCACCCATTTCTCCGGATGCCGGCGGCAATAGTCGCACTCCACCGCATAATAAGGATAGCCACGCATGGTAATTCCAAGTTCCTCAAGAGAATGCGTTCGTCCTCCGCAGCTTGCGCTGTACATTGCGGCAAAAGCTTCGCCCTTATATGCCAGCACCAGCCCTCGAGTTGCCGCCGCGGCCTGGGATGCCCGGCTGCCAGGCTCCGGCGCCTGACGCAGGAACTGGCAGTGAGTGGTGTCACAAAAATCAAAGCCTTTGTGCCTGCCCTTGCCTGCTATCAGGAATGATCGCGTAGCTACAGCTTGCGCCTTCAGCGCCTCAATCGGAGCATCGGGCGGACTTTCAGCCATTACGATTGAGGCTACAGCCGTCTCCAGTTCCATGGCAACAATCACCACCAGTTCTCGCGCTTGTGGTGCGATTTCCAGTTTGCCCCGGTATCGGCGTGCAAGCTTGCCCGGCACAGTCACAACGAATTCAGTGGCGCCGCTCAGTCCGTCATCGCAGGTGAATGTTTTTGTGACAGTGTTACTGTGATTCACAATTCTCATCGACATTCGATCAAGGATCACATGCAGCGATCCATTGACGGCCCAGCGCTCTTCACCCGCAGCACAGACAAGCGGCCTTACTCCCACTGGAGACACGCCAACTTCCTGCGGATGAAAAAGTCCCAACACGCCGATGCGGACCGTCTTCTCCTGGCTTTGCGCGCCGCAGGCAATCAGCATTAACAGGAAAGCAGTCATCGTGATCTTCTTCATTTTCATTTACCCGGCGCTCCGCTACCTTCTACTTTTGCCATCATGCGCCCAGCCAAATCCGCAGCCATGAAGCCTGGCCTGCCATGTAACCGAACCAGCAGCACGGCCCGTGGATGGTCTGCCGGCGCCATTACCAATGCGAATCCGTCGCCCGGAGCTTTCCTTGCGTGAGTGCATAGAGCTGTGCCGGTCTTGGCCAAGGTAGTCATTGATGGTAATTCTTTCGCAACCGCCTTAGCTGTGCCTTTTTGGGCCGAGAGTGCCATGCCTTCCAGCACAGGACCCACTTCAGCTTCCTGTGAGTGGCGTGTCAATTCAAGATAAGCGCGTGTCAGCGCAAATGGCACTGCTGTTGAGAGAGAACGTTCACCGTGCGCGTGAAGATCAAATCCATCCATCGCTGGGCGAAATCCACTGCCGGCGCTGGCCACAAGCTGATGAAAATAAGAGTTGCAGGAAAAAGCAATGGCTTCACGGATATGGAGCGTGCCGTGCCCTCGCGGAAGCCAGCAGGTTTTCTTCCCAGCACAATAAAACACCGGAAATGAGTGGTGCGTGCGGCCATAGGCCACGGCAAAGAACGGCTTCAACAGCGAGCCAACTGGAATGTCGCGATCTGGCTGCTCCCAACGTTGCGCCATGATCTGGCCATTTTCATCCAGCAGGATATAGGAGAGATCAGGATCGTTAAAATCATGCTCTAATTCCGCCTTGGCTGACTGAGCATGAAGGTCCTGGGCCGCAGCTTGCGGCGATGCCGGTATCTTCGCCAGTAGCAACACCAGAATGGCGGCTGCAAAGAGCTTTTGTTTTATCAGGGCATCCAACGATACGTTACCGTCTGTTGGATTTTATTCTTTGTCTGGTGAATGATGACTTCTTCTGAATCTAATTTTGCGAAGCTCCGGCTGAAGCTGGCTACATTCTGTGAAAAGAACTGCGGTTGTTTATCCACCGCGCGTGCGCTCTGGTCAATGAGAGCAGAAAGTTTGTAAAAGTTTTGGCGTTCGCGGGAGTGGCTAAAACCGGCAGCGTAAATCACCGGCTGAGCCGATAGTTGGCCCTTAGCAGACAAAACCGAGACCAGCAGCACCACGTCATTGGAGAAATAAACTGTTTTGCCGCGAATCGCCAACTGCACCGGGTTAAGCCCATCCAGTTCAAAGTATCCGCCGCTGTCTTTCACTCCGCGCCACTCAACGCCAAGATTTGAGGCGGTCATACCTGGCGCAATCATTCCTTGGGCCGCGGTCTGCAACGTCGGCACATCCCAATCGCCAGCAGCGGAAATGGCCACCACCGTTGGCATGCTGAGCAAGACGCCATCACTATTCTCGCGCGTGCCCTGGATGGTCAAGAGAGCCTGCGGCTTGGCTCTTTCTAGCTCATGTAATAAAACATCTTCTGGCTTGGCGCCATTTGTATGCGATGCTGGCTGCACGTCAATGCGTGTCTCCAGGTCTGTA
>DASRDW010000028.1:0-11724 GCA_035652415.1 Candidatus Angelobacter sp. | reverse complement strand
AGCTTGAATGGCGCAAAGGTGCTGATTTTGGGCGTGGCCTACAAGAAAGACATTGACGATCTGCGGGAGTCGCCGGCGCTTACCATTATTGAGCTGCTGCAAAAAGAAGGCGCGCAGGTGAGCTATAACGATCCTTTCTTTGAGTACGTGGGCCGCGGCCGCAAGTACAACCTGGAGATGAAGAACACTCCATTGGAGAACCTACAGCAGTACGAATGCGTGGTGATTGTTACCGACCATTCTTCTTACGATTATGAAGCAATCGTCGAGCAATCAAACCTGGTGATCGACACGCGCAACGCAACCAAAGGCATTCAAAGTTCCAAAATTGTTCGTTGTTAAAGTTTGGGTAACTCTCGCTCCCGCTTTGGCTGGCCGTTCAGGCCAGCCTTTTTCTTTCTAAATCGGGAAATCAACCTTATCCAGTCTTACTTGCAATATCAGCAAATTCGCTAACTGCGTGATAATCCGTGCTTTCCATTTCATCAATCCCCGCAGCCATCTGGGTACCAACGTAATATTCTTGGTTCGCCCGAAGCATTTCCTTTAAGCATCTAATGCGCCCAACCTAAGACGCATGATACTTCTGTAACGTTCACCAAGCGAATTAACGCGGGGTATGATCAGTTCCATGGCAACACAGGCTCGTGCACGCTCCTCTGCTCAACCGGGTACAAAACCATCCCAGGAAAGAGCGGTCTTTCGGCGCTGGCAGCGCTATAGGCTCAACGTTCCAATCCGGCTTATCTATACCCATAATGGGACTTCCAAGATCATGAGCGGCCGGGGCAATGATATGAGCGAAGGGGGCGTCCTGGTCTTTGCAGGAATGGAACTTAAGACCGGCGATGAGGTCCAAATTGAGTTCACACCGCCATTTGCTGCCGGCCCGGTGCGTGCCAAGGGCATTGTTCGCCATCGGCGAGGTTACAACTACGGTATCGAATTCCTGCTGGAAAACCACGCCGACCGCGAGCAGACTGAGAAATTTCGGGGTCTTTTGCGCCTGGCTGCCGGCAATGCTACTGAATAGGCAAACTTTAGATTTTTTTCCAACTGAGGTGCCTACAAATCACGGCGCAGGCTCATAAGCTCCCAGTGCAAACGCCTTGCCCTGAGGACGCAGAACTCCATCCTTGTCCGTCGCTTGCCCCCCGATTACGAAGGAATTGTTCGGTAGCACCGTGTTGCCCGCTCCACGCGCCGGGCTCCCCAAGCGCAAGTGGAAATCAAATCCTGCCAAATTCACAAACTGCGGATCGGCACTCAGGTTGCCGGTAGGTTGCTGAGGTGCAGAACTCAGCCCAAACCACAAGTTCTTGTCGCCTGTGATCTGCGACTTGCTCCCGTCAAGATACAGCTCGCCGTGAAGCTGATACACCACGTTATTGCGCAGCCGCATCACCAGTGATCGCGGGCCGCCACCCACGCTGAACGCTCCGCGAGACCCATCAGCATTGCGCGAATTGTTGGCCGCACAGTCATAGAGCGTGTTATTGAAGATTTCCACCGTGCCGGTGCCTTCATGGCCGTGGTTCGTGATGCCGGCAACATAGATGCAGGAGAATGCTCCGCCATCTTGCAGCGGATCGCGCACGCCAACGTGATAAATCACGTTGTTATAAGCCTCCACCGGGCCTTTGGAGGGATCGACAGTAGCAAAGTTGATGGCATTGCAGTTATCGCCGTGGATCAGATTGTCATGCACATGCAGGTCAAATTGGTTCTTTCCTGTTTCGTCATTGCTGCCACAACCAGGGCTGCACAGCGGCGAAGAATGAAACTGAATGGCGCGGCAAGTGAAATTGTCGTGGATATGGTTCCAGCCTACGTCAATATGGTTGGAGTCAGTGCTGAAATAAACGGCGTGATAGAACTTGGATGAAGTTGGATTAATGCCGGCATTATGCACCTCATTGCCATAAAACTGGATGTGGTTCGCCTGGCTTGTTTCCACGCATCCCACCTGGCCATCAGCACCGGGACATTCAATATTGTTGCCCACAATCTTCCAGCCGGTTCCGCTGATGTCCAGTGCCTGGCGGCCACCAACAATGTGAAGCTGGGAAATCAGCCAGTAATCTTCACGTGAGCGTATATTGGGTGTGCGAATGGCATATTCAAGCCCGCGCGCTACGCCAATGGTGGCCAATGCATTGGGATATGCGATCAGCGCTTTAGGCATTTGCGGCTTGCCAGAGTTGCTTCCGCCATCATTGTCCATGCTCAGGTAAGCAGTAAAGCTGTCTTCTTTGTTCTGCGTGACGCCGTTTTCGATGTAAGTTACGTCTCCCGCAGACATGCTGTCTTTTGCATGAACAATGCTTCGCCATGGCGAAGCAAAGCTGCCGTTATGGCGATCATTGCCATCAGCAGCAACGAAGAAAATCCTTCCCGGCCGCACCGTGAATAGCAAGCCATTGCTGGCAATGTTTCCGACTTTCACAATGATAGTGCCGGTTTTGGCTGCAGGCCCGAGTTGAAAGGTAATTTTGCTGTCTGACCAGACCGGATAATCAGCTACAGCGCCGCCACCTACGGTTACTGTTGAACGCCCACGCTCTGTACCAAATCCATGTCCCCAAATGGTGACAAAGACTCCGTTGTTCTTCTGCCCACCGGTGTTCGGCCCGCTTTCAAGATCAGAAAAGAAGATGCGAGGCGGAGTCTGAGCGATTGTGGAGAGAGGCCCGACAAAGAAAAATATGATGAAAAGAAATGCAGGGAAAAGTCTCATAGGGTGTTTATTTGACACCACAAATCTTATCCCTGTTTCAGTGGCATCACCATGTCAGATTCTGTAGCGCCCAGAGATCAATACGCGCTTTATCGTCCCGTCGTGAGAACCACTTTTCCTGTGGACCTCCGCTGGCGCAGTAGATTCATGGCCTGCGCCACTTCACCCAGATCCAACTGCGCGGAGATATGCGGCTTGAGTTTGCCTTCTTCAAACCAATGCAGCAATTTGGAATAGGAATCGCGCAGCAGTTCCGGCTTGCGGGCCTGGTACGACCCCCAATAAAACCCGATCACATCAATATTTTTTACCAGCAGGATATTGGCTGGAGCTTGCGGAATGCGCCCTGAAGCAAAGCCAATGACAATAATCCGTCCGCCCCAGGCAATTGAGCGCAGGCTGGCGTCAAAAGCGTCACCGCCCACCGGATCATAGACAACATCCGCTTTTTTTCCGCCCGTAATAGCTTTGACCCGCTCGCGGATATCCTCGCGTGAATAGTCAATCAGATGGTCTGCGCCATGTTGCCGCGCGATCTCCAGTTTCTCCGCTCCACCGGCACAGGCAATCACCCGCGCTCCCATCGCTTTACCGATCTCAACCGCCGTCAAACCCACGCCACCTGCTGCGCCAAACACCAGCAACCACTCGCCGGCTCTTAAATGTGCGCGCCAGTCAAAAGCGCCGTGTGAAGTTCCGTACGCAACCGGAAAACCGGCAGCCGCAGAAAAGTCCATTTGGTCGGGAATCTTGTAAACGCGATTGGCATCAACCACTACTTCTTCCGCGTATGCACCGGTACCGGTGAGCGCCATTACGCGATCGCCGACTTTCAGGCTGCTCACGCCAGCGCCAACTTCCGTGATCGTTCCGGAAGCTTCCATGCCCGGCGTAAACGGGAATGCGGGTTTCTCCTGATATTGGCCGGAAATCAAAAGCAGGTCAGCAAAGTTGATGCCTGCGGCGTGGACTGCAATTCGCACCGCGCCGTCTCTGATCGGCGGCGATGGTACATCTTCCACTACCAGCTTCTCCGGTCCACCCCACTCTTTGCACAAAACTGCACGCATGCAGCCTCCTAACGGAAGCGCCATTGTAAATGGGGAAGCTGCTAGCTCCTAGCCACTAGCTGCTAGCCCAACAAATCGATCAGATGAGTGAAATGATTGCGTCATCCTTGCAGGCAGGAGCTAAAACCATTGTTGAACCGCTCAGGTGGACAGAAAAGTTCTCTGATAATCCGTAATCAGGGAAGCGCAAGTTCCCTCACCTCTGCTCGCGCGCTGGTCTGCCATTCACACGAAGAACGCATGCGAATGGGCGCTAAGGAGATGATTGTATTTTCGGATACAGCTACAAAACGCCTGCCTCGCGGCAGGCTTTCTGGCCAGAAGCTAGTAGCTAGAAGCCAGCAGCTATTCATGTCGCAATGCCACCAGCGGATTCACCTTTGTAGCCCGCCGCGCGGGCAGATAGCTGGCCAGAAATGCTGTGATGCAAAGCAAGAGCGCTGCTCCGGCGAATGTAAGGATATCTGTTGGCTTAACGTTATATAAAAGATTGGCCATCACCCGGCCTAAAGCCAATACCAGCACTAACCCTGTGGCGACGCCGAGCGCCACAACTTTGAAGCTGCGCGTCAGGAACAATCCCAGGACGTTTTTTCTGGGCGCGCCCAACGCCATGCGCACGCCAATCTCCTGCGTGCGCTGCGAAACCACATAAGACATGACGCCGTAGACGCCTACCATCGCCAGCAAGAGTGCAAGCCCGGCAAACAGACCAATCAAAAGCGCATAAAACCGGGACTCAGATACAAGATTATTCATCGTTTGCTCCATTGTCCGATGTCCCACCGGCTGCTCCGGATCAATCTCTGCTACCGCACGCTTGATGGCTGGAACCAGGCTCAAAGGGTCAGTTTTTGTACGCACCAGCACGTACATATAGCTCATTGTGCTCTGGTGATAATTGGTGAAAATTTCCGGCTCAGGCGCTTCAGTAATGTCGAATTGCCGACTGCTGCCCACCACGCCCACGATCGTGTATGGCTGCTCGCCTTGCGATTGCACAAATAACCGCATGCCGATTGGATTGGTCTTATCGAAGTAGCGTTTTTTCGCTGCATCATTAATCACGGCTACGCGCGGCGCCTGCTCCACATCGTCATCACTGAACCAACGCCCTTGCTTCAGTGGAATACCCATGGTGGAAAAGTATCCGGGCGTCACCACATTGATCACCGCGGTTGGCAGCCTTCCATCCGGCCCTACAGGCTTCCCGGGAATGCGGAAGGGTGAAAAAACGCTGTTGCCCATTAGCGGCAATGAGGTGATTCCTCCTGAGGCCTCTACGCCAGGGAGTTCGCTCACACGGTTCAGCAGTTGCTCAAAGAAATGGACGCGCTGATAGTTCTGCGGATATTTATAGGTCGGCAGCACCAGCAGTGAATTCACCAGAACGTGCTCGGGGCGAAATCCCGGGTCAACGTGCAGCATGTTCACAAAGCTACGCATCAGCAATCCCGCGCTTACCAGCGCCACAAGTGAGAGCGCGATCTCGCCGGTAATCAAGCCGGTCTGGAAGAGGCGCTGGCTGCGCGTACCTGTGTTGCTGCGGCTGCCTTCACGAAGGCCAGACACCGGATTGGCCCGCGCGCTTTGCCATGCTGGAACTACTCCAAACAACAAGCCGCAAAGCACTGAGAGCGCCACCGTGAACAGCAGGACGTTGCCATCGATTTTGATGGCGCTCACGTCAGAAAAAAAGAAATCAGGAAAGCTCAACAGAAGTTTGAGCCCGCCATAGGCAGTTGCAATCCCCAGTACTCCACCAGCCAGGCCCAGCAATACGCTCTCGGTTAAAAATTGCATTACCAGGCGACCGCGAGTTGCGCCAAGGGAAGCCCGGAGCGCCATCTCATGCTGCCGGCCCAAAAATCGCACGGAAAGGAGGCTGGCAATATTCACACAGGCGATCAGCAGCACCACGGTTACTGCGCCAAAAAGGACCATGATCAGCCGGCGCGAGCCGCCGATAAACGCTTCATGCAGATCTTTAACCTGCGCTGTAACGCCGGTATTTGCATCCGGGTACGCACGTTCCAACTGGCTGCAAAGAGCCTTCATGTCGCTCTGTGCCTGCTGGAGTGTCACACCATCTTTGAGCCGTGCAAAAACCACCAGACGATATTCGGAGCGGTTGGCCAGGTCCTCATTGGAAAACGCCAGCGGTTTCCATACCTCCTCGTCGGAGTTGAGGAACTTGAACCCAGCCGGCAGCACTCCCACAATAGTGAAGCTCCGGCCATTCATCCTCATCTCTTTGCCCAGTATCTGCGGGTCCGCGCCGAACTGCCGTTTCCAGAGGGTCTCACTGATCAGGACCACATCGTCATGACCGGGCTGCTCTTCTGATTTTTCAAACCCGCGCCCGAACAGCAACTTCTGGCCGAGCATGGGCAGCAGATTGGCAGAGATTTCAGCGCCGGTAATTCTCACCGCGCCGCTGTTTCCGCGATAGTTGAAGGCCTCCCATTGAATGGCTGCCATATCGGCGAAGGCTGTGCTCTGCTGTTTCCAATCAATGAAATTCGCAGGCGAAACGGCCGTTACGGGCAACCCGCGCCGGGGATTGCTCTCCAGGACCCGCACTAACCGGTCTGGGTGCTGGTAAGGAAGAGGGCGGATCAACACAGCATTGACGATGCTAAAGATCGCGGTGTTCGCGCCGATTCCGAGCGCCAGAGTAATGATGGCAATAATGGCAAATCCGGGCGCGCGCCTGAGCGTACGCAGCGCATAACGAATGTCCTGGAGAATAATGAACACAGGCCTCCTCTACTTAAGTTTACAGACGGGCAAACAGAAATGCAGTTAGCAAATTCGCCAATGATCTTTTAAACAAGCGCTATTCAGATATGTTTGTTAGAGACGCACCAGCCAGGGTCTTATCAGCATGACCTTAATTCTGCGGCAAGCCTCCATTGCGCAGCTGCACGGAAAGCTTGATGGTGTTCAGCACTTTTCCGTCTGACTCCGCTTTGCACTCGATCTGCTGGCGATCTTTTGTATCGGCTTTCGTCGCGTCAACGGTTACTTGCCAGTGATAATCGGAGTGCGGCTCCAAGGTCAGCGTTCCCGTGCCGCTCGGGTTCGTCCAGCCTTCAGGCAGCTTGAGAGAAATGGAAATCGTCTTTTCAGCGTTCGTATGGTTGTGCAGTTCCAGCGGGAGCATCAGTGTTGCGCCGTGCTTGATGGCAATCTCCGGTACGGGGGCTTGCGGAAGTTTGGTAAGCCCGTGTGCGCGATAAAAATTTTCGTAAAACTTCCATGGTCCGCCTAATTCCACTGAAAGCGCAGCAGGCTCTTCATACTGTTCTCTGGTGGCCGGTACAAACGCAATCTTTCCCGGCGTAATTCCTGCAAACACGTCACTGGTCACACTACCCTCCACATGAGACTTGGCGAGAAGAAAGTCAATTGGGCCGCCCCAATTCTTTTCCTGATCGGCATTCTGCTTCTCATCCATCTTCTTCATGCGTTCTATAAAGCTGCGATATTGCGTCAGGTGATACTCAAACGTCTCCATGGCCATCTGCCAGTAAGGCTTCTTGAATTTGGGTGAAATCCCATTTGTGGGGTAGCTTGGCCCGGTATTTTTAAAATTATCGCCCGATGATTCAGGAAGGTAGTAAAGCTTCTTGGGCTGCCAGGGCTGCAAACCGTCGAGCAGAGTTTCATTGATCTTTACCGGCCCGGCAAGCTGTGCGGGAAAAACTGCAGGATCGCCTGCAATGTCGAAGGCCTCTGTCGCCATCACACCCGCAGCCTGATGATCGCCGTGGTTTTCGCCGACAAAAAATCCCGGCTGCAAGGTGAGAATCACCTCTGGACGAGTCAGCCGCACCATCCTGACCATCTCTTCCAACACCTGTCCGTTGCCCCAGTTCGCCAGCGACTCAAGAACGTTTTGGCTCGGCGTATCCTTGCCGCTCAGAAACCAGACATTGTTGATTCCCACGCTTTCCAGCGCATGACGCAGCTCCATCTCCCGCACCGCGCCCAGAGATCGCGCCCGCTCCGGCCCCATGTTGTTGTGCCCGGCTTCGCCGTGCGTGGTGTAGATCACGGCAATTTTCTTGTGCTGATCAATAAGTTGCAGCAGATAGGCCACCGCGCCGGTCTCGTCATCCGGGTGCGCGACCACCAGGAGCAGATCGACCTTGAGACGACTGTCAGGCTGCAACAGCGGTGGAGTGGGTGAAGGTGCGGGAGTCTGGGCAAAAGCGCTCGCAACCAACAGCACGGCTGCCACTACGACGCGAAGAGGTCTCATTGGGTCTCCTGGTGAATATGGTTCGACCTTACCGGAGACTCAATTGTAAGCAGTGGGGATGCAAATTTTGTGGGAATCGAGCAAATGACCACATGCAGGCCGACGTTTGGATGCTCAATAGACTCTGAGTGCTGCCGTTAATTCATCGGCACAGGGTTGACAAGCAAGTATATTTATATTATTCTAGAAATATAGGATTATCGATGCCAACCAAACCTTCTCTAGATGTGACCCGATACGCCGACATGCTTTCCGCCATGGGCACGGAACCGCGACTGCGCATCATTCGCCTGTTGCTTGCAGCCCACCCAGAAGGGATGTTTGTTGGTGAGATCGCAGAGGAATTAGAAATCCCAAACTCAACGCTTTCACACCATCTGGACAAGCTGAAAAACGAAGGCCTTGTTACTGTCCAGCGCGAAGGAACGTTTCTGCATTATCGTGCCAACACGCAAGCACTGCAGGATCTGGTTGGCTTCTTATATGCCGAATGCTGCACGCGAAATAAAGCGATAGAGCCGCAAAAGATTGTTTGTTGCCGGTAAGGACAAAAAGGAGAAGCAATGACCGGGCAGATCAAGGAAGTAGTGAAAGCGAAATATGGAGAAGCAGCCAGACGGGTAACTGCCGGAATCGGTAGCGCCTGCTGCGGTGCTGCGCCATGCGGCACGGATGTTGATCCCATTACGCGCGATTTGTATGACGCCAGCCAGACGACCATGCTGCCTGACGATGCGGTAAAAGCTTCCCTTGGCTGCGGGAATCCTACTGCGCTGGCAGAACTCAACCCCGGCGAAGTGGTGCTTGATCTTGGCTCTGGTGGCGGGATTGATGTGTTGCTATCTGCAAAGCGAGTAGGCCCGACGGGCAAGGCTTACGGGCTGGACATGACAGATGACATGCTGGCCCTGGCGCGGGAAAATCAAAAGCGCGCTGGCGCCCAGAACGTGGAATTTCTCAAGGGTGAAATCGAGAGCATTCCTCTGCCTGACAATTCTGTGGATGTAATCATTTCTAATTGCGTCATCAACCTTTCCGCCGATAAGGGCCGCGTGCTTTCTGAAGCTTTCCGAGTGCTGAAGCCGGGCGGGCGTTTTGCTGTTTCTGATGTGGTGGTGCGCGGCACTGTACCGGATGAAATCCGTAAGAGCATGCTTTTGTGGGTTGGTTGCATTGCCGGAGCGCTATCAGATGTGGATTACACGTCCAAACTCGCAACGGCTGGTTTTGAAAATATCGATATTGAGCCGACCAGAATTTACAGCATTGAAGATGCCCGCACGGTTTTGAGCGGCCAGGGAATCGAAGTGGATGCAATCGCTCCGGAAGTAGAAGGCAAATTCATTAGCGCATTCGTGCGCGCAACCAAGCCCGAGAAATGCTGCGCGCCGTCCTGCTGCACGTAAAGACTTAATGTAATCGAAATAGCAAGGCTAACCGACAGCGAACTGATCTTCCCTGCGCATCTGCGCATTCATTGTGATGATAGAGACCCTCGCTTCGCTTCGGGGTTGCAGAAAAAGGCTAATTGCCAGTTGCTTAATTGCTTACAGAAAGAACCAACTTCCCTCGCACATGTCCTTGCTCGCTCAACCGGTGTGCTTCAGCGATCTGTTCGAGAGGAAATATCTTTTCAATCACCGGCTTGATCTTGCCTGCCTCAATCAGCACGCTGATTTTTTCCAGATCGCCGCCGCGCGGCTTCACCTGCGTAAGCAGCAACCGTTTGCCGGTCATGAGACCTTGAGTAAAGCCCCCGCCGACACCGGTCAGCGCCGTGCCAAAGAATTTAATTTTACCCGCAGGCTTCTCTGGAATAGGGATGGCAAGCGTGACCAGCCGTCCTCCAAACTTTAAGACGCTAAACGATGCTCCCCAAACCCTCTGGCCCACGCCATCCAGCACCAGATCAAACTTGGGGCGGATATGGTTGATCTGTTCTTTTGTATAGTCGATTGGCTGGTCGGCACCCAGTTCGCGAAGCAGGTCTTGATTGCGCGTGCTTGCCGTGGCAGCAACGAATGCACCAAAAGCTTTGGCGATCTGGATGGCCATTACGCCCACGCCGCCTGCGCCAGCATGGATCAGCACTCGCTGCCCGGTTTTAAGCTTGCCCTGGGTAAGCAATGCCTGCCATGCCGTAAGCGCCGCCAGCGGCACAGCCGCAGCTTCTTCATGGCTCAGGGCTTTTGGTTTACGGGCCAGAGTTTTTTCCGGCACCACCACATATTCCGCATAGGTGCCACGATAGGTCTTTGCCACATAGCCGTCTTTGAACCCAAAGACCTTGTCGCCGGACTTGAAGAGCGTTACTCCCAGGCCGACCTCCGTGACGACGCCGGAAAAATCGCAACCCCAGATCACCGGAAAAACTACTGGCCTTACGGCGTCAAGGAGCCCGAGACGAAGTTTCCAGTCCACCGGGTTCACGCTGGAAGCATGAACGCGCACCAGCACACCATTGGGCCCGAGGTGCGGCGTTTGCACATCATCGGTGACTTGCAGGACGTCCGGGCCGCCGTATTGTTCGCAGAGGATGGCTTTCATGAAGAAGCAATCAGCAACTAGCAGTTAGCTTTTCTGAAATCTTCGAGCGAAGCGAGAGAGCCATATGTATATCCACAATCATAGGATTAGACACGAAAGAGCATCAAGAGGGTATGGATCCCTCGCTCCGCTCGGGACTTCAGAAAAGCTTCGCATGCTCGGTTGCAGAAAGAAGTCAATTGCCAATTGCAAACAACTTACTAGAATAGAGTCATACATGGACTTCGACCAACTGGAGACCTTTCTTGAGGTCGCCCGGCACACCAGCTTTTCCCGCGCGGCGGAAAGACGCTTCCGTACGCAGCCGGCCATCTCTTCTCAGATTCGTGCTCTGGAAGAAGAGGTTGGCGCGCGGCTTTTTGACCGCAGCGGCGGCAAAGTGGCACTCACGGCCGCGGGCAAGGTTTTCCGGCAATACGCGGAGCAGACGCTGGAGTCGCGCAAGGCCATGCTCATTACCGTGGCGGAAATGGAACGCGTGCCGCGCGGAGAAATTGTGGTCGGAGCGAATGAAGGCACGTGCCTGCATATCCTGCCAGAGGTCTTTGCTGAATTTAAAAAGCTCTACCCTAACGTGGGAGTCCAGATCAGCCGCCTGGAGCGCGCCAAGATCATGGAGTCGATCATCGACAATTCGGTCGATTTTGGCGTGGTCTCTGCCCCGGTGGATGATAAGCGCCTAACCGTAGTAACCATTCATCGCGATGAACTGGTGATGATCGCCCCGCCGGGCCATCTGCTGAGCCAACTGAAGCAAGCGGCGATTGCTGACGTGGTGCGCTTCCCTCTTCTTCTGCCGAAAGTTGGCCGCACGCGGGATGCTCTGGAAAACCTCTTTCATGAGCGCAATCTGAAGCCAAAAATCTCCATGGAGCTGGATTCCAGTGAGCTGCTCAAGCGATTTGTGGCTGCCGATGTAGGGATTGGCTTTATCGCACGCTCCAATGTGAGCGAGGACGTGAAGGCCGGGGTGCTGGCGGCCGTGGCCATGGCTGATGCCTCTATCCGCCGCGACCTGGCGCTGGTCTTCCACAAGGACAAAGCCCTCAGCCGGGCGGCACTGGCGTTTATCGAGATCGCGGTCAAGATCAAGCAAGTGCAGC
>DASRDW010000027.1:0-9647 GCA_035652415.1 Candidatus Angelobacter sp. | reverse complement strand
TGCGGCCGGCACTGTAACCGGCTCCAAACATCTGATTAACACCTCTGGCGATCCCAGCGGAAAGCAAGGCATGCAAGTGCTGATTGATTGTGGCCTGTTTCAAGGGCCCAAGCAATGGCGCGAGCGCAACTGGCAGGATACGCCCGTTCCTGCGCGCCAAATTGATGCCGTGATCCTTACGCACGCACACCTTGACCACTGCGGCTGGATTCCCCGGCTGGTGAAAGAAGGTTTTAAGAGGCCGATCTATGCCACGCAGCCGACCATCGATCTGTGCTCGGTTGTGCTGCCGGACTCCGGACACCTGCAGGAAGAAGAGGCGCGATTCCACAACAAGAAGCGCTCGTCAAAGCATGATCCTGCATTGCCGCTTTATACCTTGCAGGAAGCAGAAGACTGTCTGGCATTGTTTAAGCCGGTGGCCTTTGCGGAAAAGAAGCAGCTCACGCCGGAGTTTGCATTTCGATTTGTCCATGCCGGGCACATCTTAGGTTCGTGCATGATTGAGGTCTTTGTTGGCGATGGCAACGGTACGAGTAAATTCTTGTTCACCGGCGATATTGGCCGCGTGCATCTTCCCGACGTTGCGCCTGCTGCCGATGCTGAAAACGATGCGCCGGGCCGCGTAGTGCGACTGGGGCCGGCAGCGGATGAAGATCCTGAGCTGCTGGTAATGGAGTCAACTTACGGGAATCGTGAGCATCCGCATGATGATGTGCGGCCGCACCTGGCAAAAATCATTAGAGATACCGTAAAGCGCGGCGGCACAGTGGTAGTCCCAGCCTTTGCCGTGGAGCGCACGCAGAAATTTCTCTTCCTGATCAAAGAGCTGATGGAGTCAGGCCAGATTCCGCGCGTACCCGTATTTACTGACAGTCCCATGGCCATCAAGGCAGTTGAGATCTTCTCAAAATACAGAGAAGAATTTAACGACGCAGCGCGCGCCCTGGTGGCGAAATTCGGTTCGCCGCTTAACTGGGAAGGCTTTCATTTTGCGCCCAAGCAGGAAGACTCCAAGAAAATCAACGATGTGCGCTATCCCTGCATCATTGTGTCGTCAAGCGGCATGGTCACCGGCGGGCGCATTCTCCATCACCTCATGCTGCACCTGCCCGATCCGCGCAACCAGGTGCTATTCATCGGCTTTCAGGCGCCGGGCACGCGCGGCGAAATCATCAAGAGCGGCGCAAAGTCGGTGCGGATATTTTCTCAGGAGGTGCCTATACGAGCGCAGATCGCGGCGCTGGAGCAATTCAGCGATCACGCCGATACCGCCGAGTTGCTGGCATGGCTCAAGACATTTAAAAAGCCCCCGCAAAATACCTTTCTGGTTCACGGAGAGCCGCACGCAGCCACGCTGTTGCAGCAGGCCATCGCTTCTAACCTGGGCTGGAAGGTGAGCATCGCCGAGTGGCTGGAGAAAGTCCCGCTGCCATAGCCGCAATTTCCGCGCCCTTCCACGCAGAACTCAAAATGCATCTAAATAAGCAAGTTCAGAAAAAGTTCAGGTGCAGAGGAGGAAGGAAGGGCAAAAATGAAAAAGGTGACTTATTGGCTTTTAAGCCTTGTATTGTGCATGGGCTTTACCGCCGCAAAGGCGCAAACTGGCAACAACGCGCAGCCATCCAATGGCCAGCAGCGCTCGCAGGATAGGATCACGCGCGAGGTGCACCATGAGTTGGTGATGCTGCCCCAGCTCACGATCTTTGACAATCTGCAGTACCAGGTAAACGGCAACGAAGTTACATTGAAGGGCGAAGTGGTCCATGGTGTATTGAAAGGTGAAGCACAGGACGCCGTGAAGAAAATTGAAGGCGTAGAAAAAGTCAATAATCAGATTGATATTCTGCCGCCTTCACCCATGGATAATCGTATTCGTCTGGCCGTGGCGCACGCTTTGTTTGGAAATGATTCGCCTCTCTTCCGCTATGCCATGGGTGCTCTGCCGCCGATTCACATCATTGTGAAAAGCGGCCACGTAACGCTGGAAGGTGTGGTGGATAGTGAGTCAGATAAAAATCTGGCTTATACAAAAGCCAATGGCGTGCCTGGCGTGTTTTCTGTAACCAATAACTTGGTCGTGCAGAAATCCTGATACGCAAATTTCAGCGCGATAAAACACGCACAAAAGAAATAAACGGAGGAAGTTTAATTTCCTCCGTTTTTTGTGAGCTTATAGTCTTGAAAAGTAATCCTACTTCCGTGTGGTTTTACCCGCAATCAGGCACGTAACGCCTCGGCCATCATCAGAGGCGCGCAGGTTGCTGGTGTAGTCAGAGCAATAAGCCTTGCCTTTGCCTGCCAGCGGCTCAGCGGTTATCCGGAAAGTCCGTGCTGGTTTACGCTCGCATCCACTGAGCGTAAAGCGATAGCCGTTGTAAATCCCGCCGGCAAATTCGGCGTCCATGAATTTGTAAACACCATCTTCGTCCAGCCCTTTGCCCACATTCACCAGGTCTGCCATGGTACAGGTAAAGCCGATTCCCGGATGGTTCTGCGCATAAATGTTTTCTGCTATATCAATCATGCGCACAGCTCGCAACGGAGAAAGCTTAGGGCGCTCATCCGTTACCACTAAGGGCTTTGGATCAGGAGTAGCGCCGCTGAAAGCTGAAAAAAAGGCCGGGCCCCACCAGGATTTGCTGAGTATTCTGGGATCGTTCAGCGGCAGCGTGGTGTTCATTGTAAGCGCATCCAGCCGCCACACTCCTTGCTGCTTTTTCATGTTGAGCACAAAGTGCATCTGCGCGGGCATTTCCTGCTCCACACCATTGCGCACCAGATGCAATGAAAGCCCCATTAAGTATTCGTCGCCGCGAGGATCTTCGTTATCGATCTGTACTTCATAGCGTTCATGCTGTGATGGATTATTAAAAGAAAACAGGATTGGCCCAAGATCAAAAGCCTGAAAGCTGTCTGGATCGGTGGTTCTTAACATTGCCAGCATCTGCAGCGGGCTTGTGCCGGAAGGCGATTCCTTTGTCATCTCCTCCAGCTTATTTTGCATTTCGGTGGTCAGATGTCTTTTGAATGGAGCTTCACCGCCGGAAAACATTTCCAGAATGGCTTGGCGCGTCGTTTGTTGCGATGGTCCGGATTGTCCATGGCAAATACAAATTGAAGCTACCAGCAAACCTACCAGCAGCCTCACCCTGCGGACGAACATTACGCCTTCTCCTGCAACACCGTCTTGCACCAGCTTAGCTATTTTGCGCGCAGACTGGCAATGGAAAAACTGGATTTACAGGTGACGTTGGGCCAGACCCGCCTGGCGCTAGGGCGTTGTTCTACCGGAATGCGCGGTCCTTGCGGACGATTTTCAGGAATGGCAACCATTCCTCGGCAATCGATGCGCCGTCTCACTGCTCTCATCTTCTGAGAGAACGGTAATCGGCTTCGGTTCTGAAATCTTCATCGTGGCGCCGCAGACAGAGCAATGAACTGCTCCGGCGTGCTCCACCACAGAAGGCACCGTTCGGAACCTGCGTAAACACTTGGGGCATTCCACATCAATAATTCGAACCAACGGAGAACCCTGTTCTGAAAACTCAGATTTTAAATAGGCTAACAATGCTTGCCTTTAGATGACAATAGTTAAAACCCTAAAATTTTGTTAAAGTTTGAAAAATTATTTTGTGATGCCGTTGCTGGCCACCACGCGTGCCACTACCAGCATAGAGATGGCCTGGGCTGAGCTATCGTGCAGCTTTTGCGCTCGAGAAAGCGCGTTTACTGAATCCACCTGGGCCGCTGCTTCACTGATTTCCTGGACAACGGCAACAGCGTTCGTCTCTGGGGTGCGTGCGTCCCAAACTTCATCTGCCGCGCTGAAAGCCATATCAAAATACTTGCGCGCTTGCTGCTTGTTGCCGGAAGTCCCGGCAGCAAATCCGTTGGCTGCGGCTTCGCGGGCACGCATCGTTGGTGGCAGGCCGCGTAGCTGCTCCGTCTGGTCAGTGCCCTGGTTATCCATTGCCTCCAGTACGGAAACAGTTTCTTCCTGCGGTTGCTGGATCTCGCGTTCCGGACCCACATTCTGCACAGTGGTATTGGCCACCACATCGGATTGCAGTGCCTTTTGATAGGCCTCATCACCCAGCGCCTGCTGCATGGCCTCACTGGTAATTCTTATGGAAAGCCCACGCAAAGGCGAGTCTTCCAGCTTCCCCAGCCAATCCAGGAGTTGCAGTCCTGTGGTTGAGGCAATGTCTTTTGATACTTCGCCGGCCATTTGTGAATACATTGCCGCCAGATTTTGAGATTCAGCGGCGTTCGTCTGCGGATCAGGCAGAGAGGAAAACATCTTGGCAAAATGGTCCTGTGACCACGCTGATTTTTCTCCCTGCGTCTGGATCGCCGCCATGATTGCTCGTGAAGGCACAATGCCTTTGTTGAGCGCCGCATCCAGCTTGCGTGAAACCGGGTCTAACGTTTGCTTGGGACAGGTCGTAAGCGCCCCAATCAGGGACTGCTCCGCCCGCATCGCAGCGTTTTCCGGCAGGTTCTCCACAAAGCTCTGCACCGCTGTGCAATCGCCTTGCCCATTGGCCATCATGGAGACAGCCGGGGTCTGGCCCAGCCGTACCAGCTCAGATTCAATGCCTACGCCTTCGCTCCAGAAAGACTTTGCCATCTTCTTGTCGATGGTTGAAATCACGTCAGCCGCAGCGGACAAGACCCGTAGCCTGTCCTGCTGGTCAGATTGCGGCAGCGCCACAGCCATTCTCACCGTGTCCACTACAAATTTCTGCTCTGGCGAAAGATGCTTAACAGCTCCGCGCGTCGCGGCAGGAGGTGCCGTTTTGGACCAAACTTTGGCGGCTGTGCTTTGCGCCATCCCGCTCAAGCAGAGGCCCAAATTTAAACTCAAGACAGCAATACATGCTACGCGCCAGGAAATCTTCTGCACAATATCTTTGCTCCAACTTTTTTGGATCTCATTCCTGCCCGGGAATGAGGACTTCTGTGAGGCTACCTAAGGATCAACTCTGCATCAATGTTTTACGGCATTTTTTCTGGAAAAGAATTAAGGTGAGAATTAAGTCCTCTGCTTAGTTCTATAGACCACAACTTATCGGTTGCTTTCAGCAGCGCGCAGCTCTGCCACAATCTCAGCTGCGGCCTTGCGCGCAAGATCGCCTTTGTCAGGAGGGAAAGAGATAGCTCCCACACGGGCGTGCCCACCACCGCCGTAGCGCTCGCATACCTTCGCCAGGTTCACCATGTTTTCACGGTTGGTCCATGGGTTTGATCCCACTGAAACCTTCACGCGAAAGCTGCTGCTGCTTAATCCCACGCTGTAAACCGAGTCCGGATGCAGGTAATAAGGGATGAACTTGTTATAGCCTTCAAGCTCATGGTCGCTGATGTCGAAATAAATGGTGCCTTGGCGGCATTCAGAACGCTCGCGCAGAATCTCAATCGACTTGCGATGCCGCTCCATCAGCGGCGGAATCACTGCTGCCACAAACGGCTCTTCAAGCACCTGCGCCAGCGGCTCGTTTACCAGGTAAGGAATTAGCCGCGGGAGAAAACCGGGATCATTGGTTGACTCAATAGCCATGGTCAGCTTCATGGCCGGTTCAGCCATTTCCACGGCTTCCTGTGGGCTTTTGAATTGCGCTCCATCAATAATGTCCGCCCATTGAATAAGTTCGGCTACGGGCCGGGGATCGAATCCGAATTTCTTCTCTGCCACTTCCGCCAGAAACTTGGTGCAGGACTTGAACTCAGGATCGAAGAATTTCTTTGATTTATCGCCATTGCGATAGTGCTCCGCATCTTGCGGGCTTAGAAAAGCGCTTTCATGGTGGTCAAACCACCAGGTAATTTTGGGCGAAGCCGAGTATTTGAAGTCGACAATGGCATTCTCATCGCCGTCAAAATCTGCTTCATTAAAGAGTGCGCCGGCGCGATGCACCAGTCCCGTGAATTCAAAATCCACGTCAGAGCGGATGCGCTCGCGGTAAAAGCGGGAAAATAGCGCCGCTGAAGCCGTGCCATCAAAACATTTGCCGTGAAAAAAGACCCTGACTCTCAAAAGGTGCGTGCCTGCCTTATCCGGATCATGCAAATAGTAAAGCTACTAGAAATGACATTCCCAGGCCGTTCTGTCAAGGGAGAGAAGTTCATTCGTGCTATCGCGCCAACATGGGCGATACGCTCGCCATAATTACTTATAAATAGAAACTTGGCCGGCGGGCTTCTGCAATTTGATCGTGAACTCGTGTGTAGGCTGGTTCAATTCAAAGTCCTGGCCGTAGGTCCTGAATCCCGGCGCGATCACCTGGATCCGCCAAGTGCCATAAGGAAGACCGCTGGCTTCCGCCTTGCCGTCTTCATGGGTCTTTAGCTCCAGGCCTTCCTGCCTCTCCTTGCCCTTTTCCACCATGTGCAGCACAACCTCGGCGTTCTTCACCGGTTTGCCATTGACGTCTCTAACAACGGTCAAATTAATTGCGGAGGTCGGCTCCGTTTTCTTTCCAGCATAGGCCGCGACCGTAAAACAAAGAATGGCAATGCTCGCAAGGGTGAGGCGGGGAATTTTCATGGCTGCTCTTATTCTACAGCTTTGCTCGCGACGGCGGAATCAGAGTCTTTTCCACCCAATCCTACCGGGACTTCGCCCGCGACCTTAAAAGCGGGGTGCTTGTTCTGTCTCGATCCCGCAGCCTTGCCCCGTGTAAACCCCAAGGTGCTATTACTTTGGTGTCCTGCCGGCAAAGACGTTTGTTGACAGCGGATTCTTACCGGGATACCGTGAGAGTCTCCCCTATTACCTGAATCAGGTTATTTAGCAGCAAAGGCTCATTCCCTCCCCTTATTAGAAAGCTAGAAAGCGCTTGTTTGGTTTGGCGTCACTGGTATGCATCCGCTCTGGTGCACCTGCAGGCAAGGCGTATATGGACTTTAAAACCAGCAGCTTAGCAGAACTTAAGAGTACCGTGGCCTCTGGCCCATGCGCTGCTGTTGGCGCGACTTTGGTAAGTTGCTCCGTCTTCGGAGCCGAACTAAAACACTAGCATCCACCGGCAGCTAAAAACCGGCCGGCGGAAATGGAGAAATTCCTGATGAAGGGCGGCCCAAATCGGTTGTTCCCGAACGCACGACGTACTGAACTCCACCACTCTGCTCAGGGATTCAGTTTGCTGGAGTTGTTGTTCGTGGTCATTATCGTCGTGATCATGACCGCCATGGCGATTCCTTTGTTGAGCAACGTCACCGGATATTTCCGGCTTCGCGGCGCAGTTTCCAGTGTGACCGGCGTCATTCAGTCAACGCGCTACCAGGCAATCTTCCAGGGATGCCCTTACGAGGTGGTATTCGATAATGCCGCAGGCACCTATCAGGTCAAGACGCAGCAGGTTGGAACCACATGCCCCGGCGGCGCTTTTGCAAATTTCTGCACCTCAGGTGCCGCTGCCTGTCCTGTTCCGTTGTCCGGTTCCAGCACGCCAATCACGCTGAATGCCCCTTTAACACTGATCTTCAGTCCGGGAGGAAAAGTCACTTCTCCGTCCTTTCCGGCTGGAGGAATCAATCTTAATTTGACGTATGGCACTAAACCACCGGAGATCATCACGGTATCGACCTATGGAAGCATCCATGTCACACCCTAAGAAAAAACGGCTATGCGGTTTTGCTTTGATTGAAGTCATGATTGCCATTGCCATCTTAGCGGTCGGGCTGCTGGGTTTGGCAGCCTTGCTCGCGAACCTGACCGGGACCACCACGCAATCGCGCTATCTCAGCACTGAGGTCATGCTGGCTTCAGAAAAGCTGGAAGATCTAAATCAGCGCGATGCCGCAGACCCCTTGCTGGACGCTGGCGGAAGCCTGACCGCAGATGATGCTAACTATTCTGATGTGGTTCAAACCTCCAGCACCAACGGCATCGTGAATGATCAGGCCGTCGGTGGCGCTCTGGGGGCGACTAGCGACTTGATCCAATACAAGCGGCGTTGGGTGATTGAGTCCAATACGCCTGCTCCACTGGTGCGCCGGATAACGGTCATCATCATCCCGCAGACCGGCAGTCCTACAGAAAGACGAGAAACATTTCAAACCAGCATGGTGCGCCCATGCGATGCGATCAAGGGCTGCTAAATGAAATTTATGGACCTTGCGAGGAGTGCTATGCGTAGATATTCGAACCAGCAGACCGTTTCCCGATCGTCGCGAAAGGCCCTTGCGGGCTTCTCGCTGATCGAGCTGATGGTTGCGATGTCAGTCTTCCTGATTGTGGGTGGAGCTGTGGTTGCTCTGGTGCGGCGGCATGTCCCGCTGTTCAATACCGCGCAGAACCAGGCGGGGCTGAACGTGACTTTGCGCAATGCAGTGGCCCAGTTGCAGATGGAAGTTGTAAATGCGGGCAGCAGCTATTCTGCCGCCAATCCGATGCCGTTCTGGCCAATTGGCGCCACCATCCAGACTGCGACAAAACCCAACTGCCAGCTAACTCGGAACTACGTTTCATCCTGCTTTGATCGGTTTTCTCTGATCGATGCGGATCCCAACCTGCCGGCCCTTGCCCCAGGCGATCAAACCGGCAAAGTCAATATTGATACGAGCGGTAACGCCACAATCTATCTCACCTTCCCAGGAAACCCAGCCAACGCGCCGACCTCGTCGTATGACGCATGGGCTACACTGTTGCCCGCGGGCACGGAAATCATGTTGGTCCAGGGCGGCACAGATATGCCGGCGGGCCAGCCAAGGATCACTGTCACTGTGGTGCAGTCGCCGGGGGCAGTTCGCAGCGGTAACTCCGTTCAAGTGCCAATTGCACTCACGAGCGGAACAGGGGCTCCCACTCAGGATCCCATGGGCATCTACGACGCAGGTGAGGCTGCGCGCTTTACCAGCGTCTTCAATCCGCAGCTTGACTACGCCATTAAGCTCAACTCTACGGTCTATTCGGTTGACGGTACTGATATTACGAATCCTAAGCTGATCAGGACCAATCCAACGGGAACGCAGGACGTAATTGCGGAGCAGGTTGTTGGCTTCAACGTTGGAGCCTGGAGCAGCATCCTGCAGAATTACACCAAAAAGCCGTCAGACTACAACAATGACTGGGCTTCTATCCGGTCTTTGCAAATTCAGTTGATAGCACGCACCATCCCCAATACAGATCAAAACATCACGAGTTTTAAAAACACGTACGACCAGGGCCCCTATCAAGTACAAGGTGTTTCTGTGGTGATCAATCCACGGAACTTGAACACGAATTAAGGAGGCAGTATGCAACGTGGGAACAGTTCCTATTTAAAATCAAAGCGGCGCGGAGCCCGGCAGGATGAACGCGGGGTGGCCTTGATCACCACGCTATTGCTGCTCATGCTTCTCACCGGTCTCACTCTAGCCATGGCATGGTCAACACGTTCCGATATGTTGATCAATGGATACTATAGAAATTTCCGTGGATCGTTCTATGCAGCGGACTCGGGAATCAATATCGTGCGCCAGGAAATGATTCCTCTGTTTCAGCCAGGGGGCGCAGCCTATCCAACTACTTTTGCTGTTGGCACCAACCCGCTTCCTCCCGGCGTCACGGAAAACGCGGTCATGAATGCCATCAATACTACTTATGGCAAAGGGACGATCACCGGCAACGGAACTGGAACTGCTGCCAAGTCATGGCCGGG
>DASRDW010000026.1:0-3689 GCA_035652415.1 Candidatus Angelobacter sp. | reverse complement strand
ACAGTGAATTGAGTATTGGCGTTCAGCGTGATGTCCACGGTTGTTGGCGGGTTAGGATCATTGCTCGAATCTACTTGATGCGCAATGGTGATATCGGTCGCTGGGCTTCCAGTTACTGTGGAGATAATGCCTTCCAGTTCTTCGCCCTGATTGTCGCTTTCCCTGCCAATGTGGGTTGCGAGCTTGGTTCCGTCGCTCTGTGTGACTGAGTCAACTTCCACGATGTCTCCAACTCTCAGATCCGAGAGAGAATTCATGCCGTCCTTGAACTTGGTGTTGGCATTCGTCGCGAAAGTAATGTCAGTTGTGCTGGTGGTGACGGTAAAGTTCGGCGCATTAATCGACTTCACGCTGCCGTGAATATCATTGTTTTCGCCGTCATCGTCGTCTTCATCTCCCTGGTTCGGAGCAACGGCGGAAGAGCTCACGTTAAATTTCGGATCAACCGTGGCGGAAGTCGGGGGTGCCCCGTTAAGCGTGATCGAGTTTGCCAGGTCAAGATCAAAGTTGATAAACAGCGGTGTTGCGCCAACCGTGATGTTACTGGCGAACGTCACATTGATTGTGGTGCTGGAAAGCGTTGCTGGTATTTTCGTCGGCACGCCGGCATTCACTACCGTGACATCCGGGTCGGATACGGTAATCGTTGCACCGCTGTAGGTCCCTGCGGGAACGTTAGCAAGGGTAAACGGCTCAAGTGTACCTGCCTGATGTACAAATTCTACTTCGCCGGGCTTTGAAACCAGATTTGCCGTGGTAGCGGTGGGGCTGACACCGGTAAGCGTGATGGAGCTGATGGTCATCTCAAATTTTACAACCTGATCATTGACCGCATCTCCGGTCTGGATGGTGACATTTCCCGATCCGGGCGTAGCGGTAAGCGTGTTATTTCCACTGCCGCAACCTGTCAGCAACAAAGCAAACACCACACTGAGAAGTGTGAATGAAAAAACCCGTTTCATTGGGCCTCCAAGATTTAACTTTTTCATGAATTCGATCGAGTGGCGTTGTAGCGTTAGAGTACTATGAACCACGCGCTGAGAGTGGGGCGACTCCGTTTGGTTATCGCTCCCCAGTACATGCCCGGCGCAAATTGCGGATAACGGACTTCCGGTGTGCTCTTGCGCAGACGGGTACGCGGGCAGCACTCCTTGGTTCGCGATTGGCAAATTGTTCTTCAAGACTGCACCTTTCTCACTTCAGGCGAGGCGAGCACAGCGGGGAATCCATGCCTACCCAGCCTGATAAAGAGCAGCTCTGCTGCCAAACCAAAAGCGTACTTAAGTCGTTTATTTTCAGCGAATAATGGAGATTGATTCCAGGGTCCCTGCGGGTTCTGGCGACCCAGATGTGTGTCAGGTGGATACACCCATCAAAATGAAAATGTGGCGACACCGGGATGCGTCGCCACATAAGAAACTGAGCCTAGATCTAGAGCCAATTCCAGTAAATTGTTGCAGGCGGTCTGCCGCCGTGATGATGGTCATCACCACTTCCGGAATGATCATCTCCTGAACCAGAGGGACTACCGCCATCAGAGCCCGAAGTCGATTGCCCGCTGCCGCCGCTACTATCAGATCCTCCTGAGGAATGGCTACCGCTATCTGAACCAGAAGAATCACCGCTGCCACCACTACTGCCGGAGCTGCCGCCGCTTGAGCCAGAACCAGAACCGGAAGAATCCCCGCCGCTGTGGCGATCTCCGTTATGGTCATGGTCAGAAGCCAGCAGCTTTTTCGTGGGATCGTCGTCTATAGAAACGCCATTGCCTTTGCGGCTTGGACGATCAAGCTGTGGGCGCAGTTCGCGTGTTGGACGTGGAACTTCCGGCCCGGTTTCCATGCCCACGCGGCTAGAGAATCCGGCAGTGATCATGATAGATTCGCCTAGACCAGATAGCGCTTCCAACTCCACTGTGCCTTCTTCCACGTCCACTTCGGTGAAACCGCGGCGATCAACTTCCACATCAAACTTGGTGCCGCGAACAGAAATCACAGCGCTGGGCGTGCCAATCTGGAATGCAGGCGCTCCGCCCATACGCTTCTGAATGCTGGTGCGAACGCGGCCAATCACCATCTGAAAATATTTCCAGCCGCTGGTCTCCGGCTGTTTCAGCACCAGCTTGGTGTTCGGACGCACCAAAATGTCGCTGCCATCAGATAGTTTCAGCAGCAACCGGCCATCCTCGGTGCTTACCGTTGTGTCTGGCGGCAGAATCTCGCCACGCGTCGGCGCAGTGAATGCCTGCGCAGGAAGCTGTATGCTGACTTTTCCTTTGAAGTCGGAAATCGTGGCACCGGCGTACGGCGCACTCACAGCAGCAGGTGGTGTCTGCTGCGCTAGGGCGCTCATGCAATACAGCACTATGCCGACGATCGTGAAAGTTAGTTTGTTTTTCATGGCGCTACCTCTGATACTTCACAGGCGCCTCGTGGCAATGTAAACGCAAACGAGGTTCCTGCGGTTTCACTACTGCTTACATTCACCCTTCCGCCGTGTTGCTGCGATATTCGGCGGACAAAACTCAGCCCCAATCCCCAGCCGGGTATTGATTCGCTTCGGCCAGGGCGATAGAAGCGTTCAAACAGCTGTTCCAGCTCAGACTCGGGGATGACCGGCCCTGAGTTTCTCACTTCAAATTGAATTTCTTCATCGGAAGAGCTTACCCGCACATTCACGCCGGCCTCTCCCGCGCCATACTTGATGGCATTGCTCACCAGGTTGAGCAGAGCGCCTGAGATTAGTGTCTCATCGCACACCACAAATTCGTCTTCACAATCCAGTTCGACTTTGACTGGAACTTTGGCGGCAGCAGCCAGCGGTTTCACCACTTTTTCTACATGCTCAACCATCTTGCGAACATTAGTGCGCGCCAGCCGCAGCAGACGCGCGCCGGCATCGAGCCGTAAGACCTCAAGATAAGTGTTAATCATCGCCACTAATCGATTGGTTTCACGGAAGATGGTAGCTGGTGCTTCACTGCTGGCGGGAGAGTTAGGGTAGCGCATCAAAAGCTCAGAAAAACCTTGAATTGAGATAAGCGGCGTGCGCAGTTCATGCGTCACAAAGCTCAGAGCCTCAGAGCGCGCTTGGTCTCTCTGTCGGCGAGCGGTAATATCTGCAGCGATCAGCAGAATCGCTCCTGCTTCCGCGAATGAGGTCCATGGCAAACGCACAGCATGGAAAAGCCACAACTCTTCATCCAGCGGAACTTCTTTTTCCGCCCAGGCAGGCGCATCCGTTGCCATCTCTGCCAGCTCGCGCCATCCGCCCGCCAATTGCGTTACGCCTGTGAGCGTTTCCAGTTGAGAGTCCTGTCGATCGCGGAATTTCTTCCATGTTGTGTTACTGAATTTGAGCGTTCCATCAGCCCCATACACCGCCAGGCCTTCACGCATCGTCTCCAGCAAGGTCTGATTGAAGCTATAAAGCGATGACAACTCAGCCTGAAGGTCTTTAAGCGCGGCGAGTTTCCAATAGATATCTTTGGCTGCAGGTTGCGCGTGAGTCTCATTGCTTTGGTGCGAAGGCTTCAAGTCTCCGTAGTGTGGAGCAATTGCCTGGCGAAGTTGCTGCAAGCGTGAAGTAACCTCGCGGTCCACAATCAGCAGGTTCTCAAGCTGTGCAATAGGCGCTGCAAGCACGCCTGCAACCAACAGCGGCCCATAGGAGAGCAGCCGATGAAAATC
>DASRDW010000025.1:0-4227 GCA_035652415.1 Candidatus Angelobacter sp. | reverse complement strand
GGTTTTTTATTTCAAAAAGATCTGTTGAAAAGCCTTGGGGACAAACGCACGCGAGATTTGATCATTCAACAAATCTCCAGGGGCGGTGTTCATCATGTTGCCGACATGCCGCGTTCCCTGGCAGGACATAAAGGTATCTGTTCTGAATACAGCATCGTTTATGGCGGCGAAGTCGAATATGGAACTCGATTGTATGTTGCGTGTACCTTTGACGAAGAAGGCTATGTCCGTTTTGAAGCAACGCCACAAAGCGCGGCAGATTTTTATCAGATCATTGAAACAGCGGAGCCGCTTAAAAGGAACAATTGATTGATTTATAAAACCGTTCAATATTCCGAGAGCCAGGGCATCGCCACCATCACCCTGAACCGCCCGGATAAGCGGAACGGAATCAGCTATGAATTGATTGACGATCTGACGGCGGCGCTCAAGCAGGCCGCTGGTTCATCGGCGCAGATTGTGGTCCTGACCGGCGCGGGCAAAGCGTTTTGCTCCGGCATGGACCTGGACAATTTGAAGCAGCTTACAGGCCGCTCGCATGAACAGAACCTGAAAGATTCAGAGACCATGGCTTCGCTGTTCCGGTCGCTGTATGACTTTCCCAAGCCCACTATTGCAGCCGTAAATGGCCCGGCGATCGCCGGAGGTACAGGATTGGCCACGTTGTGCGACTTCACACTGGCAAGCCCAGAAGCAAAATTTGGTTATACGGAAGTCAGGATCGGTTTTGTGCCAGCCATTGTTTCCAGTTTCCTGATTGCCAATGTTGGCGAAAAACGAGCGCGAGAGTTGCTGCTCACTGGTCGTATTTTTGGCGCGGAAGAAGCACATAAGCTGGGGCTGGTGAATGAGATTGTCGCGCCGGAGCAGCTTATGCCCCGTGCGCTGGAACTGGCGCAGCAACTGATGGAAAACAGTCCGGCATCGCTGCAGGCTACCAAGAGGCTGCTCTCTGGCTACACGCGCGAACAACTTGATCGCCAGGTAGCGCAGGCAGTGGAGGCGAACGCAGCCATAAGAAAGACAGCCGATTTCAAAGAAGGCATCACATCATTTCTGGAGAAGCGCAAACCAACTTGGACAGGGAAATAGTGGACGTCAATAGGAAGATTAGCGGCGAAACCACTCTGCGCGTGCGCTATGCCGAAACTGACCGCATGGGCATTGTCTATCACGCAAACTTTGTGATCTGGTTTGAAGTTGGGAGAGTGGAGTTGCTGCGGCAACTCGGCTTTCAGTATAGCGAGATGGAGCAGCAGGACAATTGTCATATCCCGGTGGTGGACCTGCGCGTGCGGTTCAAAGCGCCTGCCCAGTATGATGATGAGATCGTAGTGCGGACGGAGTTGAAGAACGCGCGCTCGTCACTGCTGCATTTTTCTTATGAGGTTTTTCGCCAAGCTGATCGCACGCTGCTGGCGACAGGCGAGACCATGCACATTATTGTGGACAACAAATTTGAGCGCTGCCCGTTGCCAGAGAAGTACATAAAGGCCTTTACAGGACACACAGAGAATTCATGACCCCTCTAGAAATCAACGGCAACAATCTTTCTTTCGGTGAGCTGCGTCAAGTGGTCTATGAGCGGCGCGAGGTAACGCTTGCTGGTGCAGCACGAAGCAAAGTCGCCGTCGCGCGTGAAGTAGTGGACAAGTTGTTGCGGGAAAATCGCGTGGCTTATGCCATCAATACCGGCGTGGGCAAGCTGAGCGATGTGCATATTGAGCCGGCGCAGAACCGGCAGCTTCAGGTGAACCTGATCCGTTCACATTCTGCCGGTGTAGGCGAGCCGCTCACTCAGGAAGAAACGCGGGCCATCATGCTGTTGCGCGCCAACTCGCTGGCAAAAGGATTTTCCGGCGTGCGGGCGGATGTGATTGACCTGCTCTGCGCGATGCTCAATCACGGCGTGCATCCGGTGGTGCCGTCGCAGGGAAGCGTAGGCGCAAGCGGCGATCTTGCTCCACTGGCGCATTTGGCGCTGGCAATGATTGGGGAAGGCGAGATCTGGGCAGAGAAGGGGCGCGCACCTGCCGTAGAAGCGCTGAAGCGTGCAGCAATCAAACCGCTTGTACCTGAAGCAAAGGAAGCGATTTCACTGATCAACGGCACCCAGGCCATGCTGGCGGTGGGAAGTCTGGCTTTGCTGAAGGCGGAGACACTGGCTGAAACGGCCGACGTACTGGGAGCGATGTCACTCGATGCCCTGCATGGGACTGACGTGGCGTTTGATGAGCGCATTCATGCCGCGCGCCCTCATGCCGGGCAGATGAAGGTCGCGGCGAACCTGCGGCGGCTGATTGCCGGAAGCGAGATTCGCGAGTCGCACAAGGATTGTGGTCGCGTGCAGGATGCGTACTCGTTGCGCTGCATTCCGCAGGTGCACGGCGCGGTCCGAGACACGCTGGAGTTTTGCCGCAAGACATTTGCCATTGAAATGAATTCGGCGGTCGATAATCCGCTGGTGTTTGTCAGCAACGGTGCTGAAGGCGACATCATTTCCGGTGGTAACTTTCATGGCGAGCCGCTGGCTTTTGCCCTGGATTACATGGCGATTGCCTTAAGCGCGCTGGCTGGGATCTCTGAGCGGCGGATTGAGCGGCTGGTGAATCCGGCATTGAATGAAGGGCTGCCTCCGTTTCTTGCGGCAGAAGCAGGCATCAATTCCGGCTTCATGATGCCGCAGGTCACGGCAGCGGCGCTGGCCAGCGAGAACAAGGTGCTGGCACATCCGGCGTCTGTCGATTCAATCACGACTTCAGGCAATAAGGAAGATTATGTTTCCATGGGGATGGCAGCAGCCATTAAGCTGAAGAAAGTTATAGCCAATACTACCCATGTGCTGGCAATTGAGGCGTGTGCTGCGGCGCAGGCCCTGGATTTTCTGGCGCCGCTCAAGAGCAGCCCGGTATTGCAGCGCGCACATGCGGCGGTCCGCAAGGTTAGCCCGAAAATTGAAAAGGACAGAGTTTTTGCCGAGGATTTCGTGCGCATCGCAGAACTGATACGCACTGGTGATCTGGCGCAATAACTCTTTGCCGCACCGCTCTGATCTATCCACATGGAGCCGCGGTTCCTGCGTCTAAAAATAAGCCGGGAACCATTTTCCTGCATCGCGGTATACCCCAGCAGGGCGACTCTTTTCTGCCTATTAAGGAGAGACAGATGCTGGCAACCATTCTTCAGGACCTTCGCTATGAACTGCGTACGCTGCTCAAGTCGCCTCGCTTCACAACGATTGCATTGCTTACGCTGGTGCTGGGAGTCGCGGCCAACGTGGCGATCTTTACTTTTGTTGATGCGACATTGATCCGGCCGCTGCCGTATCGCGACGCATCGCGGCTTGCGCAGGTGTATGGCACGCGCGGCATGGGGCCTGAAGATCGCTCTGATGTTTCGTATCCTGACTATCTGGACTGGCGTGCCCAGCAGGAAAGTTTTGATAGCCTGGCCGCTTACACTCGCAATGAAATGCTTTTGCGCGGCAACGCCGTTCCTGAACTAATGCCGGTGGCCATGGTGACTGACAATTTTTTTCAGACCATCGGCGTGCAGCCCGCCGCCGGACGCGACTTTCGCGCCGGTGAAGACCTGGCCAGCGCGCCGCGCACGGTGATGATCAGCTACAGCTGGTGGCAAAAACATTTTGGCGGCAAAAACGTGATTGGCCAGTCGCTCTCACTCGATGAAGAACAAAATACCATTATCGGCGTGCTGCCTGCGGATTTTCATTTTGCTCCTGTCGGCGACCCGGATGTGTGGGTCACACTGCATGCTGAAGGCCCTTTTCTGCGCCGCAATCTTTACTGGCTCGGTGTGCTCGGCCATCTAAAGCCCGGCGTCTCGCGTGTGTCCGCCACCACGGCCATGAACGTGATCGCCGCGCGGCTGGAGAAGGCATATCCGTCATCGAATGACAAACTGCGGACGGCGATTGTTCCACTCAATGAAGTCATTGTCGGCCAGATACGCCCGATCCTGCTGGTGTTGCTTGGAGCCGTGGGGCTGCTGTTGCTGATTGCGTGTGCGAACGTGGCAAATCTTTTGCTTGCGCGATCACTGGCCCGCCGCAACGAAATGGCTATTCGCACGGCGCTGGGCGCAAGCCACGGGCGGCTGATTGCACTTATGCTGACTGAAGGGCTCATGCTTTCTTTCGCCGGCACTGCGCTGGGGCTGGGCGTGGCGTACTGGACGGTGAAAGCATTCGTCGCCATGATCCCCGCC
>DASRDW010000024.1:0-10197 GCA_035652415.1 Candidatus Angelobacter sp. | reverse complement strand
GGCGAAACCAGCAGAAACAAGCAAGTCAGGATTGCGGGACTACCGAGAGCGGCGGTCGCGGCCCGCCTGTCAGAGCGTCTGGACAAGATGTAAGTAGTAACGGAGGGAAACCTTGTCATTTTCCGAGCGTGTGCAGCAGGTCAAAACCGGCTTTGAACGGCCGTTCTGGGTAGCGAATATCACTGAGATTTTTGAGCGGCTTTCGTATTATGCGGTTTTTACCGTGATTGTGCTTTACCTGCATGAGAACCTCAATTTCTCTTCGGAAGAAGCTAGCACTCTGAGCGGACAGTTCGGTGGGTGGGTTTGGTTTCTGGCGATCTTTGGTGGAACGATTGCCGATAAGCTGGGATTTCGCCGGGCGCTTGCGTTAGCCTATTTGATTCTGAGTGGTTCGTACTTTTTGCTTGGATCTTTAGCTGCACCCTGGCTTGCTCCAGTGCGCGGTGCCATGTCTCTGACATCTCTGGTGACAATCGTCCTCATACTTCCTGCTCTTGGCGTTGCCATGGTAAAGCCTTCAGTCGTCGGCACAACCGCACGTGCCTCAAAGGAGAACGTCCGTTCCCTTGGTTTTTCCATCTACTACACACTCGTGAACGTGGGCAGTGCTGGCGGACCATACACAGCCTCATGGATCCAGCACCACATGCGTATTGAAAATGTTTTCCGTGTGGCAGCAGTCAGTGTTTTTCTCATGTTTTTCGTTGTATTGATCTTTTTCCGTGAGCCTCGTAAAGCAGAAGATGCTCCTCCACCCAGCTTCGTACAAACCATTAAAAACTTCTGTCATGTTTTGGGCAATTATCGTTTGGTTCTGCCCATTGCAGGAATTGCAATTGCCCTCAAGCTATCTTCCATCTTTGTGGGTTTCGCAGTGCCCTGGTACATCTGGATCGCACTTTTGGTGATTGCGCTCATCGGGTTCAGCCGTTTCATGTGGTTTCTCATCATTTTTTCAGGCTATTGGATCGTCTACTGGCAGCTATTTCTTACGCTTCCGCTTTACGTACACGATTACATTGATTCCAAAGCTGATACCTCATTCATGCTTGGCACAGGACCAATCATGGTGATCTCGCTTACCGTGGTAATTGGCCTCCTCACGCAAAAAATTCTCGCATTTCGCGCCGTCACGCTCGGTACACTTGTCTCCGCTTTGGCATGGACTCCTTTAATTATTCATCCCTCAGTCGCAATGGCATACCTCGCCATTGCCTGTGTTGCACTCGGTGAGATCATCTTGTCTCCACGCTATTACGAGTACGTCTCGCGTCTTGCGCCGGCTGGGCAGCAAGGTACATATCTTGGCTTTGCTTTTATGCCAATAGGCATTGGCTCGCTGATTGGCGGAGTATTTGGCGGGAAGCTTATTCATCACTTTGGTGAAGTCACTCATCAACCAACAGGCATGTGGTGGGTGATCACCGGGGTCGGTGTTTTGACCGCATTACTGTTGTGGATTTACGATCGGACATTGCCCCCAAAACAAGAACTGGCGAAAGTTGCACCTTAGGCGAGCATCGATTTCTGATAGCCGTGATAGAAGCTTTACACCCGTAGTACTTCCGGGCGCTCCCTGGCAGGTGATTCCCCTAACTGCGCTCGAGGTTTCGACAAAATGTGGTTAAATAGAGTATTCACCATGGATTTGAAAGCCATTCAAGCAGCCCTGCACGAGCGCAACATCGATGCCTGGTTGTTTTACGACCACCACCACCGCGACCCAATCGCTTACAAAGTCCTGGGCCTGCCTGAGCACCTCATGGTCACGCGCCGCTGGTTTTACATTATCCCGCGGGAAGGCGAGCCGCTGAAGCTGGTGCACCGGATTGAGGCCGGCCATCTGGACTCATTGCCTGGAGCCAAGCGCGAGTACTCTTCCTGGCGCGAGCTTTGGGACAATCTGCAGGCCATGCTGGTCAGGCTTCGTACGGTGGCCATGCAGTATTCGCCTAATAATCTCATCCCTTATATCGGTCTGGTGGACGCGGGCACAATTGAGCTTGTGCGCAGCTTTGGCAAAGAGATTGTCAGCTCCGGCGATCTGGTAGCGCGCTTTGAGGCCGTCTGGAGTGAAGAACAGATTGCCAGCCACTTTGCCGCGCGAGACGCCATTGATGCCATTGTGCCGGAGTGCTTCAAAGAGATTGGCCGCCGCGCGCGCAACGGCGGCGCCACCGAATACGAAATCCAGCAATGGCTGGCCGAGGCCTTCCGTCGCGAGAACCTAATCGCAGAAGACCTGCCGATCGTCGCCGTAAACTCCAACAGCGGCAATCCGCATTACGAGCCTCGCGCTCAGGGCTCAGCGCAGATCAAGCCCGGCGACCACGTTTTGCTCGATATCTGGGCCAAGCAAAATTTGCCCAATGCGGTTTATTACGACATTACCTGGACCGGAGTGATCGGGACACCGTCAGACCGGCAGGTAGAAATTTTCAACGTCGTCAGCGGAGCGCGCGATGCGGGGATTAAGAAGGTAGCGGAAGCATTTGCTGCGAAGCGCCGCATTGCTGGATGGGAAGTCGATCAGGCCACGCGTGAGCACATTAACAACGCGGGCTATGCGCAGTACTTTACCCATCGCACCGGCCATTCCATTGGAGTTAACGTCCACGGCAACGGCGCCAATATGGATAACCTTGAAACCAAGGATGACCGCGAAATTATTCCCAACACCTGTTTCTCAATTGAGCCGGGCATTTATCTGCCGGAATTTGGCGTGCGCAGTGAGGTGAACGTGCTCACGCGCAATGGCGCGGCGGAAGTTACAGGTAAAATTCAGAACGAACTGGTCCTTATTTGATGGCAAAAACCGAGACAACCACACCTGCTGCGCAGACCGCATCCGCCCCAGTTGCTCTTACCCCGATTGCTGCATTGGCTCCGGCCATTGCCTGGCTGATTCCCGGCGCGGGTCACCTGATCCAGAAGCGCTGGATACGCGGCCTGCTGCTCATGGCTTGCATTGTTGCCATGTTCGTCTCCGGCTTGGCCATGGAAGGAAAAATCTACAAGCCGAACACCGGCGATTTGCTGGATATCCTGGGATTCATCGGCGATCTTGGCTCGGGCGCTCTTTACATTCTGGGGCGAATCTTTGAGTGGGGCGGCGCCAACATCACCACCGCAGGCGCTGACTACGGAACAAAATATATTGTGGTAGCTGGGCTTTTGAATATTATGGCTGCCGTTGACGCTTACCACATCGCCATTGGAAAGAAGCAATGATCCTGCTCCTGCAACTCTCTCACTTTAGCGCGGCGGCGCTGTTTGCCCTGTTTTTCTCCGTCGTTTTCGGCATCACCCAGCGCAATACCACCAACGAAATGATCCGCTATGGCGCTTACTGCTTTGCTGTGGCCATGATAGGGATGTTCCTGGCCGGCTGGGCCATGTGGCTTCTTCATCACTAAGCAGGAATAGGCCGCGAAAGTACGCGAATCTAAATCCGCTAGAAGATAAAAAAACTTAATTCATTCGTGTTGATTCGCGTGCATTCGCGGCTAACTTTTATTTCGGCGGTTCTGTTCCATTATTTTTGACCTCGCCGCCATAGATAATTTTCGTCTTCACGCCAAAGCGTTTGTAATTGGAATATTTCACAATTTCTCTGACTTCGACGTCACCACTCGAAAAATGCAGCACGTCATCGGCGCGCGTGTAGGTGGGAAACCAGTATTGGCCGTCAATCTGTTGCCGATAGGTTACAAACTTGGGAGTAAGGTTCTCTTCATTCTTCTTGCGGATCTCGGGCACGTTCTTGCCGCACGTCTTCACGATTTGAAAATCCCGGTTGTCCACCCAGATGCGTCCCTGGAAATACCGCGGCCCTCCGTTTTTATCCACCTTTTTGGGAGCGATATCGAAGACGTACGTATCCAGTTCATCCACATGCTGCTGCCCAGCATAGAGAATGTTGTATTCCCCCAGCTCTTGCGAGGTCAGTACAAAAGGAAGACGATTGCGGAAATCGTCGAAATCTTCCTTGGTCATGATGATACGTTGCAGCGTGCTCTGGGGCGCATAGGTCACTTTTTCAATACGCCGGCCTTGATCGTCATAGAGAACGTCCGTGGTTTGGTGAAACTCCCCGTCCACCGTATCGCCATCCAGCGTTTGGACGATTACATCCTGCGTATAAGTGTAGTGATTGCGGGCGTCTTTGAAGATCGCTTCCTTGCCGGCGAATTTCTGAATCAACTCCTGTACGGTGATCCCCTGCGGCTGCGCCGGATTCAGCGGCCCGTTGCCATCTTCACAATTTGTCTCAGCTGACTGCCCCACAAGCGCCAATGGCAGCAAGAAGACAAAAGTAAGCGCACACACGCTTAACGCGAGCTTTGGATTCCTCATGGAGCCCTTTTCCTTCCAGATTTCTTTTTTGTTTAGATGCTCTGCTCGCGAGCGTAGAAGCCTTGTAGCCGTCCGCTTAACAAATAAAAATAAGAAAGGGCCTCGCTGCCGATGACCCTTTGGAATTAAGGAGGACAAGTTCTTAAGGTTTTTTCGCGTCGGGCTTGGAGTTGTCGTCCTTTACTTCACCTTTGAATACGATCTTTGTGCGCGCACCGAACCGTTTGTAATTCGTCAGCTTGATGATCTCGCGCATCTGTATATCGCCAAAACGGAAATGGAGTGTGTCATCAGCGCGTATGTAGGTGGGGAACCAATATTGGCCGTCAATCTGTTCACGATAAGAGACAAATTTGGGAGAAAGGTTCTCTTGCGCGTTCTTTTTTTTGGGATTGGCTATTGTCTGCGGTACGGTCTTTCCGCAGTTCTTCACGATCTGCATATCGTGCTGATCAACCCAGATTCGCCCTTGAAAATAGCGTTGGCCTTTCTCAATCGTCTTGGGCGCGGTATCAAAGACATAAGTATCAATCTCGTCCACGTGCTGCTGTCCCACGTAAAGCACGTTGTACTGCGGCAGCTCAGACGTGGTCATAACAAAGGCCATTTTGTAGCGGAAATCGTCGAAATCTTCCTTGGTCAGGCTAAGTTGCCGCAGCGAACTTTGCGGAGCAAAAGTGACGTTCTCAATCCGCCCTCCCTTGTCGTCATACGTGATGTCTTGCACCAGGCGATATTCTCCGGTCACCTTGTTGTCGCCATCAAGCTCCTGCACCGTTATGTCCTGGGTGTAGGTGTAATTATTGCGGGCCTCGCGGAACTGCTCTTCACGAGCAGTAAATTTCTGGATGATCTCCTCCGGGGTTATTCCCTTCGGCTGGGCCGTGTTCAAAGGACCTGAGCCTTCTTCGCAGTTGGTTTCAGCCGGTGAGGCAGCAGGAGCGAGCAGGACAAGCGAAAGCAAAACAATCCAAAGGCCAGGCTTGGAAAAATTCATGAATTCCCTCTGATAAGTTGCGCGCCGAAAAACCTTAAGCAACATGGCTGCCACGCCTGTGCTGGCCTCAAAACAGAAAAGGCTTTACACTAGCGTGCTTCCTGGGAGGAAATCCAAGATGCGCCGTTTTTCGCTGTCAGTTTTCCTGCTCGCCGCTATTTTACCCATTGGCGGGGTTTTTGGTGAGCTTTCTGCTCAAGCTCCGTCAAAAAAAACCTTTACGTTTGAAGACATGATGGCGCTCAAGCGGGTTGACGATCCCGTAGTCTCCCCAAACGGCAAATGGGTCATGTTCTCTGCCGTGGATGTCGATCTCAAAGCAAACAAGAAAACTTCGCACCTGTGGGTTGTTCCATTGGCTGGCGGAGAGGCCCATGAACTACCTTCCACCGCGGCCGGCGAAAGCAATGGCCGCTGGTCGCCAGACGGGCAGAGCTATCTCTTCATTACTTCTACTGACGGCGGCTCGCAAGTCTGGGTAAACAGCTTTGATCCCAACAGCGGAACGGCGGGCAGCAGCGCTCCCAAAAAGATTACCAGCATCTCCACTGAGGCAGATGGCGCAATCTGGTCGCCCGATGGCAAGAACATTGCCTTTATATCTACGGTTTATCCCGACTGTGCGGACGATGCCTGCAACAAGGCGAGAGATGAGGCCAAAGCCAACTCAAAATTGAAGGCGCTGATATTCACTCACCTGCTCTTTCGCCATTGGAACCACTTCACCGAGGGCAAGCGCAGTCACCTGTTTGTGGTGCCGGCGGAAGGCGGAGTTGCCAAAAATCTGACTCCCGGCGACCACGATGTTCCGCCTTTCAACCTTGGCGGCGCAGATTTTTATAACTTTTCTCCCGATGGCAAAGAGATGGCCTACACCAGCAACATTGACGAAGTGGGAGCCATCAGCACGAACAATGACATCTTTGTAGTGCCGGTCACGGGCGGCGAACCGAAGAAGATTTCCACCAGTCCAGGCGGCGACTCGAACCCAGTCTATTCACCGGACGGCAAATGGATCGCGTGGCGCATGCAGAAGCGCGCCGGATATGAAAGCGACCGCTTCAGGCTTGTGGTCTATGACCGCACATCGGGGCAAATCAAGAACTTGACTGAAGGCTTTGATAGCTGGGTGGAAGCGTTTGCCTGGACGCCCGATTCCAAATATATCTACTTCGCCTCAGAAGACAAAGGCGAGACGCCGCTCTACCGGCTTGATGTGCAGGCGGCAACAGCCGGGCATGCGAACGCCCACGCCATCCAGGAAGTTACCCGCGGCGTAAACGATGAAGTGCACGTTACTCCAGACGGAAAAACCTTGTTGTTCACACGGCTTTCCGTGCAAGCGCCAACCGAAGTTTACAAACTTGACCTCAGCAGCAAAAAGGCCGAACAGCTCAGCCACTTGAACGATCAGATTTTGGCCGATATCGCTATGGAACCAATTGAGTCGTTCTGGTTTGCCGGCGCTGGCGGGACCAAAGTGCAGGGCTTTCTGCTCAAGCCTCCTGATTTCGATAAAACAAAGAAATATCCGGTAAAGTTCCTGATCCACGGCGGGCCGCAAGGACAGTGGGGCGACGAATGGTCTTACCGCTGGAACGCCGAGCTTTTTGCCGCTGACGGCTACGTTGTAATCATGGTGAACCCTCGTGGAAGCACCGGCTACGGCCAAGCCTTTATTGACGGCGTGAACAAAGACTGGGGTGGAGCGCCGTATGTTGATCTAATGGATGGCTTGGACTACGCGGAGAAAACTTATCCGTTCATCGACAGAGACCGCGAATGCGCGCTGGGCGCGAGCTATGGCGGCTACATGATCGACTGGATTCTTGGCCATACCAATCGCTTTAAGTGCCTGGTTTCCCATGACGGCATGTTCAACACCGAATCCGCTTACGGCAGCACAGAAGAGCTTTGGTTCCCGGAGTGGGAGTTCGGCGGCACGCCGTGGAACAACCGCGAAGGGTATCGCAAGTGGTCACCGCACCTTTTTGCTACGCAGTTCAAAACTCCCACGCTGGTGGTGCACAGCCAACTGGATTATCGCCTAGATGTTTCAGAGGGCTTCCAGCTCTTCACCACGCTACAGCGGCTGAAGATTCCGTCTAAGATGCTCTATTTCCCCGATGAAGGCCACTGGGTGCTCAAGCCGCAGAACAGCCAGCTCTGGTACATAACCGTGGATGAGTGGGTGGATAGCTATTTGAAGAAATGATCTTTTGCAGCGATCCCGAGCCCAGCGCAGTTGTCATCCTTGCGCCTGATTTAACTCAGTGCGGGTGAAGGATCCCTATCGTCATAAAAACTAAGGCCGGCACGCAACTATCGCCCGAAAGATCTTGGGTTCTATAAGTGTCGCTCCCTTCGGCCGGGATTTCAGAAAGAAAGCAATGCTACAATCCCAACCGTGTTGAAACAGGCTTTATTTCTTCCCATTTTGCTGGCAGGCGCAGCCATTGCCCAGCAGCAACAACCGGCCGTACCACAATCCTCAGAGGGCAAACCCCAGGTCAAGGTAAACTATCTGAACGTTTGCACGCCGGGAAAAGAAGAACAGGAAGTCATTAATGGAGCGCTGGCTGCAGTAAAGGCCAAACCAGTGTTCAGTACTGATTTTGAGATTTCTCGCGGGCGCACCACGCTAAAAGATGCGCCAGACTCGCGGTTTGTGCGCCTGCGCCGCGACTTTGCCGCCGACTCGCCGCTCCTGACCGCGCAGTACTCCATGAGCACGGATTCCACCAACACCATTGAGACCCTGGTTCTGCACCCTCGTGATACCAAGGATTTTCTTGAGCTGGTGCTGGAAGACCGAGTCTCTGCCGGTTCTGCCTCGCCGACGGCCGTGCTTTCTGTTGATACTCCTGCCACGCGTGTAAGGATTGAGCGCCTCAACAAAAGCTCCGCCGTGCTCACGCGCTGTCCAGACGCTGACCAGAGCGCGTATGATCCCATATTCCGCCAGGCTTCTGAAATTATGGCGCAATACCGGGCCGCGCTGAGATTGCGGACAGAGTTCCGCTCAGATATTGCCTGGCTCAATCCCGCTACTAAGAAGACCGGGGTGGCCCAGAAACAGAAAAAACAGCCCGCAGCCAAGCCTTGAAACCATATTGAAGATCATGAATCTAATGGGTGCTATGGAAAATTCCGTTCGCGATACAGTGATTCTGGGGACCGGTTGTTCCGGTTTGACCGCCGCTATCTATGCGGCGCGCGCCAATCTGAAGCCGTTGGTGATTGAAGGACACGAGCCGGGCGGCCAGCTCTCGCTGACCACGCTGGTGGAAAACTTTCCCGGCTTCCCTGATGGAATTCAAGGTCCTGATCTGATTGAAAACATCCGCAAGCAGGCCACGCGCTTTGGCGCGGAATTTATGAACGGCCATCTGGTCAAGGCTGATCTGGAAGCACGGCCTTTTAAGCTCGATTTTGGCGGCGGCAGGATTGTAACTACGCGCACGCTCATCATCGCCAGTGGCGCGTCTGCCCGCTGGCTGGGCCTGCCCAATGAACACAAGCTGATCGGCCGCGGTGTTTCTTCCTGCGCCACGTGCGACGGGGCATTTTTCAGGAACCTGCCTATTGCTGTGGTCGGCGGCGGCGACTCCGCCATGGAAGAAGCTCTCTTCCTCACTCGCTTTGCCAGCAAGGTCACGTTGATCCATCGGCGCGACCACTTCCGCGCCTCCAAGATCATGCTGGATCGCGCGCGCAAGCACGAGAAGATTGAGTTCCTGGTGGATACCGTCATAGATGACATTCTTGATCCCGATAAGAACGAAGTCACTGCGTTGAAGCTGCGCAACACCAAGACCGGTAAGGCATGGGAATTTCCCGTCAGCGCCATGTTCCTTGGCATTGGCCATGAGCCCAATGCCAAGATGTTCAAGGGCCAGTTGGACATGGACGACGACGGCTATCTCAAGACCCACGATTTCGTCATGACCCGCGTGCCCGGCGTTTTTGCCTGCGGTGACGTGCAAGACCGCCGCTATCGCCAGGCGATTACTGCTGCAGGATCAGGCTGCGCCGCTGCCATTGAAGCGGAAAAGTTTTTGGAAGAGCATGGGCGGTAAGGCAAATTGGTAATTGAGTAATTTGGTAAATGCGCAATGTGGTATGAGTAATGTGGTAAATGAACGTGCTCCGATTTTGACATTCCTAATTTACCCAATTACCAGATTACCCATTTACCAAATTCTAGCGACCTCGCCCAATCTCTGCCGATATGTTAAAAAAGTAAGTTCCTCTCTATGCCGTCATCTCTACTCATCCTGGAGCATCGTTGTTAAGGGCTGCGTTCATCTCTCTTTCTGAAAGCAAGTCTCTCCGCTCCGCGGCGGAGAAAACGTGGATTGGCCAGCGACTCTCTCGTCGCTTTGTGGCTGGCACCACGATTGATGACGCGCTCACAGCTACAGAAGCCATGAACCGCCTAGGCCTGGGCGTGAGCGTTGATAATCTTGGCGAAAACGTTACTAACGCCGATGAAGCCCGGCACAGCGCGCAGCTTTATCACCAGATTCTGGATCGGATGCAGGCGCAGCAACTGAATGCTAACGTCAGCCTCAAGCTTACACACATGGGCCTGGACGTGGATGAGGCCATGGCTTATGAAATTGCCTCCGGCGTAGTGGAGCATGCGGCGCGCATCAACAATTTTGTGCGCGTTGACATGGAAGGCTCTGCCTACACGCAGCGCACGCTGGATTTCGTCCATCGTCTGCATCGCCAGCCGGAAAACGCCGGGTGCGTGGGGGCGGTCATCCAGTCATATCTCTTCCGCAGTGAAAAAGATGTGGAAGCCCTGCTGGCCGAGCGTATCCGCATACGCCTGT
>DASRDW010000023.1:0-15643 GCA_035652415.1 Candidatus Angelobacter sp. | reverse complement strand
TCGGTATCTTCTGCCCGGCCTTCACCAAGCATGTGGCGCGTCAGGTTTTTGAGAAACGCAACCTGGTCCTTGCTCGGCTCTCGTTCGCCTGCTGTAAGGTCCCAGGGATTGATTGTCTGCTCGGCATCGAGCGACATGGTGATCATGCGACCGCCCATCAACTCAACTAAAGGTTGATATGAATCGCCGCGCTCGATGATCGAAATCAGTGGATTGTCGCGCGCAGCCATCAATAGGAGTTGCTGCACCATAAAGGTCTTTCCGCCGCCTGATTTGGCCATCACCAGCATGTTGGCGTCGCTCAGGGCTGGATCAAACAAAGAGAATGGAACGAGCTGGCGATAGGGTGTTTCAAACAGAAAGAGCGGAGAACGTCGTGTACCCTGCCATGGCATTTCTACCGGTACCAGATCGGCTGCATTGGAGGTGAGCAGGTCCTGGTCCCGCTTATCGGCCTCGGCCATTCCGGGAAGCGAATTAAAGAAGAGGCGGCGTTTAGCCAGGGTCTCCGACACCGCCTTTGCCCCGTTCATCCTGGCGATTGCGTAAAGTAACTGCTGACGCCGGTTGTCTATCATCCGTTCGGCGGCTTCGAGTTCGGTTGTCGTTACCGCCGGTCGTGACGTACGGGTGCCAATGACCAGGCTCAGCTTGGCCGCCTTCACCGAGCTTGAAATGATGTCCTGCTGCACCCGCACCAGTTGCTCCTCGGCAACGTGAGCTTCAACATTCACGCGATAACCGCCGTTTGCGTCCCGCTGGGCGGCTTGCATTTTGCGCAGCCGGCTTTTGTAACCCTTGAGCACCTTCGCCTGGTCCGGAGTCGTAATCTGGGCGGCGACGACCAGCGGAAAATCAAGGCCGATCAACTCACGCAGTACGCCGGGGAAAGTCGCATCCGGCAATTCCTTCAAACTGACAAATGAATAGAGGACGCCGCCAACATTCAGATATGTGTCCGTTTCGTCGACGATATTGACGTCGGCGATCTGCTCCCTGGCACTTGAATATCTCAACTGCTCTCCGGCTTTGCGGTATTGACGACTGTCCGGTGCGAGCGGATTAAGCGCGCGTTTGGCCTCACGGAACAAATCGTCGTCGGACAACCTCGTTGCTCCAAGCTCGGCTGCTTCGAGTGCCGTCTCGATGCCCCGGAGCAGGCTCTCAAATTCCGCAAGGAGATCCTGGTGCTCCTGTCTGGTGCGCTCGATATTTTTGCGTGACGATAGGTTAAAGATGTTTCCTTGAGGTCTTAATGGTTTGCCAATGATGCGATGGTGGAGCGCAGGGTCCCAGATGAAATAGACGTGCAGGATCTGCCGCATGTAAGCCCCGGCCTGCTCTTTGCTAGTCCATCTCTCGACCCGAAGAGCATCCAGCGCGAGTACTTCTTCTCGCTCCGAACGTTGGACGGAAATATATTTTTCGAGCAGGTTCCCAAGGTCCTCAACTACTTCGTAGCGGAATTGCACACGCATGCTTTGCTCGGGAAGAGAGCGCAAGAGAGCCTCGATCATCAGCTTCCCTCGGTCTCGGCCCTCATCGCTCGCGAAGTATGAGGTCAGGCCCTTAAGCTCATAACCAGCGACAAAACTTCCATCGGTGCGGACCATGATGCCGTCGAGGTAGTCCCTGACCGGCAGGAGCTCGCATATTGCAGGTTCCCGGAGCTTCCGTTCGCGTTGTTCAAGCGTGGCAGGCACAGCTATTCCTCCCTGATGTAGCTTGAGCAAAGTTCACGATCGCGTGAAATCGCTGAATAAGAGTGTGGGCGCGCATACCAGAGAGCGAGATCTCGTACATAGCCGCGCGGCTTGCCGTATTTGCAAGCCATCAAGATCGGCACCATGAGAAGTGGAACGCCGTACTGGAGCACCAGGTTCATGGGCATCCCCGCAACTGAACCACCGACAAAATGCCCCACCACATTCATTACCGCCGCTGTTCCGAGCACCACAAACAGGTCTTCCAGTTCGAGAAACATGAATGTGACTCGCGTTTGCAGGTTTCGATTGACTGGCGTTACGTGTAATGGCATCGTTTATTTCCTTTCTACGGCACACCTGCGGTGCCGTGTTGAATCCAGAACTCTCCCAGCCGCAGCAGTCCCGATAGTCCGAAGCAACACATTGCCGCGACAAGATTTCGTACCCAGGCCTCGCCAATCGTCATTCGCTCCAGCAGCCCCGCGTAGTGAGTAACTGCCAGGACGACTTGCAAGACACCGTAGAGCGGCAGCAAGACGTTTCCGACCCAGTTCACGAGCGTCAGCAATGCGATCCAGAAGCGATCAGGATTGTTCCAGGCAGATTGATTGCTGAAGGACTCAAGTACTCGCATCAACCCCGAGCACATCAGCGACGCCATAGCGGCGTAGGCGAAGTTCTGATAATGGCGCCCTTTGCTGAAGTTGTAGATCGCAGCTGCAGCGAAGAGACCTGCCAGAGTCGGCATGATTACGTTGCCTATCCAGTTCGTCAGATTGAGCAGTCCGTTGACGAGGTTCACCTTCAGCTCCTTTAACCGGCCATGACTTGAACGAGCTTCCAAATCGCCGAAACACTCAGGAAAGCAAGTCCAGACACCACCAGCGGCATGAATGGCCGATGACGCGCGTAGTTGAAAATAGCTCCTGCGACCGCCAGGCCCGCAGCTTCCGGCAGGATCGTTCCGGCGAGGAAGTTCCAAGCCGATGTCAGCATGTCGGCCGTCGCAAGCGTTGTTCCGCTGTTCCAGGTTTGCATCAACTGCACCGTGCCGGAAACAGAAAGCAGGAAGATCGCAGCAATGATTGATCCCAGCGGGTTATGACCTTGGGCAGCGTCGAGCGCTGCCTTCAAGATCAAAAATGCCGCCAGCACAGGTACAAGCCGTGCGACGACAACACTCGAGACGAAGCTCGTTACACTTGTGTCTACGCCATTGATCCATGGGCTGCTGATATTCCCGCCCTGGGGCGGCATCAATATCCCTTGCGCCGCGAACCAGGACAGGAACTGGGGGAGGGTCAGCAGGATGATCGACCATAAGGCCCACCGTTGAAAGCCGCCGCCCATCTGGAAATTAACGCCGCCTTCCTGCCGCAAAGCGAGGCCAGCCAGCACCATCGTGCAGAGGGCGACCGGCACCGCCATGTCGAACAGCAGCTTCATCAGATCAGCGAGGATTTGCGGCAACGTCATGGTGAATCTCCGATTCCTTACTGCACGCCCGCTGTGCCGTTTTGGATCCAGAACTCAATGAGGCGCGTGAGGCCAGAGACGACCAGAAGACCGGCGGCCGTGACCGACCAGCGCATTACGCCTCGTCCTTGGGAGTACGAGACCACTGCCATTACCACAGCCAAGGCTGCGCCTACCGGCGCAATCACGTTGCCGACCCAGTTCACTAGGTTCAGCACAGCGCCCTCGGGCTGTGCTGCGGTTTGCCCCTGAACGGCTTGGCCGGTTGCCGGTTGCTGGCCGAGGTTCTGCGCATATGTCATCAGGGGCAAGAGCTGAAATGAAACTATGGCCAGGAGATAAGCAAGAGCGAGCCGAACGCGCATCGCTCCCCAACTCGAAAGTTTCATGTGAATTCTCCTCTGCGACGCGTTAATTAATTTCGCGCGTCGCAGGTGAGAACATAAGATTGTTTCAACTCTCGATCAAATGATTGGGAATAAGAATGCCGCAGATGTTTCGGGTTCAGTGAGAGCTGCAACCCCAGTTTTGTATTTTTGATTGGGAATCTGCTGCGACCGAAGGCCAAGTTATGAGATGACAATCTGCCGAAATTTTCGTCATCTGATAAGGCTCATGGTTAACGGCTGAGTATCTATACGTAGGTGGGTACTGGCCGAAAGAGGCGCGAGCCCGCCGGGAAGTTTAGTCACAGCGATTGACGATTATGAGATGACAATCTGCCGAAATTTGTGTCATCTGATAAGCATAGGCGGGCCGGGAGAATTCCCAGGCAATTCAAGATGAGATCATCGGCCCCGAAGACGTGAATACAGTCCACGTAGGAAGCGTAATCGACAAAAAGATGTGGTTTGTAATTTTTCGGACAAGGAATGCAACGAGGCTGAGCCAGAATCATCTGGAAATACTGGATCGTAGCTTTGTAGTCGTCACCGTTACACGTCCAAAGTCTAATAGCATTCACTGGTTCTGCGGCAGTGGTGCTGTCTCTGTCTTTGCGGCGTTCTGGTTCAATTCTTGTTGTAGTTGCAGCAGTTGCCGAAGCTGATCAAAATTTGCCTGATTGACTGTCTGCTGCCCTTGCGGATTCAACGGCTGCGCCGCAGCTTGCCTGGATGATTGCTCCAGCACGACATAGATCGGCGTGCCTGCCGAGACATTAACTACAACTCGCGAAGTGATTGATAACCGCGATATCTGCTCGTCCCCCGCCTCGCTGATGTTGCCGCTCACGCGCTCCCGGATAACATCCGACTCGCTAAAAGGTTGGTTCAGACTGCCACGACCGACCACTAGCGCGCCGGCCTGGCCTATGCCTGAAAGCGAGCGCACCAGCACATTTTTTCCCGTATTCTTGCCCTCAACTTTGCCTTTGACTGGGCGTAGATCGAGATCAGTAGCCGCGGCCTGAATGGAAACAGATGATCCATCGGGCATGAGGAGTGAATCGAACTCAATCCGCACATATCCAGAGCGATCAGCCTCCTGGATGTGCCCGACGGCTTTACTGCCGGCAGGCACGATGATTTCTCCGTCGCGTTCATAGTTGTATTCAATCACTGCTAAAACCGGTGTCCGTACTGCTGTGCTTGCTGCTGACTCCAAGCGCGCCCGAAGCCGGCTGCCGACCGGGAGGCCAAGTCCAAATTGCCCATCCGCTGTCCGGCTGCTTTCTCGATACTCCGAAGACGGCGCTGCTGTCGTGGAAACATTCCGCACAAAAACCAGCGATGATTTCACCTCCGGCCCCCGCTCGATTCTGGTTACCGCTGCGTTTGTTATGCCCGTGTTGGTACTGATGCCAGGCTGGTACGGTGGCGCCTGCCACGGCTGTTCGCCAAATGGCGGAATTGACCCCAGTGAGCCGATCCCTGCCGCTGGCGGAACAGAGCCAAATGTCTTGGCTGCATGTCTCGTAGCGGTCCGAGCTAGATCTTGCTCGGTCAACTCTCCATCATGCGACTCGGCTGCTGCTGGTCTTCCGGAATCAATCACGGGCAGGAGGCTCTCGCTTTGGGACGTTAGGGTTGATTGCGCCGTGGTCGCTTGTGTGGTTTCACGAGTATTTGCGGGCGATTTGATCCGCTTGAGTTTCGGAGCACTGGCAAAAGCCAGGATTAGAAGTGCGAAGACCAGTCCACCGGCCGCAACTATCACAAATCGGTTCTGTTTGAACTCCTGCCTCGTGCGTTGGCGGGTTCGTGTAGCAAGTGTGGCCTGTTCTATAGCCTTCTCTGGTTGTGCTTCCTCGAGACTCGGACTGTGCTCTTCAATCACGGTTGTCCCGTGTCCATGTTGAGAACCATTTGTCTGATTCATTTCGGAGCTCCTTTTTCCTGGGAAACAAACGCAATCGCTGCGAGCACAGGACGATCCACGGCATCTGTCTGCGCGATATGAAGTAACAAACGCTCTCGCGCTTCTTTGAAGTTTGGTCGTCCGAAAATCACAACTCCATCCGCTCGTGCATGCGGCGACAACCTTCGTGAAGTCAGACGATAGCTCTCAATCGGCACTGGCTCTGCCTTGATCCCTTTCTTGTGTCTATCTTTGGTGTTTCCATCGAGCTCGATTTGTGGAGGCAGCAGCTCAATTGTCTTGGCCGAAGAATTCAATACCGAGAACGCTACGGTCATCTGATCCCCGTCCTGAGCGCTATGGCCAATGCTAACCCGCAGATCCTTGCCCTCCCAACGGGGAGCAGCATTCAATTCTTTTCTCAGCAAACTGTCCGGTTCGCTCTCCGTGGAAGTGGTCGAGGTGGCAGCTGACGGCTCCGCACCGACCGCTTTGATATCCGCAATCAGAAAACTCGTCTGAGTTGCCGGAACGAGGAAACTGCGGGGTCTCTCGTATTCGAGCAGGTAATCGACGGATGCGCCGCTCCCTTCGCTTGTGAGTGTCAAAGAAATTTCTCGTCCGGTCCGCGTCGTGATCAGCGCATTGGTCTCCCTTGCCTGCGGAACAGCAGGTTTGAAGAAAACCAATTCGGGCTCGGCTTCTGAATGCTCAGCTTTGAATGTGGCAGGATCACCAAGCACAACCGAGCTGACGCTTTCCGGGAGCCGCACGGAAGTGACGTAGCCGGGACGCAGATGCAGAGTCGTGACTTGATGGGCGTCCAGATTCAGATTAATAATTCGCGCCGGAACTGTTTCGGTCTGCGCTGCCGCCAGAGCCAGTCCGGCAGAAAGCGTTATCAGATGCATCAAAATTCGGCAGATTTTCATCGTATATCCCCTTTCTCGGCTACCTCGGAAATGGATGTTTGCGATTGGGTGATGCGCAAATAACTGAGTCGAATTCGAGACACATAGGCCACAACGTCTCGGTTTCGATATCCGAGGCCACGCCTCGTGACAATGTCTTCGCCGGCGTAATAGGCAGCTAAAGCCAGGCGGAAATCGCCACTGAACCGTTGAACCAGCCATGCCAGGTGCCGGACCCCGCCCGAGACGTTTTGGTCGATATTGCAGCTATCGCGCACGCCAAGGCGCTCGGCTGTCATTGGCATCAGCTGCATTAACCCCGCAGCGCCTTTCGGTGAAATCGCGTATGGATGCCAATTCGACTCGCGCTCTACGACTGCCTCGACCAAAGCAACGGGAAGGCGATAATGCTCGGCGTACGCTCTGACGTAGTATTCAGCTTCGACTCGTGAGGGAGTATTGGCTGACTGCGACCAACTGCGAGCGGCACACATGAAAAGCAAAACTAAAATCGTGTACTTCATGCGACTTTTCCTCGCAAAGCTTCCGCCGTGTATTGCTGCGCGTCATAAACCAAGCTGGCAAAACCATCGCGGAGAAGTAGCTTTTTTCTATCGGCTTCTGTTTTGGCGAGAAGCGGCAGCAAAACGTCTCGCATCTCAGACGTAACTTGCTCACGACCAAGGATCTTGAGCGCTTCTGCCAGGTCCAAAATCTCCGATACTGATGGTGGCTTTTCTAGACTCCAACCGCGCAGGGCTTTCGCCAGCCCCGCCATTTCGGCGTGGAACTCCACGCTCGAATCGGGTGTCCGCAGGGCCACAATTTCTGCCTCACGCTCCGTTGTCGGGTGCTCTACACGCAGGTAGAAACTCCGTCGGCGTAAGGGATCGCCGATGCGGCGTTCCTCGTTTGAGGTCAGTACGACGAACGGAATACTGCGGGCTTTTACTGTGCCAAGCTTTGGAATACTGAGCTGCCACGCGCTCAGGAGCTCCAACAGCATGGCTTCAAACTCCTGAGAAACTTTGTCGATCTCATCGATCAGCAAAACGCAGGGTCTGTCATTAAGGAGCGCACGCAACAGCGGGCCGGCGTTAAAGAATTCCTGGCTGTGCAACTCGGTTCGCACAGAAGCCCAGTCAACAGCTCCCGATTTCGCCTTTAACTCAACACAAAGTCTTTGCAGGGCTTCATCGAATTTGCCGATTGCCTTGTCCTCGTTGATGCCTTCATAGCATTGCAACCGCTCCACTGTAGTATTTGCGGCGACCGCAACCGCATACGCCAATTGAGTCTTCCCACTCCCCGCCGGTCCCTCCAGGATTACGGGTTTGTGGAGTTGGCTGGCAAGGTATACGACCATGGTCGTAACCTCGTCGGCGATATATCCAGTGCTCCGCAGTGTTTCTGCGAGAGCCTCGGGAGATGCAAACACCTGTTTCCTCCTCAGCAGGTCGGTTCTGAACCGCCTCAAGCGTTTGCGAAAGTAAGGCCAAATCAGTTTTCGGTCAAATCTCACCTGTTCGGCGTTTGTTTTGACTGAAGGACGGACCTGGGCTAGAACTCTTTTTCAGAATTTGACCTCTAAGGGGTGCACGGTCGTGAATACTGGGATCAACTCTGAACCTTCTACTGAACGAGCTACTCTGAACAATCAGTCCGATTTGCACGAACAGGCAGACGTTCCACATCCGCGTAAGGCATCGCGGTCTTTGCAATATGACCAGAGCAAGAGAGTCTCAGGGGAGACTGCAGCTTCCAAGTCTTTACGGCTGCTGCCCACATTTGAAAGGCATTATTCGGTGAAGGAACTTGCAGAGTTGTGGAACTTAAGCGACAGAACAGTTCGACGCATGTTCGTGCATGAACCAGGTGTCCTGGAATGGGGAACGGATGAGACCCGTATGAAAAGAGGCTACAAGACGCTTCGAATTCCGGAAAGCGTGGCACAAAGGGTGTACGGGAAGCTCAGACGGGCTAGTTAACACCCGTTTTGCGCGGATCCTCTCGGAGTCGAGCCGACACGCCGCTTTGTCGCGCCCAGAGATCGTAACGCCGGCGCTATTTTTTGGGATTCTCGTTTCGTAAATCGCCGTCGGACGTGCCTCACGCCATGACGAGGCTTGGGTTTGATGCCCATATTCTCCCAAGCAGCGCGTTGATTGGTCGCCAAGCGTTCTTGTCTCTCGATCACCCAAGGAGCGTAGTGCTTTTGTGTGATGGTAACGCTGTGGTGTCCCAGCAGCCGGGATACTTCGTCGAGAGGCATTCCTGCCAGCAGGTACTCGACGGCGAAGGTATCGCGCAGCATGTGCAGGTGTGCGGGTTTCGCATTGCCGTTGCGATCCACGAACAACTGAGGAAACAGCTCCTGAGCTTTAGCGACGATTTTTGCGAAGATCTTTTCCCAGTTGGAGACCTCACTTTTACGTTTGCTGCGGGCACTCCAGAAAAAGTAATCCGGATGGGTAACGTTACTTGGCGGTACTTTGCGCAATTCCTCTGCTATATCGGGAGGTAACAGAACGTATACGGCCGCGCTGGTCTTTCCTTTCACTTTGGCTTGGTAGAGGAAAAGTGAACCGTCGTCGCGCAACTTACCCTTGGGCAGGCAAGCTGCATCACCGGCGCGAAGCCCACTCCAGCGTAGCAGTTTGAGGTAGGCGCGCGCCCGGCGTGAATTGACCGTGTTGCCGTTGCGCTCATTTCCGCGGCTGTCGTAGTAGTAGCTCGATTCAACGAGAGCATCAACCTGTTCGCGCGTAAAGGGAAGCGTCTCCTCCTGCGTGCGCGGCACCTTCTTGATTTTCTTGGCTTGGTTCTCTTTGATCCAGCCCTGCTCAATACAAAAATTGAAGAATGCGATCACCCGTTGGTGTTGATTGTGAAGAGTGGTCGGAGCACCGATCCAGGAGTGTATCCATTGCCGCGTTGTCGCGACGTCTAGCTGCGCCAGTAGTGTAATCGGCGGTTCTTGGGCGGCACACCACTTTTCCAAACGTGCCAGTGTGAGTTTGTATTTGGCGCTTGTCGCTTCTGCCCGTTCCAGACGCTTTACTTCCTTAAGAAATTGTCCAGCAGCTGAAGCAATTTCCATTTGCGATTTGTCGGCTTGTATTTTTTGTTCAAGTCGCCGCTGCAATTGCTTAAGAGGATCAAGGCTGTCCCATATCTCGCGCGCTTTCTGCTCCGCTCTTTCCCAGCTCCGCGTCTTTGCGCTGACCAGCTTGCATTTGCCGTTCCGGTACACGTAGAGCCACTTCATGCAATTGCATCTTGACCAATCGGAGCGCTCTCGCTTTGGGCAGTTCCGTTTGTGCCTTGTGTAAACCTTGACGTTGACGACAGAGCGATCCACATCTGCGTCCGTCGGCGAAGGAGCCGATGACAAGGCCGATTCTGTGCTGAACCCTGCAGTAGCCATTTCTGATCCTTCCGCGAATTCTGCGCAATCTACCAGCGCCGGGGATTTCGCTCAAACCAGTGCGCGAGAAATGCGAAAAATGCCCAAAACGGCAAAGTTTTTTTACATTTTTCTTACACTTTTGAGCTGTCGAGAAGGAAAGGTGTGCAGAATCAGAAACTTAGGATTGGTTGCGGGGGGTGGATTTGAACCACCGACCTTTGGGTTATGAGCCCAACGAGCTACCAGGCTGCTCCACCCCGCAGATCAAGATTAACAGGGCGTTTACAGGTGGTCAAATTTGCTGCCCGCATGATAGCGGTCCTAATTTTGCTGCTGGTTCGGCTCGCAAAAATTGGGATGAATTCGCACGATACCAATCAAGTTGCCAATTTCAGTCGCGAGATGCCGATCAGCAGACGCATCGATATGCTTGTGCCCGCAGCATACCTACTTCGTTTGCAGCGTATCTGCTTTCGTTTACCGAGCGCCTGTAATATCAAACTATAAAACGCCGTAATATGGAATACCTATTAAATACCCGTAATATCGAACGCCTATAAATACCCGTTATCGAACGCCGCCCAACGCTGCTTAACTCCACTGGCAATCAATATCATTTGCCGAAGTTGCATCTCACTGTGAGCTGGTGAGAAGCACAATGTCTGAATCGAAACAGATCAATCATTCAGCTCAATACTCCGCACAGCGCTCCGCGCCATCTGCGCAATTTACAACTTGTGTTCCGAATCGGTTAGACCGTCTGCCGTGGTGCCGATGGCATTGGCTGGTGGTGATTGGTCTTGGAGTCACGTGGATTCTGGATGGGCTTGAAGTCACGTTGGCAGGCGCGGTCGGCGGGGTACTGAAGCAAAGCCTGCACATGAGTGACACGCAGGTTGGCGCGAGCGCGACGTTTTATTTACTTGGCGCTGTTATCGGCGCAATTGGATTTGGTTATGCCACGGACCGGCTGGGACGCAAAAAGCTGTTTACGGTTACTCTGCTGGTCTATCTCATTGCCACAGCATGTTCAGCGCTGGCGTGGAATTTCTGGAGCTTTGCTTTTTTTCGATTTGTGACAGGCTCCGGCATTGGCGGTGAATATGCCGCCATCAATTCCGCTATCGATGAATTAATTCCGGCGCGTGTTCGCGGCCATGTGGATCTGATCATTAACGCGACATACTGGATTGGCGCGGCTTTAGGAGCGTTGGCCACCATCCTGCTGCTCAACACGCACGCCATCTCTCCTTCACTGGGATGGAGATTTACATTTCTCCTAGGCGCGATGTTGGGCGTTGTCATTATTTTTATCCGGCATTTCATTCCTGAGTCGCCGCGATGGCTGATGACCCATGGCCGCGAGGAAGAAGCTGAGCACATTGTTGCACAAGTGGAAGCTGAAGTAGGGAAGTCGTGTAAGCTGCCTGAGCCTGAGGGCGAGCCCCTCACGATCACAGTACGTCACGGCATTTCATGGAAGGAAATCTGGCAGGCAATGGTGCATACGCACCGCACGCGATCTCTGCTTGGCCTGGGGCTCATGATTTCACAGGCGTTTTTTTATAACGCTATCTTCTTTACTTATGCTTTGCTGCTCATTGAGTTTTATTCGGTCAAGGCTGAGCACGTAGGTTTTTATCTGCTGCCGTTTTCGTTGAGCAATGCCCTGGGGCCGTTCATTGTGGGCAAATTGTTTGATACAGTGGGCCGCAAGCCAATGATCACGACAACATACGCGCTCTCCGGCGTGCTGCTGGCGATCACGGGATGGCTTTTTCAGCGTGACCTGCTCACGAGCCTCACGCAAACGGTTTGCTGGACGGTGATCTTTTTTATCGCGAGCTGTGCGGCAAGCTCGGCTTATCTGACGGTGAGTGAGATCTTTCCGCTGGAGATTCGCGCCATGGCGATCGCCATTTTTTATGCGTTGGGAACGCTGGCCGGCGGAGTTGGCGCTCCAGCTCTATTTGGAGCGCTGATCGGCAGCGGTTCGCGCACGCACCTCTTTTACGGATATCTTTTTGGAGCATTGCTCATGCTGATTGCGGCCGGCATGGAGTGGAAGCTGGGTGTGAAGGCGGAACGCCAGTCGCTGGAAAGCATCAGCGCGCCTCTGGCAAAAGCAAGCTGAGGCGCTTGGTTAGGCAGGCTTCTTTTTATGCCAATCGGTTTGCTTCTGGTAAGCGTGAGCCAGCGCGAGCACAACTCCATCGGCACCCGGAGCGCCTGCGATTTGCAGGCCGATGGGCAATCCAGATTTTGAAAATCCGCAATTGAGTGAAACCGTCGGCAATCTGTACACGTTAAACGGGCGCGTGTTGCGCAGCATAACTAATTCCTTACCGCGGAGCTGATCTGGTGCGGCCTCAAGCTCCGCCAAAGTCGGCGAGAGGACGGGCGTTGTGGGAGTGAGGATGAGGTCAATTTTTTCAAACAGGTGAAGAATCTGCCGCCGCTGATGCAAAAGTTCACGGTGTGCGTGGATATGTTGTGCAGCGGTGATGTTGGCTCCGTTGCGGATGCGCCTCAGCGTTTCCGGATGATATTCAGCTTCATGCTGAGGTAAATATTTTTGGTGGTAGGCAAAAGATTCTGAAACAACGATCGTGCGATCGACTTCTGTGGACAGATTAATTTCCTGAATTCCCGCGGTGAGCTTGCCAAGTTCTTTTATCGCTGCGTCAACTGCAAGAGCAACTTCACTATCTACGTCTTTCCAGAAGTCGCGGGCCACGGCCAGCCGCAAAGATTTTATTGGCTCTTCAATCGCAGAAGGATAGTAAACCGGCGGAAACTTCTGGCAGTTGATATCTTCCGCGTCATAGTGCGCGATTGCCTGAAGCATCAGCGCTGCATCGGCAGCGGTGCGGGCCATTGGGCCAACGTGGTCGAATGACCAGGAAAGAGCGATCACGCCGCGCGTGCTCACTAATCCATAGCTCGGCTTGTGTCCCGTGATTCCGCAAAACGCGGCAGGCAGACGAATGGAACCTGCAGTGTCCGTGCCGATTGCGCCATAGCAGAGTCCTGCGGCAACAGCAGCGGCAGAGCCGGAAGACGATCCGCCGGTAATGTGAGCGGTGTTCCATGGATTGCGCGCCACGCCAAAGTGGCCAATGATCCCGCTGCCGCCATAAGCAAACTCATGCAGGTTGAGCTTGCCCAGCAGGACTGCGCCTGCAGCCTTGAGCCTGCGGACTACCTCGGCATCTGCGGCGGGCACATAATCTTTGAGCACTGCGCTGGCAGCCGTGGTTTTTACTCCGGCGGTTTCAGCCAGGTCTTTTACTGCCAGAGGAATTCCGTGCAGCGGCCCTTTCCATTCGCCGCGCGTGATCTCAGCTTCAGCCTTGCGCGCCTCAGCCAGAGCAGATTCAGCCGTTACGGTGATGAAGGCTTTGAGTTCTGGATCGCGCCGCTCGATTTCCTTAAGACATGCCTGGGTGAGATCAACAGGCGAGATTTCTTTCTTTTGTACCGCCTGGCTTGCTTCCGCCAGTTCAAGCAGCGGCAATTGATTAGCGGAATAGCTGGTAGAAGAAGGCATGGCTATGCAAGAAAGAATATCACTGCCATGCGCAGCGGAGAGACCGCTCAATGCTTACGGCAGGGCTTGTACCAAGCGTCCATTAACCGTTAAACCGTGGTAAAGATTTGCCACGCTGTGCGATACGTATTGGCATGGGCTTCAGCGCTGAGTTCGATTGGGCGAGAATAGCCGCCGCCGGAAGTAAGAACAAACGGAGCGCCGAAGCTGCGCGCCGCCTGCAGGACTTTTTTATCGCGTTGAATCAAGCCCTGGTGTGTGAGTGAGAGCCTGCCCAGAACGTCAGAGGCTAGCGCATCGACGCCAGATTGATAAAAGATAATGTCAGGCCGAAAGGCGAAGATTGCAGGCAGCACTTCATCCAGGTGGCGAAGATATTCGTCGTCTTCGACATGGTCAGGCAGCGCCACATCAAGCCGGCTCTGTTTCTTGCGAAAAGGGAAATTGCTGTCACAGTGGATGGAGAGAGTGAAGACGTCTGGATCGTTCTGGAAGATTTCGGCAGTGCCGTCTCCCTGATGCACGTCAAGATCTATCACGGCAGCGCGGCGGATGCGGTTTCTTTTTCGCAATAACTTGATGGCAACTGCAATGTCATTAAAGACGCAGAATCCGGCGCCTTCAGAGCGAAGAGCATGGTGCGTGCCGCCGCCCAGAGTGGCTCCCCATCCATGCTCCATGGCCTGAAGGGAAGCGCAGATTGTTCCGCCTACGGACGCATAAGCGCGCTGAACAAAAGTCTCTGACCAGGGAAGCCCAATGCGCCGCATGGCCGCTGCTGAAAGTGTTCCCAAAGTGAACTGGGTTACGTAATCCGGATCATGGGCAAGGCAAACAGTTTCTGAATCAGCCAGCGGACTCCGCTCAAGCTGAAAAAGGCCTTCTTTTTCCACCAGTCCCCGCAACATACCGTACTTATTTACCGGGAACTTATGGCCTTCAGGCAGCGTAATACTGTATTGATCGGTGGAGAAGAGCCGGGGCCGGAAAGCAGATTTTGGCATGACTAAAACAGTTTTCTCTGGTCTATATATTAATGTAGGGGTCAAAATGAGAGTCAGCAGCCCCGGATTTGGGTGTGCGTTTCCGAACACTGGGTTTCAGTAATGGACAGCGGAAAACGGGCTAAGATGACTAAAATGACATTTTCTCCTTCACGTTCAACGGTTTGCAGTATCATTGATTTGGCACCACTTGTGCATATACCTTAGTTGCAATGGATATCGTACGCGACGAATCGGTTAAGAAAAAGAAGCGCCAGAAGCAAACGATCCTGATCGTGGTGGCTGTGCTGGCGATTGCAGGCGTAACCCTGGGTGTCTCCCGGCTCAAGCCGGCGCTGCAGAGCGTTGATTATGGCACCATCTGGCCAGACACGGTGAAGCGCGGCTCAATGCTGCGGCAAGTGCGCGGCATTGGATCATTGGTGCCCATTCCAGACGATGTTCGTCTAATCCCCGCAGAGACTGACGTGCACGTGGAACGCATCCTGGTTCTGCCGGGCACTCCGGTAAAGCCTGATACGGTCATCATGGAGCTCTCAAACCCGCAGCTTGAGCAGGAAGCGGTGAACGCCGGGCTTGATCTGAAATCTGCAGAAGCGGAATACCACAACACCAAAGCAAAGGTCGATAGCGATTTGCTTAGTCTGCGCGCAGAATCCGCCACGGTTGAATCCGATTATGAGAATGCAAAGCGCGATGCAGACAACAATCGCGAGCTGAATAAAATTGGCGTGGTTGCAAAAGCTGTGCTGGATACCTCTGTGAGCAAAGAGCGCGAGCTGGCGACGCGCAAGAAGATTGAAGAAGACCGGATTGCCGAGAGCACCAAAGCCATTGAAACTCAATTGGCGGTGCAGCAGAGCACGATTGACCAAAAGAAAACCCTGCTTGCCCTGAAGCTCCGGCAGAAGGATGCACTCAAAGTTCGGGCCGGCATTACGGGAGTTTTGCAGGCAACGGACACGCCTGTCCAGGTAGGACAGCGTTTGCCGCAGGGAACGATCCTGGCCAAAGTGGTACAGCCAGATCATCTGAAAGCGGAATTGAAGATTCCTGAAACTCAAGCCAAGGACATTACGCCCGGACAGAAAGCTGACATCGATACTCACAACGGTGTAGTGGAAGGCAAAGTTTCACGCGTTGATCCATCCGTACAGGCAGGCACGGTCACAGTGGATGTGATGCTGGATGGTCCACCGCCTCCGGGAGCACGGCCTGACCTGAGCGTGGATGGAACCATTACGCTGGAGCGGTTGGATAACGTGCTCTATGTAGGCCGTCCGGCCTTT
>DASRDW010000022.1:0-8904 GCA_035652415.1 Candidatus Angelobacter sp. | reverse complement strand
CGGAAGAGATTGCAAAATCTGAGACAGACGTACAGACCGCCAAACAGGAGCTGGATGCGCAACAAAAGCTTTACGCCAGCCGCGAAGATCTGTTCAAGCAAGGCGCTCTACCGCGAAAAGATTTGGATGCAGCCGCGGTTTCGTTGTCGCAAGCGCGCAGCGCTTATGACGTTGCCAAAAAGCACTTGGATGGCTTAAACGCGACGGGCAAGCAGAGCGCGTTGAAATCGGCAAGCGGGCAACTGACCTCGGCCAAGGGCAAACTCATGAACTCTGAAGCGCAGCTTAGCTATTCTGAGGTGCGCAGCCCTATTAACGGTGTGATTACCGATCGTCCTCTCTACCCCGGAGAAATGGCCTCAACTTCCACTCCGTTGCTTACCGTGATGGATATCTCGCAGATTATTGCCAAGGCCCACATTCCCCAGAGCGACGCGCTCCTGTTGCACAAAGGCGATCCGGCCGCCATCACAATGGCTGGATTGGAAAAGCCGGTGCCCGCCAAAGTTTCACTGGTAAGCCCGGCGCTCGACCCGAACAGCACCACGGTTGAAATCTGGGTGCAGGCTGCTAATCCAGAGCAGCAGTTGCGGCCTGGGATGACAGCACAAATCGCAATCACCGCGCAGACGGTGAAAAACGCGCTGGTAATACCGGCTTCGGCGCTCATCAATGCCAAGGAAGATGTAGCCCAGGTGATGGTGGTGGATGCGCAAAGCCAGGCGCAGAGCCGCGATGTGAAGGTCGGCATCCAATCCGGAGATCAGGCGCAGATCGTTTCTGGGCTCAAGCCCGGCGAAGTGGTGGTGACTGCGGGCGCATACGGCTTGCCGGATAAAACCAAGGTAAAGGTTGAGAAGCCGGAAAGTCCTGCCGCACCGGACAAGGACGATCAGGCCAGCGGCGACAAAGACAATGCCAATAAAGCCAAGACCGGAAAGGACGATGCCGGAAAGGCCAAGGACGAAAAGGACTAGGCCGAATGGCAGATGAACCTAAGGTCAGGAACGGTGCGCAGATCGCAGCTCCACGACGGCACTGGTTAGCTCAAAACTCCAAATCAGTCATCTTTGTGATCATCGTGGTCGCGCTGGTAGGCGCTTACCAAGCCTTCACTATTCCCGTGGCTGTTTTTCCTTCTACTGATTTTCCCCGCATCGTGATTGGCATTGATAACGGCGTAATGCCCATCGACCAGATGATGGTTACCATCACACGCCCGGTAGAGCAGGCCGTGAATGACGTGCAAGGGCTGGAGAAGGTGCGCTCCATCACCAGCCGCGGCTCGGCGGAAGTTGATCTGTCTTTTAACTGGCAAGTGGATATGTTCAAAACCCTGCAACTGGTGGACTCTGCGCTCTCCAAGGTCGAGCCAGAACTGCCGCCGGGCACGCAGATACAGAGCCACCGGCTCACCTTCGCGTCGTTTCCTATCCTTGGCTATAGCCTGACATCAGATACAGTCCCGCAGACGCAGCTCTGGGAAATGGCGACCTATGATATAGCGCCTCGCCTGAACCGCATGAACGGCGTGGCCACGGTGATTGTCCAGGGCGGGCAGGAGCCTGAGTTTCAAATCACGCCCAGCCCAGCGCGGCTGCTTGAGACCTCTGTTACCGTCACCGATATTTTGAAAGCCGTGAAAGCCGCCAACCTGGTGGATTCGCCGGGTCTTTTTGAGCGTAATCATCAGCTAGTGCTGGGCCTGGTAAATGGGCAGGCACGGACCACGGACGATCTGGCCAAGATGGTCATCAAGAGCACTCAGGCCGGTATCCCTGTTCGCATTGGTGATGTGGCAACGGTGCAGCAGTCAGTTAAGCCGCTGTACACAATCGTCCGCGCCGATGGCAAACCGGCAGTGCTGCTCAACATCAATCGCCAGCCGGACAGTAATACCGTAGAGGTCGCCAATTCTGTGCATGACGAAGTTGATCGCATTCGCAGCACACTTCCGCCAGGCGTAAAGATCACTCCGTTTTATGATCAATCAGGAATCGTGCAGGATTCCATTAAAAGCGTTCGTGATGCCATTCTGCTTGGCCTGATACTCTCCGCAATTGTGCTGGTGATCTTCCTGCGCGATTGGGGAAGCTCGGTAGTCGCCGGGCTGGTGATTCCCGTCACAATTTTCGTTACCTTTATCGCTCTCAAACTCCTGGGCCAAAGCTTCAACTTGATGACGTTGGGCGGCCTGGCGGCTGCAGTGGGATTGGTGATTGATGACGCCATCGTCGTGGTGGAAAACATTGTGCTGCATCGCGATGCCGGGGAAGGGAAAATTGAAGCGGTCAGGAGCGCGCTAGCCGAAATCACGGTTCCACTGATCGGTTCCACGCTTACACCGATTGTGGTCTTTTTGCCGTTGATCTCCATGACCGGCGTGAACGGAACTTTCTTTCGCGCGCTTGCGGTGACCATGTGTGTCGCCCTGCTGACCTCTCTTGTGCTGGCACTCACCTGGACGCCGACGCTCAGCATATTCCTGCTGCGCCGCAAAGAAATGCCGGAAGCTGTGCCAATAGAAAACTCCGATGTAGACCAGGAGATTCGCAAGCTGATGGCCGCTGAAGAAGCGTCAATGAAGGGCTTTTTTGGCCGCATTATCGAATTTTATGAGCGCTGGCTGCGCCGGGCATTGGAGCATCCGCTATGGTTGTTGGGCGGAGCGGTGGTGCTCGTTGTGGTGTCTTTCGCTTGCTACACCTTTTTGGGTTCTGACTTGCTGCCGGAGATGGATGAAGGCGGTTTCATTCTTGATTACATCATGCCTCCGGGAAGCTCGTTGCAGGAGACTGACCGCGTCATGTCGCACGTGGAACAAATTCTGCGTGATATTCCTGAAGTTGAGAGCACGTCGCGCCGTACCGGACTGCAACTTGGTCTCGCCGCGGTGACAGAGGCCAACACCGGTGACATCTCCGTCAAACTCAAGGCCAAGAGAAGCCGCGGAGTAGATGACGTGATGGCCGATGTGCGCGATCGCGTGAAGAAGGAAGAGCCTTCCGTAGATATAGACCTGAAGCAGCTTCTTCAGGATATGATTGGCGACCTTACCGGCGAGCCGGAGCCTGTGGTAATCAAGCTATTCTCTGAAAATCCAAAGCTGCTGGAAGAGCAGGCGCCGCGGGTGGCTGATGCCATTGGGAAGATCAACGGTGTAGTGGACCTGCAAGATGGGATCGAAAACACCACCAGCGGCCCGGCTGCTGAATTTCGAGTGAATCCAACGGTCGCGTCCAAGGCTGGTTTTACCGCTGAAGAGGTATCCACGGACGCGACTGCTTTGCTGCAAGGAGTATTGGCCACTCCTGTGGTAACCAACAATCGCGCCTACAACGTTCGCGTTCGCTTTCCTGATCAAAACCGGAACTCGCTGGAATCAATGAGCAATACGCTGCTGGTAAGTTCGGGCGGCCACACTGCGACGCTTGGATCGCTGGCCCAACTGAATGAACTGCCTGGGCAAACGGAGATCACCCGGGAAAATCTACAGCGTCTGGTGGAAGTAACGGCGCGCCTGGAGAACATGAGCCTGGGTTCAGGTGTGGCTAAGGTGCAGAAGGTGGTTGCTGGATTGCATCTTCCGCCCAGCATTCGCGTGATTTACGGCGGAACTTACGCCCAGCAGCAAAAGGACTTTCGCGATATGGCCGTGGTCCTGGTATTAGCAATTGTGCTTGTCTTTACCGTGCTTCTGTTTGAATTCCGCAATTTCTCCGCGCCTACCGCCATTTTGAGTTCGGCTCTGCTTTCAATCTCAGGAGTATTTCTTGCGTTGCTGGTGACCGGCACAACCGTGAATCTGGCATCGTTGATGGGGCTGATCATGGTGATTGGCATTGTGGCTAAGAACGGAATCCTGCTGATTGATGCGCATCAAAAATTTGCCCACGCAGGATTTTCGCCGGAAGAAGCCATGATCCAGGCCGGACGCCGGCGCTTGCGTCCGATCTTTATGACCGCTTTGGCGACCGTGGCAGGCATGCTGCCGCTGGCTTTTGCTCTGGGCGCCGGATCTGAAATGCTGCAGCCGCTTGCCATTGCGGTAATCGGCGGGATTCTGGTTTCAATGGTCTTGTCCCTAATCGTTACGCCAGCCGTGTATTTTTATCTGGGGAAGCATCGCGTTGGCTGAGCCGATTTTTACCGCGCCTTCTGCCTGGACAGGCGGCCCGTACGAGTTGGCATCCGCCGGACGAGCAACGCCATCCATCTGAATAACGGGGGTGCCTGCAGCACAATGTTTGCAGGGTTTTCTCTCAGCTGTAACCTGCTGCTGGTTCAATACTCTAGAATGAATAGAGAGCCCTCCCCCAGATGTACGCTGGCCTTTAGTGATCGCAACATTAGCTAATTTAATGTCCAGGTACTTTGTTTCAGATTGCGTTGGCGGCGAAAACAAAGATATAGTTTTATTTGTAACATGCGGCGATTTTTGTCCATCACGACGGTCCTGGGCCTGCTTTTCACCATGACGTCGCCCATTATGGCGGCAACTTGCATGGGAGGAACAGGGAAGGCCGCTTCCTGCCATTCCATGGCAGCTTCACATTGTGACCGGCATGAGCATCATCACCATGCGGCTGAAGCGTCTACTACAAAATCCATCACAGCAGCCGAGAGTGATGAAAAGTGCCCTATGGATTGCTGTGTTCCCGGGCATCGGACAAGCGCCTCAGTAGCTTACGCTCCTTTACTTCTTCCCCCACTGGCGGTAAGTGACCAGAACGTGCACATTGTTCCGGTCTATTTCATCAGCGCCGGTTTTTCATCACACACTGATCGCGGACCACCGCGCGTCTAGCTCGCGGCATCAGCAGAAGCGGGAGAACGTCTTCTTTCATTTTTGGTTCTCCAGTCTTCTGCTGATATCTCCTTTAATTCAAACTTACTGACGCCACGCGCACTCCGGTTTCTCTGCGTGTGTGCGGTAAAAGCTTTGAGTTTGAAGAGACAAGATCAGTTTGGTTGTGCTTAGGCGGAACCGAGAAGGTTCTTTTGGGGAAATGATGCAAAAACGATTTTTCAAATTTATTACGATGGCAGCGCTGTTTGCCTCTATGCCGGTATTTGCTTCAGTCTTTGGAACGGTCAAGGCCATTGTGCATGATCCGCAGCACCGTCCGGTACAAGGCGCTCAGGTGGAAGTACAGAGCCGCACCTCTGCTTTTAAAACTTCAGCGGTTACGAATGAAGATGGAATCGCCACGATATTGAATGTTCCTGTGGGCAAATATGACATTATGGTCACCTCTCCCGGTTTTGCTGAAGCAGAGCAGGCAGTAACCGTAAGTTCAGGAAATGTACAAGAGCCCCACTTTGCTCTGGTCGTGGCCCAGCACCAGGAAACAGTAGAGGTTTCTGGAGCGCCTGAGACTGTTAATCCTGAATCGGCCACGCCGGAGACGCTGGTGAGCCGTAATGACATTGCGCAGACTCCGGGCGCTGACCGCACCAACGCGATGTCAATGATCACGGATTTTGTTCCTGGCGCGGCCATGGTTCATGACCAGCTGCACGTGCGCGGCGGACACCAGGTAACGTGGGCCATTGACGGCGTGCCTGTTCCCAATACAAACATTGCCACCAACGTGGGGCCGCAGTTCGACCCAAAAGACGTGGATTACATGGAGGTGGAGCGAGGCAGCCTTTCCTCCGAATCGGGCGACCGCACGTATGGCGTATTTAATGTGGTTACGCGTTCAGGATTTGAGCGCTCACGCCAGGGCGAGCTGGTTACCAGCTTCGGCAATTTCAACTCCACTGACGATCAATTGAGTTTTGGCGACCACAGTGACCGCTCTGCTTATTACTTCAGCCTGAATGGCAATCGCACAGATCATGGCCTGGAGACCCCAACAACCGACAATCTGCACAACCAAGCTGATGGCGGCGGAGCATTCACATCGCTGATTTACAACGTCACGCCCAACGATCAGTTGCGCTTTGTAGGTTCCGGCAGAACGGATTACTTCCAGGTGCCGAACGATCCTGATCAGCAGCTTGCCGGGATACGCGATCGTGAACGCGAGCAAGATATCTTCGGCAGCTTTTCATGGGTGCACACGATTGGTTCAGGCATCGTGTTTACGCTTTCGCCTTCGTACCACTTCAATCGCGCCGCTTTTGAAGGACTGGGTGATGCGGCGGATCGCGTGGTCACCACGGACAATCGCGCTTCTTCCTATATCGGTGGCCAGGCTTCATTGAGCGTTGTAAAAGGAAAGCACAATGCCAAAGCCGGCGCATACGGCTTTTACCAGCATGACAACACGCTGATTGGGCTTACCGGCAACAGCGTTGATGAAAGCACTGATCCTGCCACGGTGACTCCGGTGAATGTTCCGGGAACAAGGAACAAGGCAGATGCGCAGCTAAGCGCTTTCTGGGTTGAAGACCAATACAAGGCGACGTCTTGGCTATCGTTGACCGGCGGCGTGCGCGTGACGCACTTCTCCGGCTTGCTGACTGAGACTGCCGGTAGCCCACGTCTTGGCGTGGCCATCCAGTTGCCCCGACTGCATTGGGTGCTGCGCGGCGCGTACAGCCGTTACTATCAAGCGCCGCCGCTGGATACGGTTGCCAATAACATCTTCACCGCCATTGATCCACTATCCGGCTTTCTGCCGCTGCGTGGCGAGCGCGACGAGCAACACGAGATCGGCTTAACTATTCCCGCTCGCGGATGGACGCTTGATTTTGATTACTTCCGCACCGGTGCACACAATTACTTTGATCACGACGCCCTGGGCAATTCCAGCCTGTTCATCCCTTTAACGATTCAAGGCGCGCGAATTGTGGGCTATGAAGCCACGGCGCGTTCTCCCAAACTGTTTAAGAGGATTGACTTCCACTTGGCTTATTCGCATCAGTCTGTGGAAGGTTCAGGAGCCGTCACCGGCGGCTTCACAGAATTTGCGCCTCCCGAGGAAGGATTTTTCTTCCTCGACCACGATCAGCGCCAAACCGTCAGTACCGGCTTCACATCAACGCTTCCGTACAAGTTCTGGCTCTCCGGCAACGTGTATGCGGGATCCGGTTTTCTTGATGGCGATGGCCCGGGACATCTGCCAGCCTATGCCACGGTTGATTTGGCGCTGGGACGTTCTTTTGGCGAGAATTGGTCCGCGAAAATTACCGCTACCAACCTTGCTGACAGAAGGTATTTCATCGACCTCACCAACAGCTTTGGCGGCTCACATGTGAGCGATCCAAGAATGGTCGCGGTGCAGTTGAGGTACAGGTTCCACTACTAACTGGCAGTGCTCAGCGATTAGGGGATGAACGTTTTTGTTCATCCCTTCAGTTTGCTTGAGTTGGCGTAGACGATGGGGGCACAGCCATGGCTTTGCGAATGTTGGCTTCCGGTGCCTTGTCGTTGAAGGTGACGGCTTTGTCTTTCAGCTCAACACCTAACTTCTTCCAGAGCGTGTCCAGATCGGCTGGAGCAGGTTTGTCCCGCATTTCTTTATAAAGATCGCGCAAAACGGTTGTGCCGGTTGCCTTGTCGCCCAGAGCAAAGGCTTTTTCGATTTCCCAGTCTTTGGTGATGTTGCCGCCGCTATTCAAGATACCGCGCAAAGCATCTTGCAGGCTCTTGCGGTTGCCGGTGCGCTCGCGTATGCGTACGTCAGCTAACATGCAGAATATGGCGCCGCCCCAGTAGGTGCGTCCCCACGTATGGGTATTGTCCAGGCCTTCATCGCCTGTGGCGGGTTCGCCTTTCGGCATGTCGCGAATGAATGTTCGCCAAAATTCGTCCAATGACATTAGCCCCGCATGCACGCGGGCCACGGGCTCAACGTAAGTGGATATGCCCTCTTCAATCCAGTGCTGATCGTCAGGCATAGAAGGAAAAGCCAGATGGATCATCTCATGGACCAGCACCCAGTCGTCTTTTGTTTCATCAACCTCGGTATCGCGCCCCACGCTAATCAGAATCAGGCCGCCGTCGGTTGCGTAAGTAACACCGTGGCGAATGCCGGAGCCGTTGGTGCCACGGATCTTCAGCGTGAGGTGCGGGACAGGGAAGCGTCCATAATAAGCCGCCACAGCGTTGGCTGAAGCTTTCACCCAATTCAGCAGGTCCTGGTTTTTCATCTTCATGGTCTCGTCAGGCAGACTGACGTCGATGGTTCCGCCGGGGACGCGGACCGTTACCGCGTCAGGATCATGCTCGTCAGCGCGCGCGTGCTGGAGCAGGCCCAGGACAAGAAGGATCGGCAACAGGAGATAGTTGGAACGACCGCCACGCATATGGAAAGATTAACATTTGCTCCGGGCTACGTGCTGGCGAGAACCGGCTTTTGTTTTTTGCACCTGGCGAGCAAGGTATCGAGAGCCAGTTTTCCGGGGCCAAAGATGAAGATGATCAGGCAAGCAAACAAAAATGTGTAAGGCGCAGCACCATAAAACTTGTCAGTATCGGAAAAAGCGGAGAGCAGGGCATCACGATCAGCAGTTACAAACGCTACAAACATATCTCCGGCCAGCAGCAAAGAAATCAGGCGCGAGCCCAGTCCAAGCGCAAGCAGAATGCCGCCGACGGTTTCAAGGACACCGATAAAATAGGCATTGAATGTGGGAGCGGGAATGCCCAGGCTGGCCATGTACTCAATGAACTTAGGAATCGTATGCAGGTGGGCCCACCCGGTTTGGAAAAACTGCCAGCCCCAGTAGAGCCTGATTACCAGCAGAAATGGCGATTGCAGGGAATCGCCAATCTTACGCAGCCATCCGTAGAGCAGATCGATTTTTACGATCATTTTTGTGGCGCGTCCTCCGGAACACGGCAGAACCACCCGAGACCTGACCAATTGGCAAACCAGTCATGCAACTGCCCCATGACGCGCTCTAACTTCTTGCCAGACCAATCTACTGAGCTTTCAATGGCCTGGGAGA
>DASRDW010000021.1:0-5914 GCA_035652415.1 Candidatus Angelobacter sp. | reverse complement strand
AAAGAGTGTGACAAACGCGTCCGGCACCTTGGCCACAAAAGGTGAAGATACTGTGGCCAATCTGAAGATTCAGGGCAAAGACATGCCTGTGAATGACGTGGCAGGATTGCTGCCCGCATTCGGCGTGGTACTGCCTTCAGGAGCATCGCTGCAAGGCGGTGACATCAACATGGATTTGACGGCTGAAGGCCCGCTGGACAAACTGGTCATCACTGGCCCCGTCAACATTTCCGGCACTCATCTCTCCGGGTATAACCTGACTTCAAAGCTGGGAGCGCTGGCAGCGTTCACCGGCAACAAATCCGGAAGCATGGATACGCTGATTCAAACTTTCAGCTCCGCTTTGCGGGTGGCGCCTGATGGTATCCGCGCAGACAATATTGTGCTTGATGTGCCATCGATGGGAACGCTCACCGGCAATGGCGTCATCGCCAGCAACAACGCGCTGGATTTCAAAATGTCACTCAAGCTTTCTGGCGGCGCCAGCAATCTGTTGGGAAGCTTGACGGGTATTTCTGCTTCCACCCAGAGCAAGGGACTGCCTTTCCTGATTGAAGGAACAACCTCAAATCCGGTGTTCCGCCCTGCATTAGGAGAAGCCATGAAGGGCAACTTGCAAAACACGCTCATGCAGACTCTCGGAGGCAAGAACAACTCGCAAACGCAAGGTCAGCAGCAGAAACCTGACCTGAAAGGCGTGCTGGGCGGTTTGCTGAACAAGAAGAAAAAACCGCAACAATAAGCCGGGCTATCGTTCTAAGAGCAGGCGCATCACTGCTAAAATAGGGTTAATAAGCCCTAAAATTGCAGAAGGCCCTCATTACTATGTTCAAAAAAATATCTTTGCTTCTGTCTGCTTTGCTTCTGGTAACGATTGCGCTCCACGCCGACAACATTGTGGATGAAATTGTTGCCCGCGTGAATGATGACATCATCACCCGCTCTGACATAGAAAAAGCGAAGCAATCCAGTTTGGACGAGATCAAACAACGCTTTCCCTCAGATTGGCAGGCGCAATGGGAGAAAACACAGAAAAACCTTCTGCGTGACTTGATTGACCAGCAGCTTCTCCTGCAAAAAGGCAAAGATTTGGGCATTACCGGCGAGACCGACGTGATCAAACGGCTCAACCAGATGCGGCAGCAGATGGGACTTGCCAGCATTGACGATCTGGAGAAAGAAGCGCAGAAACAAGGCGTCTCCTTTGAAGATTTCAAAGAGCAAATCAGGATTGGCGCAGTCACCCAGCAGGTGATTGGACAGGAAGTAGGGTCCAAGCTGGGAAGCCAGATCACCAATGAAGACATTAAGGATTGGTACGACAAACACCAGAAAGAGCTGGAAGGACCGGAAGAAGTCGCCTTGAGCGAAATTATGGTCTCCACGCAGCCCAAGGCAGCAGAAGATAAAGACAAGCAACAGGGCGCGACTCAGGACCAGTCCGCCACAGAAGATCCGGCAAAAGTAGCCGCGGCTGAAGCCAAGGCCAACCAGCTTCTGGATGAACTCAAAAAAGGCGCAAAATTTGAAGACGTAGCTAAGAAAAGCTCGGATGGACCGACAGCCGCGCAGGGTGGAACGCTGGGTGATTTCAAGCGCGGTGAACTTGCCAAAGACCTTGAGGACAAGACTTTTGCCCTAAAGGCGGGTGAAAACACCGGCGTGATTCGGACAAAACAGGGCTTCATTATCCTGAAAGTTACGGCGCATCGCCCCGCGGGTGTACCGCCCTTGAACGAAATATCTGACAGGATTCGTGAAGCTGTCTATAGCGAGCGCCTGGAGCCGGCCGCTCGTGCTTATCTGACTAAATTGCGGGAACAGGCTTACATTGACATCAAGCCCGGATTCACCGATACCGGCGCCAGCCCGAACCAGAGCAATAAGCCGGTGATCATGGCTGCTAATGGTGAAGGCCCAAGATCAGCAGGCAAACCAGTGAAAAAGAAGAAAAAATTCCTGGTGTTCTAGTCCATGGTGTTGTAATTCGTGGTTTTCTAAGGCACGATTCTTTTTCCCGCGGGTCACAACCTGCATCTGCTCTGGATGCGTCATACCCTATGTTATGGATGTAAAAGACTGGATAGCCATTGTTGCTAATTTCGTTGTTATTGCAGGGCTTATCTCGTACGGGTTCAAGCTTTTTGCTGAATATCATGCCACCGGCCGCTGGGCCAAAAACGTAACCGGCCTGCTGGCAGGGTTGGGCATGCTTGCCCTCTCTACCTCCATGCTGCTCACTCCACGCAATGCCCTGGTGATCCTTCAAGTAGCACAGACAGGAGCGGCGCGAGTCTTTCTGGTAATCAGTAGCCTGCTGTTGATGGCTGCCATTGCAGCTTTCGGAATCATCAACTACTCCAGGCCGCTTCGCCTCTGGCATGAACGGCGCATTGAAAGGGATTTGCGACGTGAGCTACCCAAGATCCCGTGAAGAGAGCGCGGTTGCCGCTGCGGAAGCCTTGCACTGGCCGACAGCAGAGCAAACGAAGAAAGCCGATGAAAAAGGTCGGGACCGGCGTGTCTTTCAGAAAATTGTATCTGGCGTCGCTGAGGCAAACCCGGCGCTGGTGCTTACGGCAACAGTTGCCGGAGCCGTCTATCACTATTCACTCCTGTGGTCAGTGCTGCTTGCAGCTCCTATCCTGATTTCTGTTTTTGCGGTCTCAAGCCGCATTCGTTCTGAAACGGGCCAAGGGCTGATTGAGTTGCTGCGCCGCAATTATGGACAAGCTGTAGCGATTGGCTGCGCCGCTATCGTGCTAGCCATCAACATGGCGCTGATTATTGCCGACTTTATGGCTGTGACCGAGGGCTTTTCCATGATCCTGGAATTGCCCCGAATGTTCTTTGTTGCGGCGGCGGCATTTTCTGTTTGGTACGTCCTTATTTTTCGCGATTATCGCCGCATCACCCGAATTGCGGCCCTGCTGGCTTTGCCGCTTCTTATCTACTTTGCCGCTGTCCTGCTGGCCCGCCCTAGTTGGCCGCAGGTGGTTTATCACACCGTAATTCCAAGCATTCCGCCCGGCGCCGGTTATCCCATTGCTTTTATCGCTATTCTGGGAAGCCTACTCACGCCGTATGTACTGGGATGGCAATCTGGGTCGCCCAAGGCCAAGCATCGTGCCGGTATTGGAGATGCGGGGCATCGCGCCAGCGCCATTCTTACCATCTGCCTTTGCTTTGTCATCATGATTGCTGCCGGAAAGATGCTTTCCGCGCCCGATGCTGACAGTCTTACTGCGCGGATGGCTGCCGGAGCGCTTGCCCCTGCAGTGGGGCCGGGACTGGCTACTGTTGTTTTTGCGCTCGGCCTTATTGGAGCAGGCATGGCAGCGCTGCCCGCCCTCATTTCTGCAATGTGCAACAGCGCGGCTCAAGCCATGGGTTGGCGCAGCGGCTTGGATGAAAATCCCTGGGAGGCCAAGCGATTTTACGTGCTGATCTCCTGCGCGGTCTTTGCGGCTGGCGCTTTCAGCTTTATCCGCATTAATCCAGTAAGCGTGCTGTACTGGTCGCAGATCCTTGCGGGCGTGCTCACGTTGCCGGTGCTCGGTTTTGTTCTGCTGGTGGCCAACAGTCGCCGTCTCATGCACACTGCCAATAGCTGGTGGCAGAATTTTTGGATCGGCGCTGGCGGCGGCTCCATCCTCTGTGCCGTCCTGCTCGTTTTCTGGTGGCAACTCCTGCGTTGAGCTTTCCAGTTGCATTCTGCGCAGCCGCGTCTAGAATGTCTCTGCTATGCGAAAACCTTTCACTCTGCTTTTGCTATTTGTGCTGCCTCTACTGGCCCAGCAAGCGCAAGCTCCGGTGGAGATAACCTCTGAACCGCACCACCATCAGGTGCTCGACAATCTGTTTGTTCGCGTTTTCGCAGTCTCGATTGATCCCGGCGCTTCAACCCTCATGCACCATCATGGACACAATTACCTGGGTATATCCATTGGCGACGCGCAGTTTACCAACACCAAAGAAGGCGCGCAGCCTGTGGCGGCCACACTCAAGGATGGCGATGTCAGATACAGCTCCGCCCCGTTGAACCATGCCATAACCAATACCGCCTCCACGCCTTTCCGCAACGTGACCATTGAGTTGCTTCAGCCGACCACCAATGAGAAGACGTGCACTGATTCATGTTCGGTTCCGGTAACTTGCAACTCTGCCGACAAATCCAAGTGCGCTACGGTAACCAAACTCATCACCGCAGACCAGTGGACAGTTACGCAGGTGACGGTGCCCGCCGGAGCAACATATCCGCAGCATACCCATCTGGCGAATTTTCTTGTGGTCCCGCTCACCGATGCTCAACTGGCTATGAAGAACCAGGACAAAGCCAAGACCACTGTGAAGTCAAAGACCGGTGAGGTCACCTGGAACAATCCAGTGGTGCATTCGATTACGAATACCGGCAAGGCTCCGGCGAAATCCATTGTGCTTGAGTTCCGCGGCCGGGCCGCCGGAGAAGGATCTGAATCTCCGGACGCATCGAAGCCGCACGAACACTGAGTTACAGGCCAAGAGCAAAGAGCAGCTACAAACATCCGTTCCGCCCGCAGGTTCACTGGTTTCTGAAACTGGTTTTTCAGGCGTTTACCGGCTTGCGGGCTGCAACGGATGTTTTTACAATCTTATCTATGAGAAAGTCCTGTGTTGCGGGGCTGCTGTTTCTGGCCACAGCCACTATGGCGCAGCAACAACAGTCCGTGGAGATCACCTCCGAGCCTAGTCATCACCTGGTTCTCCAAAATGAATACGTGCGTGTATTCAACGTAACGGTTGCGCCCAAGGCATCAACGCTTATCCATCGCCATAATTACGATTATTTATTTGTCACCCTGGGCGACTCTGACGTAACCAGCGCCCGCGTGGGTGAAAAGCCTGCTTCCCTGCAACTGAAGGACGGCGATGTCCGCTATACTCAGGGAGATTTTGCCCACGCCGCCATCAACAACAGCGACCGTCCGTTCCACAACATCACCATTGAATTGCTTAAGCCTTCCAGCAACGTTAAGACCTGTACGGAATCATGTGAGATGCCGGTTCCGTGCTCAGCACAGAAGGCTGCTTGTCCCAGCGTCTTTCCCTTGATCTCTTCCGATCAATGGACTGTCTTGCTGATCAAGTTTCCACCCGGATCGCGCCTGGAGAGCCACGAGCGCTATGCTCCGCATCTCTTTGTTCCAGTCTCTGATCTGGAACTTACACAAAAACTGGGTTCATCCAACAGAACGGTCAGGCGAGCGTCTGGCGAAGTTGCCTGGATACCCGGTGGTGGCGTGGCCCACACATTGGTGAACAACACCACACATCCCATGCAGTTCGTTACCGTTGAATTCAAAACGGAGAAGCAAGCGCAATGACCACGACTGAAGCCAACCTGCAATCCGATACTGCCGAGGCGCGCGAATACAATCGCACCAAGCGCTGGCTGGACGTTGGAGACATGGTTTTGAGCTTCGGTTTTCTCATTGTGCTGCTGGTGACCGGCTGGACCAACACGCTCAGCGCACTGGCCCGGCGCATGGGCGGCGACCATTACGCCCTAAATCTCTTCCTTTATGTTCTATACCTCAGCATTCTGAGCAAAATACTTGGGTTCGCGCTGGATGTTTACGGCTTTCGCCTGGAGCATCGCTTTGGCCTCTCCAACCAGCGGACTGGCTCGTGGATCAGAGATGAGATTAAGGGTTGGGTGCTTGGATTGGTGCTGGGAACGTTTCTGGCTGAGATTGTCTATGCCCTGATCCGTATCTCGCCGCAGTATTGGTGGCTGCTGGGCTGGATCATCTTTATTGGCTTGTTCATCTTTTTTGCTCAGATCGCTCCTGTAGTCCTTTTTCCGCTGTTCTATAAATTTGTGCCTTTGCAGAATGAAGAGCTTAAGGCCCGCCTGGTGCGGCTGGGCGAGCGC